>CAMCXH010000013.1 GCA_945883285.1 Bordetella parapertussis | reverse complement strand
CGCGCACCATGAAGCCCGCGATCAGAGCCATCAGAGCGTTGACCAGCCGATTGCGACGCTGGAGATTGACGGCTTGGCTGTCAGGCATGAGGGACGATGAATCGCAGCCGATAGGTCGAGGTCTGCGATTATCGCGTCAATGATGTTGCAGCGGCGAGGCATTAGGACATGCTTGCACGCCACCTCATCGGCGATTCCCGACCGTTTGAGCAGACTGCGATCAATCGCGACGGGTGAGCGCCAGAAAGGCACCCAGCCCCAGCATCGTGACGCCGCACGCCTGCGTCATCCAGCGTTCGCGCGCGGCGCGGGCAGGGCCTGAAGCGAGCAGCCGATGCGCGGCCAGGACAGCCGCGATATCGGCGAGCGTGTTGAGCATGACGCACAGGCTGCCCATCACCACAAGCTGCGGCACCAGGGCCTCTTGCGGGTCTGTGAACTGAGGCAGGAAGGCGAGAAAGAACAATGCAGTCTTGACGTTCATCGCCTCGACCAGGACGCCCTCGAACAAGGCCTTGCGCGCACCGGCAGACTCGACCGACGCCATCTTGATTGGCGAGTGCCTGCGCAGCAGCATGCGCAGGCCCAGATAAACCAGATAGGCCGCTCCCAGGATCTTGATCAGGTTGAAGGCCACAGCCGACTGCGCGACCAGGAGCGACAAGCCCGCTGCCGCAGCAACGACATGGAGCAGTCCGCCGATCCCGGTGCCCACACAGGAGGCCAGCCCCTCGGCACGGCCTCCCGCCACCGTGCGCGCCACCACGTAAGCAATGCCCGGGCCGGGCGTGATGGCCAGAACAAGCGCGGCGATCAGAAAAGCGAGAAAGGACATGGTCTATTGCCTGCTGGTGTCATTGCCGGGGATGGCGCTGGCCGATGCGGTGCAGCGCTTATCCCGCCAGTCAATGCTTGAGCGCTTGCTTCAATGACGTCTTCAATGAGCATCCTGAGACGGCTGATCGCTTGCGGCTGGCCTAAGTCTGACTGCCGCAACGGTGCCGGGGCCTCAGGCGAAAAAAGGGCCCGGAGATCATCCGGGCCCTTGTAAATGGTGGAGCCGGCGGGAATCGAACCCGCGTCCGCAAGTCATCTGCCTAACCGATCTACATGCTTAGCCATGTCAATTTTTGTCTCGTCATTGCCCATGCCGACAGGCAGGCTCAGGCAACGACCAGCCACCTATTTTTTAGCGTCTCGACAAGTGGCCCGCCGAGACGCGATCCGATGTGAATGACACTGCAGTCCCTTGCGGGACCCGGGCCATCGGCAACCCGGTGCAGCGGCTTAGGCCTTAAGCGGCCAGAGCGAAACGCTCGTCGTTGGCGTTTGAAGTTTTCTCGAAGGATTTACGAGGTTACGAGAGTCCTCGGCATGCACTGAAACGCTTCACTACCCACGTCGAAACCAGGTCGGCCCCGGTCTAGAACAATCCAGTATAGACCTTGTTGCCCTACTTCACCTCGAAACTGACACGCGCCGGTGGCAGCTTGTCGTCTGGCCCCGGCAGGCGCGGGGCCATCAGGTACAGGCGGTCGTGCGAGATGGCTTTACCGTCACGCAGGTAATCGCGCGCCGATTGCGCGCGCAACTGGGCGACCTGCTTGAGGTCGGCCGGCGTGATCACTTCATGCTCGAGCAGCTGTGCTTCGAGGACCTCTGGCGGCGGAGCCTTGGTGAACACCGACGGGTTGAGCTTGGCATTGCGCCAGGCTCGCTCGAGCAGGGCAGGGCGCTCGGTCGGATCGACTTTGATCGTGTCGATCGGCGGCAGATCTGCGGTGCGGTTGGCGCGACGCAGCTCTGCAAACTTGAGCGCGCGCAGTGTTTGCTCCAGACGCGCCTGCTGCATGCCGATCCGGTCGCCGGTTTCGTCGCCATAGCCGGCGATCTCGAGTGAGAGCGCCGGGCGTTCGGTCAGCCCCTTGGCCAGTACATCGAGCCGATTGCGATCTTCATCATCGAGTGTCGAGGTGCCCGGTGCGAAATCGATGTAGCTGATGTCATTGGTCGCGCTATTGCCAAGCGAGGCCAGGAAGCTGAAGGGCGAGGTCACGATTTTCACAATCAGGTTGCCGATCACCTTCCAGATCAGTCCGCCGACCGAAAATTGCGGGTCGGACAGGCTGCCCGAGATCGGCAGGTCGAGGTCGATATTGCCGTTGCGATCCTTGAGCAGTGAGACCGCAAGCAGCACCGGCAGCTTCGATGCGGTCGGACTGTCGACCTTTGGGCCGAAGGTCAGCTGATTGATCACCAGCTTGTTCGTTGCCTGCAGCGTGTCGCCCTCGATGCGGTAGCGCACGTCGGCGCTCAACTTGCCTTTTTCGATCGAGTAGCCGGCCCAGCGACCCGAGTAGGGGCTGATCTTGGGCAGATCGAAGCCGCTGGCCACCGCGCGCAGGTCGATCAGTCGGTCAGGCGGCAAAGGCTGGAACTTGCCGGTGATCTCGAGCGGCGCGTCGTCATCGACCCGGCCACTCACAGCCACTTCAGAGGGTTCTTTGCGATCGCTGGCAATCGCATCGATTGATCCATTGAGCTGTGTGAGATTGGCCGAGTAGTTGGGCTTGATGAAATTGTCGGTGAAGTTGATGTTGCCGCCGGCGACACGGATGGGCCCGAGACGCAGCGTGGGCTGCGGCGAGGCAGATGCGGCGCCTGCGGGCTTCCTGTCGATGGTTCGGGTGACAGGGGTTGCCGAGGGCATGCTGGTTGTCCCGGTCGACTCCGGCGCGTCTGCAGGCTTGCCGAGATCGGGCTGGGCAGTCGTGAGCGAAATCGGCGCAGCGACGTTTTTCCGGTCGACCACCATATCGCTCAGATTCAGTCGCCCTTCTGACGACAGGATGACGCGGGCATAGAAATCGACAACCGCGACATCACCGAGCTCGATCAGGCTGTCGTTCGGGCGTGCGGGCCGCCAGTCGACTTTCAAGCTGGGTGTCACCAGTGCCGACCATCGCAGGAAGTCGTCACTCGAGACCTTGTCGAGCGCGCTGAAATCATTCAACGAGACTTCGCCGTCGAATCCGATTCGCGAGAGTTCGCCACTCGGCGTTGCGCTCAGGCGAACTCTGCCGGTGCTCCAGAGCTGACCGCGGGCGATCGTCAGATTCAGATAGGGGTCGACATAAGGATCGACATACGTCAGCGATGCGCGGCGCACCTGCACCTGTGCGTCAACGTCGAGCGGAGCCGGTCGCATGGTTCCGCGGGCACTCAGTCGTGCGCCGTCGATGAAGGTGGCGGTCGCATCGAAACTCGCCGACTTCGAGGGGTCCAGCGTCACCGAGCTGGCCTTGGCATTGAGTGTCAGGCGAGGCAGTCGGCGTTCACGATCGACCAGCGAGTCAGCATAGTCAAGGTCAAGCCGATCGACCTCGACGCTTCTGGCGAGCAGCGTCCAGGGGGTCGACGTCGCGGCGCCGGCGGCAGCGCTGGTCGAGGCGCCAGCGCGTGGTGCAGGCGGCACATACCAGTCCTGCAGATTGAAGCGGCCGTTGCTGGCGCGGCGCACAGACAGGTTCGATCGCTCGAGTACGACCGAGCCCAATTCAAGATGCCGTGCCACCGAATCGGCCGAGACATCACGAACCGTCAGCTTGCCGATGGTTGCCGGTGGCTGGCGGTCGTGACTCAGCTTCAGGTCGGACAGGGTCACCGAGCCATCCTTCATCGACCAGGAGGGGGCGGCGCTGTCCCAGGCAAGCCTTGCATTCGCATCGAGACGACCCGATTCGAGCTTTGCCCGCAGGCCCGGTCCGGCGAGTGCGGCAAAACCGGGCAGGTTCAGATCCTGAAGGGAAATCCCCGCCTGCCCTCTTTCCCCATCAAGGCTGAGCTCGGCGCGCAGTGGTGCGGCTTCATTGAGCCTTGCCTCGAGTTGCGCCTTGCCGTTGGCCCCTGCCGGCTTTGCCAGATCCGGAATGGTTAGCGCATCGGCCGCTATCGCCAGCTGATCGAATCGAAGCGTCAATGGCGCAGGGAGCGCCGCGTCCTGCCAGTCGATCTGTCCGCCGGCGATCCTGAGCGAATCGACACGCAGGGATTTCGGTCCTGACAGTGGCTTGTGCGTCGCGGCGCTGGCGTCATGGCCGGGCTTGCCAACGGCAAGCGGCGCGGGCCACTGCAGTGTGCCGTCGGCCTGCCGACCCAGGCTCAGCCGCGGACGATCCAGCGCGATCGATGACACATGGAGCGCGCCGCCCAGCGGCTTCGATGGTTCGAGTGCGAGCGCAAGGGAGGCAGCCGACGCCCGCTCGTGACCGGTGCCATCGATCACGCTGAAATCATCGAGGCCGACCTTGCCCTGAACTTCAAGCAACGAGATCAGTTCAGGACTGTCGGCATTCAGTGTGACCCCCAGCTCGAAACCAAGCGCCCCTGAGCGAGGTCTGATGTCTTCGGGCAACTTCAGATAGGGCAAGAGGCTGACGATGGGCAGGCCTGCGAGCGTGGCGTGACCCTTGAGCACCCGCGAGTCCGCGAAAGGCGTGGAAACAGCGTCGAGCGAGGCAGGGTGGCCGTCCAGCTTCAGGCGTACATCGAGCTTTGCAGGGGCTGACTTGCGGTCGGCGCGGTTTGAAAGTTCGTGCAGCGTGAGCGACAGATCGCTGATCTGCGTGACCTTGCCGACATATTGATCATCGAATTCGAGCGCACCCCGGTCGATGCTGACACGGTCGAGTTCCCATTCGAGCTTGCCGTCAGAGGCCGGGCGCTGCTGAATGCGCTCGATGATGTCGCTGATATCGAAGCCGACGGGAGCGTGCCGGACAATACGCGCCTTGACATCCTCGATCTGCACATTTCGCACGACCACCCGACCGCGCAGATAGGCCAGTGCAGAGACGTCGACCGTCAGGCGCCTGACGGCAAGGGTCGGTCTGGGGGCGGGGGGGCGCATCACCACCAGATCGGTCATCACGAGTCGACCTGAAAACGGCGAAACCTCGATCCGTCCGATGCTCACTTCGCGGCCGACCAATTCGCCGACCTTCGCCGCAATCTGCTGGCGCATCAGATTCGGCCCCCAGGTCAGGCCGCCGAAAATCAGCGCTGCCAGAACCGCAATCGCCACCAGCAGCCAAAGTGCGGCACGCGCCAGAGCGCCGCGCTGCCTGAAGGCGGCTGCTCGCATTTCGACGCTGGCGCGGGCCATCTGGCGATTCTCCTTCGTGTCTGTGTCGGCGTCTGTCTGGCGGATCAGCCGCGCGTCATGTCGAGCTTGAGCATGGTCTGCAGCTCCGCCGGATGCCGGATCAGTGCATCGGCGCCCCATTCATGGGGCGGCAGCGCTTCGCCGCAGAATCCGTAGGCGGCGGCAATCGTCAGCATCCCGGCGGCCTTGCCGGCTTCGATGTCACGGATATCGTCGCCGATGTAAATGCAGTCTGTGGGCGATACGCCTGCCAGGCGCGCGGCGTGGAGCAGGGGCTCGGGGTGAGGCTTGGCAAATGGCGTCGTGTCGCCTCCGATCGCTGTGACAGATCGCTCGAGCAGGCCGAGTGACGCCATGATAGGCCGGACGTAACGCTCGACCTTGTTGCTGACCACCCCCCAGCGCACGCCTGCTTCATCGAGCGCATCGAGCACGTCTGTCATGCCGTCGAAGACTCGGGTGTGGACCACCATGGCCGCCTCATAGCGACTGAGAAAATCGAGACGCAATGCCTCATAAGCCGGATCGGCGCTGCTGATGCCCAAGCCCTGGCCGATCAGGCCTCGCGCGCCATGTGAGGCGAAAGGGCGAAGCAATTCGAGCGGCATTGGTGCCAGACCACGGGCCATCCGCATCGCGTTGACCGGGGCAGCAAGGTCGGCTGCGGTATCGGCCAGAGTGCCATCGAGATCGAAAAACACTGCTGCAGGCCGGCCTGATCGTTTCTCAATCGCGTTCATGGCGAGAGCCCGACTCAGGCGGCTCGTCGCATCGCGACGAGGTAGTTCACGCTGACATCGTTGTCGACCAGCCGATACTCGCGGCTGATCGGGTTGTAGGTCAGCCCCATCATCGCTGCCTGCTCGAGGCCCGCTCGCCGCGCAGCGTTCACCAGCTCTGACGGCTTGATGAACTTCTCATACTCGTGCGTGCCGCGCGGCAACAAATTGAGGATGTATTCGGCGCCGATGATCGCAAACAGAAACGCCTTTGGATTGCGATTGAGCGTCGAGAAAAAGACCCAGCCGCCCGGTTTGACCAGACGGGCGCAGGCCGCGATGGTGGAGTCAGGGTCGGGCACATGCTCCAGCATTTCCATGCAGGTCACCACGTCATAAAGACCTGGCTCGCGCTCGGCGAAGCTCTCCGCAAGAGTCTGCTCATAACGGACTGCGACACCCGATTCGAGGCCGTGCAATTCGGCGACCTGCAGGGCCTTGTCGGCCAGGTCGATGCCGGTTACCTGCGCGCCATGGCGCGCCATCGCCTCGGCAAGGATGCCGCCGCCGCAACCGACGTCGACCGCCTTGCGACCCGCCAGCGGGCCGGCCAACCGTTCTATCCAGCCGAGTCGCAAGGGGTTGATCTGATGCAGCGGCCTGAACTCCGACTCCGGATCCCACCAGCGCGAGGCCAGTGCCTGAAATTTGGCGACTTCGGCGGCATCAGCATTGGCTTTCATTGGCGGGGCGGTCTCATGCTGATACGACGGGGTTTCAGAAGTGGACATCAATCAATACCAAACGGAAAGATCGCCATTCTACGTTCGCGACGACGCTCATGGATGTTCGCGACGACGCGCAAGCTGCGCCGGCCCCGCCTGGGCAATCGTTGGGCGGCCGGTACAAGCGAAAAAAAAGCCCCGCACGAGGCGGGGCTTCAGACCGTGCGCTCCGAGGAGCGCAGCGTTCGATCGAAGACTTACTTGACGGTACGGGTACCGACGACTTCGATCTCGACGCGACGGTTCTTGGCGCGACCGTCAGCCGTCTTGTTGTCGGCCAGAGGCTGCTTCTCGCCCTTGCCTTCGGTGTAGACGCGGTTGGCTTCGATACCTTTGCTGACGAGGTAAGCCTTGACCGCTTCTGCACGACGCAGCGACAGCTTCTGGTTATAAGCGTCGGAACCGACCGAGTCAGTGTGACCGACGGCGATAACAACCTCGAGCGTGAAGTTTTTGATCTTCGTGGCGAGTTCGTCAAGCTTGGCCATGCCTTCCGGCTTAAGCGTGGCTTTGTCGAAATCGAAGAACGCATCGGCTGCGTAAGTGACCTTCTCGCTGACGACCTTCGGCGGAGCGACCGGAACGGGAGCCGGGCGAGGTGCGGGGGCGGGAGCGGGCGGCACCACGACCGGAGCGGGCGGCGGCGGCGGCTTCGGAATCAGGTTCTCGTCGCAACCTTTTTGAGCGTTGGTCGGATCCCAGAATGCGCCTCTCCAGCACAGACCGGAGGGACTGTTGGAATCACTAAAGGGATCGGTGACGACGATGTTATCGCCAGCACCACCTACCCAATAGCCCGACTGACCCGCACGTGCCTGCGGAGTGGGGGCACCAACTTTGCCAGTGCCGCCCGTTGCGCAAGCAGCAAGAAGCACCGTTGCTGCCAGGGCACTCAATTTAACCGAATTCTTCATGTTTCTCCTCTCGGTGAGATGGCTCACATCAGAAAAATCAACGCCTTACAACGTCTGCGGGGCAGTATACAGACCGACCCCGACCGACGGCAAAGCATCCCCGACCCTGTCTCGTGCCGAAAACCACGGATCGCCAAAACAAATCATCGCAAGGCAAAAACCCGCGAATGAGCGTCTTAAACGCCATCAGGCACAAGCAAACTCAATCGATTGTGCCACACGACCCTGCGCGCAGATATGGCCGAAATGGCCTCCAGCGCTCGCGTGCACGCCAATTGTCGTTTCGTAACAACAGGTCGTCCGCCAATCCAGACATCGGTGACCTGCTCCCGTCCGGCGCAATAGAGCAACTGCGCGACCGGATCGTGAACCGGCTGTTGATCGATATCGCTGAGATCGATCGCGACCAGGTCGGCCGATTTTCCGGCGGCGATGCTGCCGATGCGGTCGTGCCAGCCAATCGCTCGCGCTGCCGACAGCGTGGCCGCGCGCAGCGTGGCGTGAGCGCCGAATGCGGTCGCGTCAGCGCTTGACCCTTTGGCCAGAAGGGACGCTGTACGCATCTCCAGCAGCATGTCCAGGCGGTTGTTGCTCGCCGAACCATCGGTTCCGATACCCAGGTTGATGCCCTGATCGAGCATTTTGGCAACCGGGGCAATCCCGCTGCCCAGCTTGAGGTTGGAATGCGGGCAGTGGGCGACCGAGGCGCCGTGCCCGGCGAGCAGCCTGATTTCGGCGTCGTTCAGGTGCACCGCATGGACCGCGATGAGCTCGGGGCCAACCAGGCCCAGTGCGGCCAAGCGTTCAAGGGGCCGTACGCCATAGCGGGCAATGTGGTCGGTGATTTCGCGGGCGGTTTCGTGCACATGCATATGCACCGGCAATTGCAGTTCGGCGGCGAGTTTGGCGACTTCGCGAAAGGCATCGTCGGACACTGAATAGGGGGCGTGCGGGGCGAGGCAGAATCCGATCGTCGATTCTTGTCGCAATGAATCGCGCAGCGCCATGCCCTTGTTGAGGTAGTCGGCCGGGCCGCTGCCGTAGGCGCTCGGAAAATCGATGACCAGGATGCCCAGGACGGCCCGCATACCCATCTCGAGCGCGGCGCGCGCGGTGGCCTGCGGAAAAAAATACATGTCGTTGAAGGTGGTCACGCCGCCGCGCAGCATCTCGCGGCAGGCGAGCACGGTGCCGTCATAGACAAATTCTTCGGACATCAATGCGCTTTCAATCGGCCAGATGCGCTCGTGAAGCCATCGCTCGAGCGGCAGGTCATCGCCTGCGCCGCGCAGCAGGGTCATTGCGGCATGGCTGTGCAGATTGATGAGTCCCGGGATCAGGAGGTGATCGGGCAGGTCGGTTCGGCGAGCCTGCGGATAGAGGCGCAAGGCTTCGTCGCGCGGCAGGACGGCTTCGATCAGGTCGCCCCGGATGACGACGGCATGGTCAGTGAGAACGGTATTCGCCGGTTCGACCGGCGCGATCCAGCGCGGTGTCAGGACGACGTGCAATTCGGCAGGCGGGGTCATGGCGCAGGGGCAGCAGGCTGATGGCGCGGTCGATTACAGCACACTTGCCGAGATTGGATTAAAATTCAAAGATTTACCGGAAAAAGCGCCGCCCTCTTCATGGATCAGTTCGCAAAAGAAACCCTGCCTATCAGCCTCGAAGAGGAAATGCGGCGCTCCTACCTTGATTACGCGATGAGCGTGATCGTCGGTCGGGCCTTGCCGGATGTGCGTGACGGACTCAAGCCGGTTCATCGGCGAGTGCTGTTTGCCATGCACGAACTCAACAACGACTGGAATCGGCCCTACAAGAAGTCTGCCCGTATCGTCGGCGACGTCATCGGTAAATACCATCCTCACGGCGACCAGTCGGTCTACGACACCATCGTCCGGATGGCGCAGGATTTTTCGCTGCGCTACCTGCTGGTCGACGGTCAGGGCAATTTCGGCTCGGTCGATGGCGACAATGCTGCGGCAATGCGTTACACCGAGATCCGGCTGTCGAAGATCGCGCATGAGTTGCTGGCCGACATCGACAAGGACACCGTCGATTTCGGCCCCAACTACGATGGTTCCGAACGCGAACCGCTGCTGCTGCCGGCGCGCATTCCCAATCTGCTGATCAATGGCAGCTCGGGCATTGCGGTCGGTATGGCCACCAACATCCCGCCGCACAATCTGAGCGAGGTGATCGAGGGTTGTCTGCTGCTGCTGCGCCGGCCCGAATCGACCGTGGACGAGTTGATCGAGCTGATTCCTGCACCCGATTTCCCCACCGCCGGCATCATCTATGGCGTCAATGGCGTTCGCGACGGCTATCGCACCGGGCGGGGCCGGATCGTCATCCGTGCCCGTACTCACTTCGAAGATTACGACCGCGGCACCCGCACCGCGATCATCGTCGACGAGTTGCCCTTCCAGGTGAACAAGCGCGTTCTTCAGGAACGGATCGCCGAGCTGGTCAACGAGAAAAAGATCGAGGGCATCTCTGATATCCGCGACGAGTCCGACAAGTCGGGCATGCGCGTGGTGATCGAGCTCAAGCGCGGCGAAGTGCCCGAGGTGGTGCTCAACAACCTCTACAAGCAGACCTCGCTGCAGGACACCTTCGGGATGAACATGGTGGCGCTGGTCGATGGCCAGCCGCGCCTGCTCAATCTCAAGCAGATGATCGAGGCGTTTTTGTCGCATCGGCGCGAGGTGGTCACACGGCGCACGGTCTACGACTTGCGCAAGGCCCGCGATCGCGGCCATGTGCTTGAGGGCCTCGCTGTGGCGGTGGCCAATGTCGACGAGATGATCGAGCTGATCAAGGCCTCGCCCACGCCGCCGGTGGCCAAGGAGCGGCTGCTCTCGCGCACCTGGGAGCCCGGTGTGGCCCGCGAGATGGTGACGCGTTCGGGTGTCGAGGCATCGGCGTTTCGCCCGCTCGGCCTGGAGCCGGGGGTCGGTCTGTCGGACGCCGGCTATCGGCTGTCCGAGACGCAGGCCCAGGAAATTTTGCAGATGCGTCTGCAGCGCCTGACCGGACTGGAGCAGGACAAGATCGTTCAGGAGTATCGCGAGGTGATGGACACCATCGCCGATCTGCTCGATATCCTGGCTCGCCCCGAGCGGATCAGCACGATCATCAGCGACGAGCTCAAGTCGATCAAGGCCGAATATGCCGATCCCAACAAGGATCCGCGTCGCTCGCAGATCGAGCTCAATGCCACCGAGCTCGACACCGAAGACCTGATCGCGCCGACCGACATGGTGGTCACGCTGTCGAATACCGGCTATGTCAAGAGCCAGCCCCTGTCGGAGTACCGTGCGCAAAAGCGTGGCGGTCGCGGCAAGCAGGCCACCTCGATGAAAGACGACGACTGGATCGCCCAGTTGTTCATCGCCAACACCCACGATCACATCCTGTGCTTTTCCGACCGCGGTCGCGTCTACTGGCTCAAGGTCTGGGAAGTGCCGCAGGGTTCGCGCAATGCGCGCGGCAAGCCGATCGTCAACATGTTCCCGCTGGCCGACAACGAGAAGATCACCGTTGTGCTGCCGGTCAAGGCCTTCGACGACAATCACTTTGTCTTCATGTCCACCAGTCTGGGCACGGTCAAGAAGACGCCGCTGAGCGAGTTTTCGCGGCCTTTGCGCAAGGGCATCATCGCGGTCGATCTGGATGAAGGCGACTTCCTGATCGGTGTGGCGGTGACCGATGGCCTGCACGATGTCATGCTGTTTTCGGACAGCGGCAAGGCGGTGCGCTTCGATGAAAACGATGTGCGGCCGATGGGGCGCGGTGCGCGCGGCGTGCGCGGCATGATGCTCGAAGAAGGCCAGCGCGTGATTGCAATGCTGGTGGCCGAGACCGAGACGCAGTCGGTGCTGACCGCGACCGAAAACGGCTTCGGAAAGCGCACCCCGATCACCGAGTACACCCGTCATGGCCGCGGCACCAAGGGCATGATCGCGATCCAGACCAGCGAGCGCAACGGCAAGGTGGTGGGTGCAATCCTGGTGGAGTCGAGCGACGAGATCATGCTGATCACCACCGGCGGCGTGCTGGTGCGAACCCGGGTTGCCGAGATCCGCGAAATGGGTCGCGCGACCCAGGGTGTGACCCTGATTGCGGTCGATGCCGGCACCACGCTGCAGGGTGTTCAGCGGGTGGTCGAGTCGGATGCTGCCGATGATATCGGCGCCGCTGCTGATCCTGAGACCCCGGATGCCGGTGCGCCGGAGTCGGGTACCCCGCAGTGACCCGCAAGGTCTTCAACTTTTCCCCGGGCCCGGCGCTGATTCCGGAGCCGGTGCTGCGTCAGGCCGCCGAGGAGATGCTCGACTGGCAGGGCACCGGCATGTCGGTGATGGAGGTGAGTCATCGGGGCAAGGATTTCATGGCCCTTCATGCCCGAGCGATCGCCGATCTGCGCGAATTGCTCGCGATTCCGTCGAATTACAAGGTGCTCTTCATGCAGGGCGGAGCGCTTGCCGAGAATGCGATCGTCCCGCTCAATCTGATGGGCGAAGCGGGCCAGGCCGATTACCTTCTCACCGGGCAGTGGTCGCTGAAATCGGCACGCGAGGCCGCGCGATACGGGCAGGTCAATATCGTGGCCGATGCCGCGGGCGCCGCTGGCGGTGACACCCCCGGCGCCAAAGGCGCTTACACCCATATTCCGGAGCAATCGGCCTGGAAGCTGTCGCGCGAGGCTTCGTATCTGCATCTGTGCACCAGCGAAACGATCGAAGGCGTCGAGTTCCAGTGCGACCCGGTGGTCGGCAGCGGCGAGCACGAGGTCTCGCCCGATGTGCCGATTGTGGCCGACATGTCCTCGCATATTCTGTCGCGGGTCATCGATGTCAGCCGCTATGGCTGCATCTATGGCGGCGCACAGAAAAACATCGGCCCGGCCGGCCTGACTTTCGTGATCATTCGCGAGGATCTGATCGGGCGCGCCCATCGGCTGTGCCCAAGCGCGTTCAATTATCAGGTCGTGGCGGATAACGATTCGATGTTCAACACGCCGCCGACCTTCGGCATCTATCTTGCCGGACTGGTCTTCGAGTGGCTCAAGGCGCAGGGCGGCGTGGCGGCGATCGAGGCGATCAACATCGACAAGGCGACGCTTCTCTACCAGGCCATTGATGCCAGCGGGCTCTATGAGAGTCGGGTCAGCAAGCACGATCGCTCGCGCATGAATGTGACCTTCTTTCTGCGCGACGAGCGCCTGAACGAGGCTTTTCTGGCCGATGCCCGCGAGGCAGGTCTGATGAACCTCAAGGGCCATCGCGTGGTCGGCGGCATGCGCGCATCCATTTACAACGCCATGCCGATCGAGGGCGTGCGCGCCCTGGTCGCGTTCATGCGCGATTTCGAACAGCGACGAGGCTGATGATGAGCGAAGGGCTCGATGCACTCAGGCAAAAGATCGACGACGTCGATCAGCGACTTCTGGCGCTGTTGTCCGAGCGCGGCCGATTGGTTCTGGAAGTGGGCGTACTCAAGCATGCCGAGAACTCGCCGGTCTGGCGGCCCGAGCGAGAGGCCCAGATCTTGCGGCGACTCGAAGAGCGCAACCCCGGGCCGCTGGCGCAAGGCGCGCTGACCGCGATCTGGCGCGAGGTGATCTCGGCCTGTCGCGAACTCGAGCGCCAGCTGAGGGTGGCTTATCTCGGGCCGGCTGGCACCTTCTCCGAGCAGGCGGTCATCGCCAAGTTCGGTCATGGTATCGATGCCGTGCCCTGCGTGAGCATCGACGAGGTCTTTCGCCAGACCGAAGCCGGTGTGGTCGATTTTGGCGTGGTGCCGGTCGAAAACTCGAGCGAGGGCGCGGTCAATCGCAGCCTCGACCTGTTTCTGAACAGCCCGCTCAAGATCTGCGGCGAGGTGTCGGTGCCGGTGCGCCATCATCTGCTGAGTCGCAACGGCGACATGGTCGGCATCACTCGCATCTGCGCGCATGCGCAGGCGCTGGCGCAATGTGCCGGCTGGCTCAATCGCCACTATCCCGACATCGAGCGCGTGCCGGTCTCAAGTAACGCCGAGGGCGCCCGGCTCGCTGCAATCGAGCCCCATACCGCCGGTATCGCCGGCGACGGCGCGCTCGAGCGCTATGAGGTCAAGGTCGTGACCCGCGGTATTCAGGACGACCCGCTGAACCGGACCCGATTCGCGGTCATCGGCAACCATGCCTGCGGCGTGTCGGGCGATGATCAGACCTCGCTGATCCTGTCGGTGCCCGATCGCGCCGGCGCGGTCCATGCGTTGATCGAGCCGCTTGCACGTCATGGCGTGTCGATGAAGCGTTTCGAATCTCGACCTGCCCGTCAAAGCGGCTGGCAGTACTACTTTCATATCGATCTGCTCGGTCATCAGGACGAGCCCGCCGTGGCCAGTGCGCTGGCCGAGATCAACGCCAATGCCGCGCTCTTCAAGTCGCTCGGATCCTATCCGCGCGAGGTCTTTCTCTCCACTGCTGTCGCTCCGAAGCCCTGAAGCCCCGTAGCCCTTTTTGAAGCCTGATTGCGAATGAACGCCCCTCACCCTGCTGATTCGACCGTCGCTGACGCGGCGGCAATGGCGCCCGCGCACATCCGCGCGATTGCGCCCTATCGTGCCGGTCGGCCGATCTCTGAAGTTGCTCGAGACTACGGTCTGACCGAGGCTTCGATCGTCAAACTCGCCTCCAACGAAAACCCGCTGGGAATGCCCGAGTCGGCTCGCAAGGCCATGATCGCCGCGGCCACCGATCTCGGCCGCTATCCCGACCCGAACGGTTTCGACCTCAAGGCGGCGTTGTCGAAGCGATTCGGTGTTCCGTCCGACTGGCTCACGCTGGGCAACGGCTCCAACGATATCCTCGAACTCGCCGCACATGCCTTGCTGCATCCCGGCCTGTCGGCGGTCTATTCCCAGTATTCCTTTCAGGTCTACGAACTGGCGACCCAGGCCACCGGTGCGCGCGCAATCGTCACACCTGCCCTCAATCTGGGACACGACCTGTCGGCCATGCGTGCGGCCATCGCGGCTGACACCCGTATCGTGTTCATTGCCAATCCGAACAACCCCACCGGCACCTTCCTGCCGCCCGAGCAGATCGAGGCTTTTCTCGCTTCGGTGCCCTCCCATGTGGTGGTGGTGCTCGATGAGGCTTACAACGAATACCTCGAGCCGGCCAAGCGCTTCGAGGCGGTTGAATGGGTCAGGCGCTTTCCGAACCTGGTTTTGTCGCGCACCTTTTCGAAAGCCTACGGACTCGCCGGTCTTCGGGTGGGTTATTCGGTGGCGCAGCCTGCGATGACCGATCTGATGAATCGGGTGCGTCAGCCGTTCAATGTCAACTCGATTGCACAGGCCGCTGCGGTGGCGGCGCTGGCCGATGTCGACTTTCTCGAACGCAGCCGGGTGCTCAATGCCCAGGGGCTGGCGCTGATGCAGCAGGCCTTCGACGAACTCGGCCTGAGCTATGTGAAGTCGTCGGGCAATTTTGTACTGGTGAAAGTCGGCGACGCGGCCGCGGTCAATGAAAAGCTGCTGAGGGCTGGTGTGATCGTGCGGCCGGTCGGCAACTATGGCCTGCCCGAATGGCTGCGGATCAGTGTCGGGCTGCCCGAGGAAAATCAGGTCTTTCTGGCCGCACTTCGCGCAGCGCTCGGTCGCACGTGACGCTTCGTTTCGGCAAGGTTGCGGTTGTCGGCACCGGCGCGCTGGGCGGCTCGGTGGCGGCCGCCCTGCGCGCCCGCGGTCTGGCCGCGAGCGTTTGCGGATACGACCCGGTCAATGCGCAAGCGGCCCTCGACGCCGGTCTGATCGATTCGGTCGCCGCGCAACTGACGCAGGCGATTGGCGGTGCCGATCTCGTCGTTCTCGCCGCCCCTGTGTCGGTCAATATCGCCTTGCTTTGCGAGCCATCGAACTGGTCGAGCCTCGCGGCGCAGGCGCTGGTGACCGATGTCTCGAGCACCAAGTCCAGTGTGGTTGCCGCGGCCCTGGCCGGGATGGGTGCGGCGCGCGGCCGATTCGTTGCGTCGCATCCGATTGCCGGCGCCGACCGTGCTGGGCCGAGTGCCTCGCGTGCCGATCTCTTCGAGGGCGCCGCGGTGATCGTCTGTCCGACCGACGACAGCGATGCCGATGCCTGCGAACGCAACAACGCGCTCTGGCTTGCGATGGGCGCTCGCGTGGCCAGCATGTCGGCTCAGCATCACGACCGGCTCTTCGCCGAAGTCTCGCATTGGCCGCATGCGGTTGCCTTTGCCTTGTCAGCCGCGATCGGCAACGGCCCGCTGGCCGATGATGCGCGCCGCTTTTACGGTGCAGGCCTGCGGGACACGACACGGGTGGGCGGCTCACCAGCAGACTTGTGGGCCGGCATCCTGCTCGATAATCGCGGCCCCACCCTCGCTGCGGCTGCGGCCTTCCGGCAATCGCTCGGTCGTATCGAGAAGGCGATTGCCGACGGTGACCGTGATGCGCTGGTGTCGGCACTTGCCGAAGGCGAGCGTTGGCGCACCAGCCTGTAAGTCAACCCGAGGTCAGTGCGGCGCTTGATCTGGCGCTGAGGGACCTTCTTCAGCGCTCAGTGTGCCAAGTTTGAACGGATGCTCTCGATGCGCGTGCGGTTCACGCCGAAGTCCTTGCGACCAAGCCGCGACGCTGACCTCACCTCGATCACGCCAGCCGGCTCGTCGAGCAGGAATTCGACGTCGTCGACGAAACGCCAGATGCGACTCTGAAACTCGGCATAGAGATAGTCGGGCTGATCAACGACGATGGTCGCCCCGGGCATGGCGGCGACTACGCCGCGCAGACGCTCGAAGCTGGCCTTGGCACTGGTGCCGCCGGACAGTGGTGCAATGCGGTGATAGTCGGTGGTCGCCGTGCTCGAGACTGCGTTGGAGAGCTGCGTGCGCACCGGCTGCAACTGACCGTCGGTGACGCCAAGTCGCAGGGGGCGTTTTCCAGCGAGCAGCCCCATTTGTGCCCCGATGAACAAACCGGCGATCAGTACGACGACGGTCAGCAGGATCCAGCGCCACAAAGAGGTTCGACCACCCGCGACAGGCGCGGAAGGGGGCGATGCGGCCATGTCAGCGCCTGGCGCGCAGTCGACGGATCAGGCTCGATGTATCCCACCGTCGCCCGCCCATGCGCTGCACATCGCCATAGAACTGATCGACCAGCCCGGTGACTGGCAGCGTGGCGCCATTTCGCCGCGCCTCGTCCAGGCATAGTCCGAGGTCCTTGCGCATCCAGTCGACCGCAAAGCCGAACTCGAACTGGTCATCGACCATGGTCTTGCCTCGGTTGTCCATCTGCCAGGATTGGGCCGCCCCTTTGCCGATCACATCGAGCACCAGTTTCATGTCGATGCCGGCGGCCTGCCCGAAAGCAATGCCCTCTGACAGCCCCTGGACCACACCGGCAATGCAGATCTGATTGACCATCTTGGCCAGTTGCCCCGAGCCCGAGGGCCCGATCAGGGTGAAGGCTCGCGAAAAGGCCATTGCGATCGGCAGTGCGCGGTCGAACGCGGCTTGCTCGCCTCCGCACATCACGGTCAACAGACCATTGACCGCGCCTGCCTGCCCACCGGAGACCGGCGCATCCAGAAAGTCGATCGAGTGGCGCTTTGCTGTCTCGAAGAGCTCGCGGGCCACCTGTGCCGAGGCGGTGGTGTGATCGACGAAGAGGGTGCCGGCGGCCATCCCGGCGAAGGCACCATCGGGGCCGAGCACGACGCTGCGCAGATCGTCGTCATTGCCCACGCAGGCAAAAACGATCTGTGCCCCGGCCGTGGCCTCGCGCGGCGTCGAGGCGACAGCACCACGGTATTCAGTCGCCCAGGCTCGGGCTTTTTCGGCTGTCCGGTTATAGACCGTGACCTGGTGACCGGCGCGGGCGAGATGTCCGGCCATCGGCGCGCCCATGACACCCATACCGAGAAAGGCAACTTTGTGCGGCGCGACCGCGTCGTAGGTCTTTGTCACTGTAGCCCCTTAGGCGTCTTTCGGATCGTCCGATTCTACGGGACACCGACAGGGCCAACTGTCACGCCCAGTGTCGACAGAACGCCGGTGATGGCGTCCGGCCCGACCAGATGCAGTACACCGATGACCGCCAGGCCAGGCACCGGCTTGTCGAGTTCGTCGCGAAGGCGGATCGCCATGGCCTGATCGCGGTCTGCAAAGAGCCGCCGACGCAGCGCTGCAGTGGGTCCCGAGGCAGGAAATGCCCGGTCCTTGAGGGCGGCGAGCGCCCTCATGTCGCCGCGCCGCCAGGCATCGACGATCTCGCTGTAGGTGCGGTCCCAGCTTGCACGCTGCGCCAGCCGCAGGGACAGCACCGCGTCGTCTTCTTCGGCGGATCCGCCGGCAAAGGCTGCAATCTGCGCTGTCGGCGACTCGAGTTCGACCACCGGCAGGCCACGACGCCGGCTGCGTTCGATCAGATGGGTTTCGATACCGTCACCGCCATCGGCCAGCATCTTTACGTCATCGGCATTGGGCAGCAGCAGCGCCATGGCCCAGGGCCGCAGATGCAGCAGGCGACGCAGTGCCCAGGGATCGGCCTGAAAGGCGCGTGTGAGCGCCGCCATGGTGGGCGCTGGCAGCGCCTGGTCGATCGTCGCGCCATCGGGCAGCAGCGCGACCGCAACAGTGGCGGATCTGATCGCGCCGGACTGCGCGCCTGCGTCGATCTCCACCAGCAGACGTCCTGCACGGTCGAATGCGGTCTCGACCTGATCAGGCAAGGGATAAAAACGCGTAAGACCCGCATGGACACTGCCCAGCAAGGTGATCCGGCCTGGTGCATCGGGGCGCGACAGTGAAAACATGGGTGGCTGGTACTGCCATCCCGGGATGCTTCGATAAGCGCATCCGGCTGCCGACAGGCCGAGCGCGCCTGCCAGCGCCATAACCCCGCGTCGGCCGGCCGATGCCGGTGGGCGGGAAGATCGGCCGGCATCGGATGCGGCCGCGGCAAACCGATCCGCCACCGACCCGATGCGTGGCAGGACCTCAGTAGCCGGCGGCGTATCCGTCGCGGCGGCTGTCGCTGGCCGCCACATAGCCGTCTTCGATCGCATCGCTCAGTCGCCAGATGAACTGGCCTGAACCGAAGTCCTGGTACGGATCATCGACATGGGCCAGGTTGTGACCCATCGCGCCAAGCGCTGCCTTGATGTCGGCGGGCATGGTGTATTCGAGATCGACTTCGAGTCCGCGATTGACTTTGAAACGCGGCGCATCGCAGGCGGCCTGCGGGTTCTGACCGTATTCGAGCATCCTGACCAGGGTCTGCATATGGCCCTGCGGCTGCATATTGCCGCCCATCACGCCGAAGCTCATCTGCGGCTTGCCGTCGCGGGTGAGGAAGGCCGGAATGATGGTCTGGAACGGGCGCTTGCGCGGTGCCACGACGTTGGGATGAGCGGGGTCCAGCGAGAAGCAGTGGCCGCGGTTCTGCAGCGAGACGCCGGTGCCCGGCACCACCACGCCCGAGCCGAAGCCCATATAGTTGGACTGGATGTAGCTCACCATCATGCCGTTGGCATCGGCCGCGGTCAGATAGATCGTGCCGCCACGCGGCGGCATGCCGTGATTGAACTCGATCGCGCGGTCGTGGCGGATCAGTTTGGCGCGCTCGGCGAGATAGGCCGGATCGAGCAGCTGTGCCGGGCTGACCCGCATGTGCCGCTCCTCGGCGACATGCGTATAGACATCGGCGAAGGCGCACTTCATCGCCTCGATCTGCAGGTGCCGGCTCTGTGCCGAGTCGGGCTCGAAGGACGAGATGTCGAAGTTCTTGAGAATGCCGAGCGCCATCAGCGCGGCGATGCCCTGACCATTGGGCGGGATCTCGTGAAGGCGATAGCCCTTGTAGTCCATGCCGATGGTATCGACCCACTCGGGTCGATAGTCGGACAGGTCGGAGGCCGACATCGCAGCACCGTGGGCCTTGGCATGCGCCACCAGCATCGCTGCGGTCTCGCCCTCATAGAAGTCGCGACCCAGCGTGGCCGCGATGCGCTTGAGCGTGGCTGCGGCCGACTGATGCACAAAGCGCTCGCCGATCGCCGGCGCACGGCCGTGCGGCAGGAAGTGCTCGGCGAAGCCTGGCTGGTCCTTGAGCACGTCGACATGCGCGGCCCACTTGTTGTGAACGATGGTCGAGATGTTGTAGCCGCGCTCGGCGTATTCGATGGCGGGAGCCAGGCACTGCGCAAAGGGCAGCGTGCCGTAACGCTCATGCATCGCCGCCCATCCGGCGACTGCGCCGGGCACCGTCACGGTATCCCAGCCGCGCACCGGAAAAACGCCGCCATGCTTGCGGGCGTAGTAGGCCGGATCCCAGGCCGCAGGCGCCCATCCTGAGGCGTTGAGGCCCTGCAGCGTCTTGCCGTCCCAGATGATCGCAAAGGCATCGGAGCCCAAGCCGTTGGAGACCGGCTCGACCAGCGCAATCGCGCTGGCCGCGGCGATGACCGCATCGATCGCGTTGCCGCCCGCTGCCAGCATCTTCAGGCCAGCCTGGGCCGCCAGAGGCTGGGAGGTGGCAACCACATTGCGGGCGAACACCGGCGTGCGCACCGTGGGGTAGGGATTGGTCCAATTGAAAGTCATGAGAGTTTCCGTGCGCTCAGCAGCCGAGCCGTCTGGCGAGATCGTCGATGGAGGAGGCTGAGAAATCGAATCGGTCGTCGGGACCCGGCACGTCACCGAGTCGGTCAGGCCCCCATTCTAACGGTCGGTCGATATAGGCGGTGCGCAGCCCGCTTTCGGCTGCGGCGCGAAGATCGGTGGCATGCGCCGCACACAGCATCACCTGGGCCGGATTCAGATCAAAGAGGCTTGCCACGCCGAGGTAGGTGCGCGGGTCGGGCTTGTAGGCCTTGAAGGTCTCGGCAGACAGGATGCAGTCCCAGGGCAGCGCCGCTCGCTTGGACAGGTTGGTGAGCAGTCCGATGTTGCCATTGGACAGCGTCGTGACGACGAAGCGCGTCTTCAGTCGTGCCAGGCCTTCGACGGTATCGGACCATGGATCGAGCCGATGCCAGGCGCGGTTCAGATTGCTTCGAGCCACGTCGTCGAGCCGATCGGCAATCCCGAACTCCTGCAGCACACCTTCGAGGTTCTCGCGGTGCAGGGTGTCGAGGTTGACCCATTCGCGCGTGCCTTTGCGCACCGCTTTCATCGCCGGAAGGTAGCGCTCGCGCCAGGCGTCGGCAAAGGCTGCGCCGTCGATGCCCAGGCCCAGCGCTTCGACTTCACCGGCGACCGAGCCGCGCCAGTCGACGACGGTACCGAAGACATCAAAGGCCAGCAGTTGAATATCGGCAGGGGAATTCACGATGGTCAGGTCCGAAGTGAGCCCGACGTGACGGGCGAAAGGTCAGGGGATGCATCAGGCAAAAAATGCTCGAAAAAAAGGGCCGCGAACAAGGGCGGCCCCGGGCGGTGCTGGCGCCGACGGCCTGCCGACATTGCGCAGGCCTGGGCATCGGCAGCATCAGTCGTCGCCGGCAAACGCCTCTGCGCGCTTTTTCTTGATTGCCGGCATGAACACGATCACCAGCAGGATGGCCGCCACTGCCAGCAGGCTGGCCGACAGCGGACGCGTCACGAAAACCGACCAGTCGCCTCGAGAGATTGTCATGGCTCGTCGCAAGTACTCTTCCATGAGCTTGCCGAGCACGAAGCCCAGCAGCATCGGTGCCGGTTCGCAATCGAGCTTCTTGAAGACATAGCCGAGGATCGCAAACGGGATCGTCATGAAGACGTCGAAGACGTTGTTGTTGATCGAGTAGGCCCCGATGCAGCAAAACAGCAGGATCGCCGGATACATGACGCGGTAGGGCACCGACAGCAGCTTGACCCACATGCCCACCAGCGGCAGGTTGAGAACGAGCAGCATCAGGTTGCCGATCCACATCGAGACGATCAGGCCCCAGAAGAGCTTGGGGTTGCTGCTCATCACCTGCGGGCCCGGCTGGATGTTGTGGATCATCATGGCCGCGACCATCAGTGCCATCACCGGCGTGGTCGGAATGCCGAGGGTCAGCATCGGGATGAAGGAGGTCTGTGCGCCGGCGTTATTGGCCGATTCGGGGCCTGCAACGCCTTCGATTGCGCCTTGCCCGAACTCCTCCGGATGCTTGGAGATTTTCTTTTCGATGGCATAGGACGAAAACGATGCCAGCACTGCGCCGCCGCCCGGCAGGATGCCGAGCACCGAACCGATGCCAGTGCCGCGAAGAATCGCCGGGAAGGCACGCTTGAAGTCGTCCCAGCGAGGCATGAGGTTGGTCACCTTGCTGGTGAAGACCTCGCGTTTTTCTTTCTGTTCCAGATTGAGAATGATCTCCGCGAAACCGAACATGCCCATCGCGACCGCAACGAACTCGATACCGTCGGACAACTCGGGCACATCGAAGGAAAAGCGGGCAACGCCGGAATTCACGTCGGTGCCGATCATGCCGAGCAGCAGTCCGAGCACCACCATGGCAAGTGCCTTGAGGACCGACCCATTGGCCAGCACCACCGCAGCGATCAGGCCGAGGACCATCAGTGCGAAGTATTCGGCCGGGCCGAACTTGAAGGCAATCTCGGCCAGCGGCGGCGCAAAGGCGGCCAGCAGGAAGGTGGCGACCGTGCCGGCAAAGAAGGATCCGATGCCCGCGATTGCCAGCGCCGGGCCGGCTCGGCCCTTGCGGGCCATCTGATAGCCGTCGAGGGTGGTGACCACCGACGACGACTCGCCCGGCAGATTCACCAGGATGGCTGTGGTGGAGCCGCCGTACTGTGCGCCGTAGTAGATGCCGGCGAGCATGATCAGCGCGGTGGTGGGGTCGGCCATCTTGTAGGTGGCCGGCAACAGCATCGCGATGGTCGCCAGCGGGCCGATGCCCGGCAGCACGCCGATCAGCGTGCCGAGTGCCACGCCGACGAAGCAGTAAAAGAGGTTGTTGAGCGTTCCCGCTGTCGCGAAACCGATGGCAAGGTTATTGAGCAGATCCATGGGAGTCAGCGCGCGGGTTAGTTATTGGTGAGGAAAGTCGGCAGGAACGGGAACTGAAGCTCCAGACCCTTGACGAACACAAGCCAGGAAAACACCAGCAGCACCACCGCCGAGATGAGCGTGGTCTTCAGGCTGAATTCGTGGCTGGCGAATGAGGAGATCGTGATGAGCAGGAAGAGCGCGACGATGAAGCCGAGCTTGGGCAGGGCAAAGGCATAGACCGCAACCGCCACCAGGACCAGCAGAATCATCCGCGGTTCGATCTTGGCGACCTTCAGAATCTCCGAACTTTTCAGTACTGACGGAATCAGCACCATCACACCCAGTATCGCCATCAGGCCGCCGAGCGCCATCGGGAAGAAACCGGGGCCCATCTTGGCCGAGGTGCCGACGTTGTACTGGCGAGACAGCACCATGAAGATGATGCCGGTGACGATAAAAAGCACGCCCGCCCAAAAATCGCGCTGATTACGAATTTGCATAGTTGTCTCCCGCCGGTGGGATTTGATGTTCTGGAGACTGCGTCAGAGTCTGGCCCTGACGCAGGATGCCGAATACTACCCGACCCGCTTCATGTCGCAAGCGTTCAACGAAGCGGACCGGTCAAATTGCGCTGCAGTCGGATGCCTGCACGCACCTCACAGGCCTTCATGTCCCTTCGTGTCCCTTCATGTCCCTTCATGTACCAATTGCGCCGTCCTTGCGGGCCGCCGCGATGCGCTGCGCATCCCATCCGAGCACGCTGCCCAGCACTTCGTCGGTATGCTCGCCCAGTCGCGGCGGTGGCCGGCGATAGGTCGGCGGGGTGCGCGAGGCCTTGATCGGATTGGCCACCAGTGCCACCGGGCCAGCGTCGGCGCGTTCGATTTCGATGCGCATGCCGCGCGCCTTGACCTGCGGATTGTCGTAGACCTGCTTGAGGTCGTTGATCGGGCCGCAGGGCACACCGGCAGTCTCCATGCCGGAAATCCAGTCGGCCGATGAGCGCTTTTCCACCATCGCCGCGAGCAGCGGCAGCAGTGCGTCCCGATTGCGAATACGGTCCTGGACGCGGGCAAAGCGCGGGTCATCGCACAGTTGCTCCTCGCCACCGAGCGCGCAGAACTTGCGCCATTGCCCGTCGTTGCCGGCAGCCACGATGATCCAGCCGTCGGCGGTCTTGAAGGTCTGATAGGGCACGAGGTTGGGATGGGCATTGCCCCAGCGCCGGGGTGCCTCGCCACTGTGCAGGAAGTTGGAGCTCATGTTGGCGGTCATGGCGACCTGCACGTCGAGCAGGGCGAGATCGAGGTGCTGGCCCTCGCCGGTGCGTTCGCGGTGAAAGAGCGCGGCAAGCACCGCCTGCGTGGCGAAGGTGCCGGTCATGAGGTCGGCCACCGCCACCCCGACTTTCTGTGGTCCGCCGCCCGGTCGGTCATCGGCCTCGCCGGTAATCGACATCATCCCGCCGATACCCTGGATGATGAAGTCATAGCCGGCCCGATGCGACCAGGGCCCGGTCTGCCCGAAGCCGGTCACCGAGCAGTAGATGAGTCTGGGATTGATCGCTGCGAGGCTGTCGTAGTCGAGGCCGTATTTCTTGAGGTCGCCGACTTTGTAGTTTTCGATGACCACGTCGCTGATCGCGGCCAGGCCCCGGATGATTTCGCGGCCCTCAACGCTTGCGAGATTGACCGTGATCGATCGTTTGCCCCGGTTGGCGGCGAGGTAGTAGGCGGCATCGGTGGTGTCGGCGCCGTCGCGATCCTTCAGAAAGGGCGGCCCCCAGCCGCGGGTGTCGTCGCCTGCGCCCGGGCGCTCGACCTTGATCACGTCGGCGCCGAGATCGGCCAGGTTTTGCGCGCACCAGGGACCGGCAAGCACACGGGAAAGATCGAGGACGCGAATTCCGTCGAGGGCGCTGGGCATGGCATTCCAATCAGTAGGAGTGATGGTCGATGTTAGCCGCATTCATGCCGCTTCCCGGCCGGCTAAGCGGCGCAGACCCTGTGATAATCTTGCGGGCTAACCCGATTTTCCTGTGAAATCAAAGAGATGAATTCGGCCGATATCCGCAGCAAGTTCCTCGAGTTTTACGAATCGCAAGGTCACACGATCGTGCGCTCCTCGTCGCTCGTGCCGGCGAATGATCCGACCCTGCTGTTCACCAACAGCGGCATGGTCCAGTTCAAGGATGTGTTTCTGGGTAAGGAGCAGCGCCCTTACAAGCGCGCCACGACCTCGCAGCGAAGCGTGCGTGCCGGCGGCAAGCACAACGATCTCGAGAATGTCGGATACACCGCCCGGCATCACACCTTTTTCGAGATGCTCGGCAATTTCTCTTTCGGCGACTATTTCAAGCAGGATGCGATCCGCTTCGCCTGGCAATTGCTGACCAAGGTTTACCAGTTGCCCGCCGAGCGGCTCTGGGTCACGGTCTATGCCGAGGACGACGAGGCTTACGGCATCTGGGCCAATGAGATCGGCGTGCCGGCCGAACGCATCATTCGCATCGGTGACAACAAGGGCGCGCGATATGCGTCCGACAATTTCTGGCAGATGGCCGATACCGGCCCCTGTGGCCCGTGCTCCGAGATCTTCTTCGATCACGGCCCTGATGTTGCCGGCGGCCCCCCCGGCAGCCCCGATGAAGACGGCGATCGCTACATCGAGATCTGGAACCTGGTCTTCATGCAGTTCGAGCGCGATGCCTCGGGCAAGCTCACGCCCCTGCCGCGGCCCTGCGTCGACACCGGCATGGGCCTGGAGCGGATCGCTGCGGTGCTGCAGGGCGTGCACAGCAATTACGAAATCGATCTCTTCCAGCAGCTGATCGCGGCCGCCGCGCGCGAGACCGGCATCACCGATCTGATGACGCCGTCCTTGCGTGTCATTGCCGACCATATCCGCGCCTGCTCGTTCCTGATCGTCGATGGGGTGATTCCGGGCAGCGAGGGCCGCGGCTATGTGCTGCGTCGCATCGCCCGTCGCGCCCTGCGCCATGGTCACAAGCTGGGCCAGAGCCGGCCCTTCTTTCACCGCCTGGTGCCCGATCTGGTCAAGGCGATGGGCGATGCCTATCCCGAATTGCGCGAGGCCGAGCAGCAGGTGATCGATGTGCTGCGCCAGGAAGAAGAGCGCTTTGGCGAGACACTCGAGCACGGCATGCAGATCCTCAATGCAGCGCTGTCGTCCGATCCGGGTGTGCTCGACGGCGAGACCGCCTTCAAGCTTTACGACACTTTCGGATTTCCGCTCGACCTGACAGCTGATGTCTGCCGCGAGCGCGGTGTGTCAGTCGATGAGGCGGGCTTTGAGGCCGCGATGACCCGGCAGCGTGAAACCGCGCGGGCAGCCGGAAAGTTCAAGGCCGGCGGCTCGCTCGACTATTCGGGTGTGGCCACGCATTTCCACGGCTACGACCAGCTCGATATCGCCGGCGCTCGTGTTTCGGGCCTCTATGTCGACGGCGTCGCGGTGGCGCGAGTCGAGGCCGGCAGCAATGCGGTGGTGGTGCTCGATCGCACGCCGTTTTACGCGGAGTCGGGCGGCCAGGTCGGTGATCAGGGCGTCATCGCTACCCCTGTCGCGCGCTTTGCAGTGTCCGATACCCTGAAGATCCAGGCCGATGTGTTCGGCCATCATGGGCGGCTCGAGTCAGGGCAGCTCGCGATCGGCGATGAGGTGAGTGCGATGGTCGATGTGCGCCAACGCGCGCAGACCCAGCGCAATCACTCGGCGACCCATCTGATGCACAAGGCCTTGCGCCAGGTGCTTGGCGGACATGTCCAGCAGAAAGGGTCATTGGTCGATGCCGACAAGACCCGTTTCGACTTCTCGCATCATTCGCCGATGACCCCCGCGCAGATTCGCGACGTCGAGGCGCTGGTCAACGAAGAAGTGCTGGCCAATGCGGCGACCCGGTCGCAGTTGCTGTCCTTCGATGAGGCGCTAGCCGGCGGTGCGACCGCGCTCTTTGGCGAAAAGTATGGCGATACCGTCAGGGTGCTCGATATTGGCTCCAGCCGCGAATTGTGCGGTGGCACCCATGTGACCCGCACCGGCGATATCGGTCTGTTCAAGATCATCTCCGAGGGCGGCGTTGCAGCCGGCATCCGACGCGTCGAGGCGGTCACCGGCGCAGGCGCGCTCGGTTGGGCGCAGAGCGTCGAGTCGGCGCTTTCTGAGGCGGCCGCCGCTTTCAAGGCACCGGCGTCCGAGTTGCGCAGCAAGATCGAACAGCTGCTCGACTCGTCGCGTGTAACCGACCGCGAGCTCGCGCGCCTGAAGTCGAAGCTCGCAGCCAGCCAGGGCGATGATCTGCTGGCGAGCGCGGTCGAGGTCAAAGGCTTGCGGGTGCTTGCCGCCCAGCTCGACGGCGCCGATGCCCGTGCGCTTCGCGAGACCATGGACAAGCTCAAGGACAAACTGCGCCCGGCGGTGATCGTGCTGGCGGCGGTGGTCGACGGCAAGGTGCAGATTGCAGCTGGTGTCACGCCGGATGCGATCGACAGGATCAAGGCCGGCGAACTGGTCAATTTCGTCGCGCAGCAGGTCGGCGGCAAGGGGGGCGGCAAGGCCGACTTGGCGATGGCAGGCGGCACCGATGCCACCGCCCTCCCGGCGGCACTTGGCTCGGTATCGGGTTGGGTTGCCGCGCGCACGTGAGCCAGCAGTCAGCAGACCCCGACGCCTTTTTGCCCTCGGAGCCCCCTGCGCATGCGGGAATGCGCTCGCTGGTTGGCCTGTCGATTCTCAACCATGTGGCTTTTGCGGGCGTCCGGGTCTGTCTCACGATCACTGCGCTTCACCTGAATGCCTCGGCCTTGCAGGTCGGCCTGCTGCTGTCGCTGCTGGCGATGCCGCCGATGCTGATGGCGATTCCCCTGGGTCGACTGATCGACCGTATCGGCTCGCGCTGGCCGATGCGACTCGGTACGCTGGTGCTGGCAATTGGAATCCTGCTGCCTGGGCTGTGGTTGTCGATGCCGTCACTGATCGCGTCGGCGGTGCTGGTCGGGATCGGCTTCATGCCCTTTCATCTCGGCATCCAGAAGCTGATCAGTCAATTGGGCAGCCTCGAGGAGCGTCGTCACAATCTGAGCCTCATGACGATCGGTTTTTCGGTGTCGGCATTCATCGGGCCGACCAGCGCCGGGTTCCTGATCGACGGGCCCGGTAATCGCCTGGCGTTCTGTCTGTTTGCAGTGTTACCGATGATTGCCTTCGTCTGGCAGAGGCTGATCAGCGCGCGCCTGACCGATCAGCGCGCGGAGCCGCCCGCCACGGATGCGCCGCAGCGTCTTCGGGATCTGCTCGCGACGCCCGACATGCGCCGGCTCTACATTGTGGTCGTGCTGATCTCCTCGGCCTGGGAGGTCAATCAGTTCGTGGTGCCGCTCTATTGCACGCAGATCGGCATTTCGGCTTCGGGCATCGGCCTGATCCTTGGGGCCTTTGCAGTGGCCACGCTGGTGGTCCGGATGGTGGTGCCTCTCTTTCTCATGAACGTCTCGGAGTGGCCGCTGGTGCTGGCGGCGATGGTGGTCGCGGCGCTGGTCTACGCCTGCTATCCGATGTTTTCGACGCTCGAATCGCTGATTGCCTTGTCCTTTCTGCTTGGCCTGGGGCTTGGCGTGTCGCAGCCGATGACCTTGTCGATCATGGCCCGCTCGGCGCCCGAGGGGCGGCTGGGAGAGGCGACCGGCGTGCGACTGGCCCTGGTCATGGGCATGCAGACCGCGCTGCCGACGGCTTTCGGTGCCATGGGCGGTCTCTTTGGTATTGGCCTGCTCTTCTGGGGCATGGCCGCGATGCTCGCGACCGCAATCGTGGGTGTCGGGCGGTCGGTGATGCGAGACTGAAGGCCGTCAGGTGCGTGTCAGGTGCACAAGAGGATGCCGCTGTGCAGATACACTTCGCCTGTCATGAACCTGCGATCACGCCATGCTCCCCGAATCCCAATCGTTTGATGTCGAGGTCGATGCCACCGGCCTGAATTGTCCGCTGCCGATTCTCAAGGCCAAGAAGGCGCTGGCAGGGCTCGCCAGTGGCCAGGTGCTCAAGGTGATCTCGACCGACCCTGGCGCACAACGCGATTTCGAGGCTTTCGCCCGCCAGACCGGCAACGAACTGCTTGCGCAGTCGCAGGCTGGCGACGCCCTGAGTTTTTATCTCAAGCGTCGCTAGCCTTCGGGCGGGCGATGCCTGTAGTGCGTCCTTTCCAAGTGACCGGCGGGTTTCGCCACCCATTGCAGTCGTAGGCGCCTTTGAAGTCGAGCGGTTGGTCCAGTCAGGAAGCGGTCGTTCGCCGATCACGTCGAGTAACCGTCGCTGTGCTAAACTAGGGGGACTTCCTCGCTCGCAATGCGGCGCGACTTGATTGAAGGCGCCCCGAACAAGCGCTGGGTTGGCAGCATTCCCGGCCAAATCACCAGCGCCTACCGAGGAGTGCCTAGCTTGCAATCAAGATCGCAAGAAAAAAGGCTACAGACGAACGGTGTCAAATTCGCTCTGGCCTGGTCTTGATGTCTTGTTTTCCCCAGAAGGTCTCGTCTTTCGGGCTTGGGCTTTTTCCTTGGGGAGGTACTCAGTCGAACAGAATTGCTTCGATTCGGGCCAAGGCCTCATCGACAATGGACTGAGGCACCGCTTCTTTGAGGCGCACGTTACGCGCTCGCCAGTCCAATGACTTGAGCTGGTGGCAATGCACTGCACCTTGCGTTTGCGTGCCAGCCCCCATCAGCGTTACCACCGTTCCGTAGGTCCGGGCAGCGGCGGCGGCTCCCTGCGAAATCGGACAAATCATCGCCAGGCCTTGCTGGTTGAAGACCTTACCGCTGAGTACAAGGCCGAAGTGCGGGCCTTTCATTTCTCGCCCGGATGCGGGGTCGAAATCGAGGTGCACGATGTCTCCGCGGTTAGGCATGTACGCCATCAGCCGTTCTCCAAGCCGACAGAGGGCATCTCATCCCATCCTTCGACACTCGGTAGTCCCTGCGGCATTTCGGCCATCAGGTCGGCCAGCTTGTAGCGCGGCCTGATCGGCGCCTCGACAGTCATCTTCTTTCCAACGAGATGGAGTTCAACCTGGGAGCCTTCGCACAAGCCATTTTGGTCAACAAATGCCTTGGGCACGGTCATAACCAGCGAGCCGCCAGCTTTGCGCAGGGTCTGTAGCATTGTCGCCTCCTGTTTATCGAAAGTCCTATTTTAGTATCACTCTTTGTTCTATTCAAGTAGGATAATCTCAGGCAACACACTCGCGCTAATGGGCGCGCTAGAGCGCCCGTCGTCCGATGGCGGCTGTACTTTGAAACCGGTCATACGGACGTCGATTTTCCGACCGATCGTATGACCGCTTCTGGCCGGTAGCCGCCATCCACCCTTAGTCGACAATCGATTCGGCCTGCGCAATCGATCCGAGACACTCGCCCTCAACCGAGCTTGCCGCGCTGTTCGATCAGACGCGCCAGCGTGGTCTCGAATCCGCCAAGGCGCTCGCGCTCCTGGGCGACCACCGCCGGGGGCGCGCGATCGACGAAACCCGCATTGCCGAGCTTGCCCTGCGCACGATTGACCTCGGTTCGAACCCGCTCGATTTCGCGCTCAAGCCGATCACGCTCGGCGCCGACATCGATCTCGACTTGCAGCATCAGCCTGAAGTCGCCAACGATCTGGACCGGCGAGATCGAGTCCTGCGGCAGGGCCTCGACCGCCACCACGCCCGACAGCTTGGCCAGCGCCTGCAGATAGGGCGCATGCAGCGCGATTCGGTCAGCGTTGCCGGCAATCACCAGCGGCAGCTTCACCGCGGGAGAGATGGTCATCTCGCCGCGCAGCGCGCGGCAGGCATCGATCATCTGCCGAAGCTCGGCCACGATCGCTTCGCTCACCGGGTCGATCTTGCCCGGTTGGCTCACCGGATAGCGCTGCGACATGATCGAGAAACGGCTTTGCGCGATCGCCTCATCGAGCGCGGCGCCAGTGAGCGGCGCCTGACCGGGTTCCCCGTAGCGATTTGCCAGCGGAGCGACCTTCTGCCAGAGCTCTTCGGTAATGAAGGGAATGATCGGATGGGCCAGCCGCAGGATGGTCTCGAGCACGCTCAGCAGGGTGCGCCGCGTGGCCCGCTGCACCGCTTCATCAGGTGAGGCGAGGTTGACCTTGGCGAGTTCGAGATACCAGTCGCAGTAGTTGTTCCAGACGAATTCGTAGATCTCGCGTGCGGCGTTATCGAAGCGGTATTCGCTGAGTGCGGCCTCAACCGAGGCCTCGACCCGCTGCAATTGCGAGCTGATCCAGCGGTCGACCGGCGTGAAGTAGAGATAGCCGCCGGGCACGCACTGATCGGGCGTGTGGGGTGCATGGCCGCAGTCGCGTCCTTCGGTCTGCATCAGTACGAATCGCGTGGCATTCCAGAGCTTGTTGCAGAAATTGCGGTAGCCCTCGCAGCGATTGAGATCGAAGTTGAGCGTGCGCGCGAAGGTGGCCAGCGACGCGAAGGTAAAGCGCACCGCATCGGCGCCATAGGCCGGAATGCCTGCCGGATAGCCCTTGCGGATTGACTTGGCGATGCGGGCCTTGTGATCGTCGCGAAGCAGACCGACCGTCGATTTTTCGAGCAGACGTTCAAGGGTGATGCCGTCGATCAGGTCGAGCGGATCGATGGTGTTGCCCTTGGATTTCGACATCTTCTGGCCTTCGGCGTCGCGCACGATGGCATTGATGTAGACATCCCTGAACGGCACCTTGCCGGTAAAGAAGGTGGTCATCATCACCATCCGGGCGACCCAGAAAAAGATGATGTCAAAGCCGGTCACAAGCACCGCCGACGGCAGGTAGCGCGCGAGGTCGGGCGACTGATTCGGCCAGCCGAGCGATGTGAACGGCACCAGCGCCGACGAGAACCAGGTGTCGAGCACATCGGCATCGCGCACCAGTGCACCGCGCCAGCCGGCGCGTTCGGCCTGCCGGCGGGCATCGTCTTCATCGCGGGCGACGAAGACCGTACCGTCGTGAATCGCCGCGCCGGTGTCATCAGCCTTGTACCAGGCCGGAATCTGATGGCCCCACCACAGCTGACGCGAGATGCACCAGTCCTGGATGTTGTTCATCCAGTGGTCATAGGTGCTGCGCCAGTGATCGGGCACAAACCGGACCTCGCCGTCGGCGACCACTTTCAGGCACACGTCGGCGATCGACTGACCAGGAAAGAAGGTGTTGCCGTGATCGCGCCGGCTCATCGCCACGAACCACTGATCGGTGAGCATCGGCTCGACGATCACACCGGTGCGCGCCGAGCGCGGCACGGTGAGCTTATGGGGCTTTTCGCTGACCAGCAGGCCGGCGCTGCGCAAGTCTTCGAGGACCCTGGCTCGGGCATCGAAACGGTCGAGGCCCTGGTAGGCGAGGGGTGCGGCGTCCGAGATCGCGGCGGTCAGCGTCAGCACATTGATCGCCTGCAGGCCGTGACGCTCGCCCACCTTGTAGTCGTTGAAGTCGTGGGCCGGCGTGATCTTGACGCAACCGGTGCCAAAGGCCGGGTCGACATAGTCGTCGGCGATGATCGGAATCTCGCGCCAGCCGGTGGCGTCGGTCGAGCCGTTCGAGAGCGGCAAGCGCAGTCGCCTGCCCACCAGGGGCGCATAGCGCGGGTCATCGGGATGCACCGCGACCGCGGTGTCGCCCAGCATGGTTTCAGGACGAGTGGTGGCGACGATCAGCGAGTCGACCACGACCGATCGCGCCGGCTCATCCGCGGTGGCAGGCAGATTGATCGTGACCGCATCGCCGGCAAGCGGATAACGGATCTCCCAGATACGACCGTCTTCTTCTTCGCTGTCGACCTCCAGATCCGAGACCGCGGTCTGCAGCGTCGGGTCCCAGTTCACCAGCCGTTTGCCGCGATAGATCAGGCCCTGCTCATGCAGTTGCACGAAGACCTCTAGCACCGAGGCGCTCATGGCCGAATCCATGGTGAAGTAACCGCCGCGGGTTCTGGCGGTATCGGCATAGTCCCAGTTGGCGCTGGTGCCGAGCCGGCGCATCTGGCCGATGATGGTGTCGCCCGATTGCTGCTTCCATTGCCAGACGCGATCGAGGAAGGCCGCCCTGCCGAGGTCGTGGCGGGTTTTGCCCTCGGCCTGCAACTGGCGCTCCACGACCACCTGAGTGGCGATGCCGGCATGGTCGGTGCCGACCACCCAGTTGGTGTCGGCTCCCTTCATGCGCTGCCATCGGATCAGGGTATCCATCAGGGTCTGCTGGAAGGCATGGCCCATATGAAGCGTGCCTGTGACATTCGGCGGTGGCAGCTGGATGCAGTAGCCGGGGCTTGTGACAGCCGGCGCGTTAGCACTGCCCGGCGTCTTTGCTGCAGGCGGGTTGCGGAACAGGCCCCGCTCGTCCCAGACCGGATACCACCGCGCTTCGATGGCAGCGGGCTCGAAACTCTTGGCTGGCGCAGCGTCTGCCGCGTCGCGCGATGGCGGGACGTTCATCGGATGGGAACCTGCAAATTAGGCGGCGAAAGGAGCGGCATTATAGGAGACACGGCAATCCGGGACGCGCCGCGAGCAGGCTGATACCGCTCAGGAACTTGCATCCGGTTTCTTCATACGGACTCTGGCGATCTCGAGC
>CAMCXH010000012.1 GCA_945883285.1 Bordetella parapertussis | reverse complement strand
GGTGCCGGCGGCATGCCAGGCCATCCGCACGAACTGCGGGCCATAGTGGCCGAAGTCGGCCGGCCACCAGTCCTGCGAGTCGGTCATCAGCGCCAGCAGATCCTTCTTCAGCGCGAAGTAATCGAGCTTCCTGAATTCAGCGGCATAGTCGAAGCCTGCCCCCAACGGATCGGATTTGTTCGAGTGCTGACTCAGCAGCTCAAGGCGAAGCTGGTCGGGCCACCAGTCGGTGTTTGTCGTGCCGCCGCCGGCGGCATGGTTGAACGGACATGTTGCTTCGTTTGACATGGTCCTCTCCTTGGGTATCGGGTCCTGGCCACCCTTTGGGTCGGGCGTGGCGACATTTACTCGACTGTCACCGATTTCGCGAGATTCCTGGGTTTGTCCACATCGGTGCCGCGGGCAAGCGCTGCGTGATACGACAACAGTTGCAGCGGAAGCACATGCAGGATCGGCGACAGCGGGCCGGCATGGTCGAGCAGGTTGATCACATGGATGCCGTCGCCGGCCTCGATATGCGTGTCCTGGTCGGCAAAGACGAAGAGCTCGCCGCCGCGCGCCCGCACTTCCTGCAGATTGCTCTTGAGCTTTTCGATCAGCGAATCGTTGGGCGCAACCACCACCACCGGCATCGCGGCATCGACCAGCGCGAGCGGCCCATGCTTGAGCTCGCCTGCGGCATAGGCCTCGGCATGAATGTAGGTGATCTCCTTGAGCTTGAGCGCGCCTTCCATCGCAATCGGAAAGTGCATGCCGCGCCCCAGAAACAGCGCGTTCTGTCTGGCGGCGAAAAGTTGCGCCCATTCCTTGACGGTCGGTTCGCACTCGAGCACCCGGTTGAGTGCTGCCGGCAGGTGCCGCAAGGCGGTGAGCAACTCGCGCTCGCGCTCGGTGGTCAACACGCCGCGCTGCTTGGCCAGCACCAGGGTCAGCACGAAGAGCGCTGCGAGCTGAGTCGTGAAGGCCTTGGTCGAGGCCACGCCGATTTCGGGGCCGGCCCGCGTGAGAAAGCGCAGCTTCGAGGCACGGATGAGCGCCGACTCGGGCACGTTGCAGATGCTGAGCGTGTCGGTCATACCGAGCGACTTGGCATGCTGCAGGGCGGCCAGGGTGTCAGCGGTCTCGCCTGACTGCGAGATGGTGATCACCAGGGTATCGGCCATCTCGACCGAATCGCGATAGCGGTATTCGCTGGCGATTTCAACCGCCACCGGGATGCGCGCGATCGATTCGATCCAGTATTTCGCCACCAGCCCCGAGTGAAAGCTGGTGCCGCAGGCCAGGATCAGCAGCTGCTTGGTGCGCGCGAAGATCGGCTCGGCATCGGCGCCAAACAGGCCCGCCGACAGCGATGAGGCATTGGTCACCATCTCGAGCGTGTTGGCGATCGCGCCTGGCTGCTCGAAAATTTCTTTTTGCATGTAGTGCGCATAAGGGCCGAGCTCGATCGAGTCGGCCGACAGCTGACTCTCGACGATGGCACGCTGCGCCGGGCGGCCCTGCTCGTCAACGATGCGATAGCCTTCGGTGCCAAGCTGCACCACATCGCCCTCTTCGAGATAGGTGACATGACGCGTGACCTGCAGCAGTGCCGAGGTATCGGAAGCCAGAAAGTTTTCGCCCTTGCCGCTGCCGCCATGACCCACGCCGAGCAATAGCGGTGAGCCACGACGCGAGCCGACCACGGTATCGGGCTGCTGCGAGCTGATCGCGGCAATCGCATAGGCGCCTTCGAGCCGCTTGACCACAGCCTGCACTGCCTCGAAAAGCGGTGTTCCGCCGGCGACCACCGAATGCAGCAGATGTGCAATGACTTCGGTGTCGGTCTGCGACTGGAAGGTGTAGCCCTTGCCCTTGAGCTCGGCGCGCAGGGACTCGTGGTTCTCGATGATGCCGTTGTGCACGACGCAGATCTGCAGTCCGTTGCGATCGGAGATATGCGGATGCGCGTTGGATTCGGTGACCCCGCCGTGCGTCGCCCAGCGGGTATGGGCAATGCCGGTGTGGGCATCGGCGCTCTCTTCGGCAGCCCTTGCTTCAAGATCGGCGACACGCCCGACCGAGCGCACCCGGCTGAGCCGGCCGTGGCCTGAATCGCCCGCGGCGAGCGCAATACCGGCCGAATCATAGCCGCGGTATTCGAGCTTTTTCAGGCCTTCGATCAGGATCGGGACCACGTTGCGATGCGCGACTGCGCCGACGATGCCACACATGAGGCTGTTTCCTGCTATTAGGGTTTGATCTTGATCGGCCGCTTCCAGCCGGGGACGGTGGTTTGCCTGGCGCGCGAGATGGTGAGCTCGCCCGCCGGGGCATCGCGGGTCAGGGTGGTGCCGGCGCCCAGCGTGGCGCCCTTGCCGACGGTGACCGGTGCAACCAGCTGGGTGTCGCTGCCGATGAAGGCATCGTCTTCGATGATGGTCTGATGCTTGTTGACGCCGTCATAGTTGCAGGTGATGGTGCCGGCGCCGATATTGACGCGCGCGCCGATTACCGCGTCGCCGACATAGGCCAGGTGGTTGGCCTTGGAGTGCGAGGCGGTGCGGGTGTTTTTCATTTCGACGAAATTGCCGACATGGTTTTCCTCGCCCAGCACCGTGCCCGGTCGCAGTCGGCTGTAGGGTCCGATGCGCGAGCCCTTGCCCACGGTCGCCTGATCGATATGGCACATCGGCAGGATCTCGGTGCCGGATTCGATCTGTGCGTCCTTGAGCACGCAGTTGGCGCCGATGCGCACCCGGTCGCCGAGCACCACCACGCCTTCGAAGACGCAGTTCACATCGATGAAGCAATCGCGACCGACGCTCAGCTTGCCGCGCACATCGAGGCGCGCAGGGTCGGCCAGACCGACACCGGCATCGAGCAGGGTCTGTGCAAGCTGGCGCTGATAGATGCGCTCGAGCTCGGCGAGCTGCGACTTGCTGTTGACGCCAAGCGTCTCGTGAACCGCTGCGGGTTGCGCGCCGACCACCGGCATGCCCTCGGCCACCGCCATCGCGACGATGTCGGTGAGGTAATACTCCTTTTGCGCATTGTCGTTGGACAGCGCGGCGAGCCAGCGTTTGAGCGCGGCCGTGGGCGCGACCAGGATGCCGGTATTGACCTCGCTGATGCGGCGGATGTCGTCGTCGGCGTCCTTGTGTTCGACGATGCGCAGAATCGGGCCGCGCTCGGCGAGCTTGCCGGGCGGCACGGACGAGCTGCTGGCATCGCCGCTGCCAGGCAGGCCGCGAACGATGCGACCGTAGCCGCTCGGATCAGGCAGATCGACGGTGAGCAGGGCAAGCCTGTCATGGCCTGCTGCCTGGATCAGGCCCGAGAGCGTGGCCGGTGCGGTCAATGGCACATCGCCATAAAGCACCATGGTCGGAACCGATTCATCGAGCAGCGACACCGCCTGCATCACGGCGTGTCCGGTACCAAGCTGCGGCGCCTGCTTTGCCCAGGCGACATCGGCTGACGCAAGCAAGGTGGGAACCTGCTCGCCGCCATGACCATAAACGACGACAATGCGGGATGGCGACAAGGCGCGAGCGGTGTCGAGCACGTGCCCGAGCATCGGTTTGCCGGCCAGGGCATGAAGGACCTTCGGCAGGTCCGAGTTCATGCGTTTTCCCATCCCGGCTGCGAGTATGACGATATTCATGACAGCGACTCTGGAGCGTTGGACCCTTCGCCGTGAAGGCCGCCTGTGGCGTGGCTTTCGGGGCCGTCACCAGCATGCTGAGGTCGGGTTGCAGGGGGCGGCTGATGCTAGCACGCACCCGCGCAGCCGCAGGATGCGTTTGGTCACACTCGCGCTGGCGAGTCTTTTGCTGGCAAGCGCGTGCACCATGTTCGGCAAGCTCGGCTACGACAATCTGCCGACCCTGGCGATGTGGAGGCTCAATTCGTATGTGTCGCTGACTTCCCAGCAGCGGACGGTTGCCAGTCGCCACTTTGATGAACTGCTCGCCTGGCATCGGCGCACACAGCTCGATGCATACGCCGATCTGTTGCGCAGCATTCAGAAACGGGTGGCCTCGGGCAATGTGACCGAGGCCGATATCCAGGGCTGGCGCGAGGAGGTCTTTGCCCGCATCGATCCGATCGCCGTGGAGGCAGCCCCCGCGATTGCCGAAGTCGCTCTGACGCTGTCGGCACAGCAGATCGCCAGCATCAGGGCCGAATTCGCCGACGACAACGAGAAGCTGCGCAAGCAGTGGATGCCCCCCGACCGGGAGGATCGCATCAAGGTCAGAACCAAACGCTATCTCGAACGCGCCTCCTTTTTTTTGGGCAGCCTGACTGCCGAACAGAAGCAGACCGCCCGTCGGATGGCGGCCGAGGCGCCGAGCTCGGAGGAGGTCTGGTTCGAACAGCGCCTCGGACGTCAGCAGGACCTGATCGTATTGCTTGAGCGCATGCGGGTCGAGCGAATGACCAAGGACACTGCTGCACCCCTGATCCGTGACCATCTGGCGCGATACAGGCAGTTACGCGAAGGCCCTGATCGCGAGGGCGCCCGCTCCTCGCTGGCAGCAGGCGATGCGATGAGCGCGGCCTTGTTCGCCCAGGCGACGCCCAAGCAGCGGCAACATCTGAACCGGCTGATTCAGGAATGGATCGACCTCACCCAGGAACTCAAGACAGCGCCCGGCGCCCAGGCCGAGCTGTCGAAGCCCCGGCCCTAGTGCACGGCCCTAGTGCACGGCCCTAGTGCATCCAGTACCAGACCTGCAACCCGATCGCGGCAGCCACCAGCAGCACCAGCGCCCAGAGCGCCGCGCGCGTGCGGCGCTGTTCGCGGATGAGCTGGGTGAGCAGCGCATTGTCGAGGCCGCCGTCACCACGCGCTTCGCTGGCGACGCTCAGGGCGCGATGGGCCAGTCGCGGAATCGAGGGCAGCAGTTGCACCCACTGTGACGATTCCTGGCGCAGTCGCTCGAGCAAGCCGCGGGGACCGATCTGTTCGCTCATCCAGCGCTCGAGAATGGGCTTGGCGGTCACCCACAGGTCAAGGTCGGGGTCGAGCTGACGGCCCAAGCCTTCGATATTGAGCAGGGTCTTTTGCAGCAGCACCAGTTGCGGCTGGATCTCGACATTGAATCGGCGCGAGGCCTGGAAGAGCCGCATCAGGACCAGCCCAAGCGAAATCTCCTTGAGCGGGCGGTCGAAAAAGGGCTCGCACACCGCACGGATTGCGCCTTCGAGTTCTTCGATGCGGGTATCTGACGGCACCCAGCCCGACTCGACATGCAGGGCGGCCACCCTGCGGTAATCGCGCCTGAAAAATGCGAGAAAGTTCTGGGCAAGGTAGTTCTTGTCGAAGTCGGACAGGGTGCCGACGATGCCGAAATCGAGTGCGATATAGCGGTTGAAGTCGGCCCCCGAGGTGCCCACCAGGATGTTGCCGGGATGCATGTCGGCATGGAAAAAGCCGTGGCGAAAGACCTGGGTAAAAAAGATTTCGACGCCCTCGCGTGACAGCCGCTTGAGGTCGATGCCAGCTTCGGCCATGCGGTCCATGCGACCGATCGGGATGCCGTGCACACGCTCCATCACGATGACATTGGTGGCGCAGTAATCCCAGTACATCTCGGGCACTTTGAGCAGCGTCGAGTCCTTGAAGTTACGCCGCAGCTGGTTGGCATTGGCGGCTTCGCGGATCAGGTCGAGCTCGTCATGAAGATAGTGGTCGAACTCGCTGATGACCTCGAGCGGGCGCAGCCGCCTGGCATCGGCTGACACTCGCACCGCGAGGCTGCCTGCGGTGCGCAGCAGGGCAAGGTCGTTGTCGATCACGCCGGCCATGCCCGGGCGCAGCACTTTCACCGCGACCTCGGTGCCGTCGTGCAGGCGGGCGAAGTGGACCTGCGCGATCGAGGCCGAGGCGATCGGCTCGGGGTCGAATTCGGCAAACACCTGGTCGATGGTGCGGCCCAGGCCGCGCTCGATTTCAGCGATCGCCAGCGTCGAACCGAAGGGCGGGACGTTGTCCTGCAGCTGCGCGAGCTCGTCGGCCACATCGGGCGGCAGCAGATCGCGCCGTGTCGAGAGTACCTGGCCGAATTTTACGAAGATCGGGCCGAGGGCTTCGAGCGCCATGCGCAGCCGCGCGCCGCGCGGTGCATCCAGACGCCGGCCAAGGCGCATGACGCGGATCGCACGCAGCATCCAGCGCGAGCCGTAGGTGGCCTGCGCGCCTGAGGCGGCGATCTCGTCGAGGCCGTAGCGCCAGGAGACGAAAAGGATCTTGGAAAGGCGGCTGATCTGCAAAGGGGCGCTCGGTGCCGGGGGCTCAGTGCTGTCGGGAGTGGGGTGCAGCGTCGGTCGATCCGGATTCGGTCGGGCGCGTGATGGCCGGCATGACGGTCTGTCCGCTGGTGTCGACCGGCTGCAGCGCAATCGTCAACCGGCTTCGCAAGGCATCGCCTGAGCCGCCTGGTGCGACTGCGGTCAGCGCCGGGGTCGCCTCGAGCACCGGATCGACGTCGAAGGCTATGTCGCCGTCGGCGCTCGGCACGCCGTCGGCCACTGCGGCAGCGAAGTCGAAGAGATTGCGATCCATCAGGTGCGAAGGCGTGACGCGCGACAGCGAAGAAAAAATATTTTCTACCCGACCCGGAAAGCGCTTCTCCCAGTCGCGAAGCATCAGCTTGGCTTCGCGGCGCTTGAGGTTTTCCTGCGAGCCGCACAAGGTGCACGGGATGATCGGAAACTCGCGCCACCGGGCATAGGCGCTGAGGTCGACTTCCTTCACATAGGCTAGCGGGCGGATCACCACATGGCGGCCGTCGTCGGACACCAGCCGCGGCGGCATGCTCTTCAGTTGTCCTGCGAAAAACAGGTTGAGAAAGAAGGTCTCGAGGATGTCGTCGCGATGATGGCCGAGCGCAACCTTGGTGGCGCCGAGCTCGTCAGCCACCCGATAGAGGATGCCGCGGCGCAGGCGCGAGCACAGCGAGCACATCGTGCGGCCCTCCGGGATCACCCGTTTGACGATCGAGTAAGTGTCCTGATTCTCGATGTGAAAGGGCACATCGAGGGCGCGCAGATAGTCGGGCAGGACATGCTCGGGAAAACCGGGCTGCTTCTGGTCGAGATTGACCGCGATGATCTCGAAGGGCACCGGCGCGCGCGCGCGCAGCGTGAGCAGCAGATCGAGCAGCGCATAGCTGTCCTTGCCGCCCGAGACACAGACCATCACCTTGTCGCCCGGCTCGATCATCGAAAAATCGGCGATCGCTTCGCCCACCTGGCGGCACAGCCGCTTGTGCAGCTTGTTGCGCTCGCGTTCGATCCTGTCGACCGGACTCATCAGGCGGCGTCCCGGAATCGGAAGACTTCGATGCCGACCGAGCGGCAATCGGGGTAGACATCGGGCTTTTCGGTGCTGACCCGCACTGCGCGCACCGCGGGCTGCGCCAGGCAAATGGCGACGATGCCGTCGATCAGCGTCTCCTGAAGATTGAAGTGGCGCGAGCCGGCGAGCCTGGCCAGTTCGATGCGAACGAAATCGTAGTCGAGGATCTCGTCGCGATGGTCGTTGAGCGGCGTGGAGTGGCTGCGCGGCACGAAGAGGTCGACATTGATCAGCAGGCGCTGCGGAGCGGCGAGTTCGGCGGCATGAAAGCCGATCGAGACATCGATCGCGTAGTCGGTCAGAAAGATGCGCTGGCAATCGGCCAGGCGTGGATCGAGCAGGTAGCTCATTGGCGGTCCGGGGTGAGGTACATCACATCGCGCGCCAGCGGCAGCAGATGCTGGCCGCCGTCGACGAGCAGGTTCACGCCAGTGATGGCGCGGGCATCGGCCAGGTAGACCACCGCATCGACCACATCCGACAGGCGCGATGAGCGGCCCAGCGGCGTTCTGGCATGCGCGGCGGCGAAGCCCTCATCGCTCTGGTCGCCCGACTTCAGCGTGATGCCGGGCGACACGGCGACCACACGCAGCACCGGCGCAAAGGCCATCGCCATGATGTGGTTGGCGGCGAGCAGTCCGGCCTTGGTCAGGGTGTAGGAAAAGAAATCGGGATTGGGGTTGTCGAGCTTCTGATCGAGCAGATTGATCACCACACCCGGGCTTGCCGGCTGTGAAGGGTCGAGGTGCACAGGGGCGAGTACAGGAGCAAGTACAGGGGCGAGTCGCGCATGCAGCAGCTGGGCGAGTACTACCGGTGCTGCCAGATTGGGGCGCAGATGGCCATCGAGTGTGGCAAAGCTGATGGTGGACGGCGTATCGGGTTCGAAGCGCGAGGCGTTGTTGACCACACAACTCAGGTCGGGAAAGGCGGCGGCAGCTGCCTCGAACATCGAGCGGGTCTGCGATTCACTGGCCAGATCGGCGCCGAAGGCCTGCGCGCGTCGGCCGAGCGCCTGCACCTGGCGCACGGTTTCATCGGCATCAGCCGATGACTGGCCGAAGTGCACCGCGATATCCCAGCCGGCGCGCGCCAGGCCGAGCGCAATGCCGCGCCCGATCCGCTTGCCGGCGCCGGTGATCAGCGCTGCACGCGAAACCGCGTTCGGAGTGCCCGAGGCGGGCGGCTCGACGATTGAAACGACCATGATCGATGGGTCTTGGGCAGGTTTGAAAGGGCACTGCGAATCGGACGCCAAGTGTAAGGGTTAAGTGCAATGCCGCGATTGCGGCACAATCGGACCATGTCGCTGCCCTCGCCTGATGCCCAAGCGCTTGTCCTGAGCCGCACGCTGGCGCAGCGAATCGCCGAGGGCATCGCGCAACAGGGCGGCTGGGTCGGATTCGATGCTTTCATGCATCGGTTGCTGTATGAGCCCGGCCTGGGCTATTACGCCGGGCCGATGCGCAAGTTCGGGGCGCAGGGCGATTTTGTGACCGCGCCCGAGCTCTCACCGCTCTTTGCCCAATGCCTGGCGGCGCAGGTATCGCAGTGGTTCGGGCAGACCGAAGCGGTGGTGGTCGAATTCGGCGCCGGCTCGGGGCGTCTGGCCGCCGGGCTGCTCAATGCCCTGCATGAGCTGGGCACGCCAGCGCGCAGCTATCTGATCGTCGAGGTCTCGGCCAATCTGCGTGAGCGTCAGCGCGAGACGATTGCGCAGCTCGCACCTGATCGCATTGGTTTCGTGCAGTGGCTCGACGCCCTGCCTGCGCAGATCGATGGTGTGGTGATCGCCAATGAACTGCTCGACGCGATGCCGGTGCGGGTCTTCGAGATCGACGCAGGCGGGCTGCACGAAGTCGGCGTGTCGATGAATGAGGACGGCTCGTTTGACTGGGCGATGCGGGCTGCCGACACCGCGCTGGCCGAGGCGGTAAAGGAGACCCTTGGCGATTTGCCGAGTGAGTTGCCAAGTGAATTGCCGAGTGAGTCACCCCGCGAGCAGGTCGATGCCGGACCCGGTTCATCGGGCCGCTATCGCTCGGAGATTGGCCTGCAGGGCCGGGCCTGGGTCGAGACCGTGGGCCGTGCCTTGCACCGTGGCGCAATGCTGCTGATCGACTACGGCTTTTCGGCGCGCGAGTACTACCATCCGCAGCGCGACCAGGGCACGCTGGTGGCGCATTTCCGCCATCGCGTCCATACCGATGTCTTTCATCTGCCCGGTTTGCAGGATGTGACCGCGCATGTCGACTTCAGCGCCATCGCCCGGGCTGGCGCGGCGGCCGGTCTGGATCTGCTGGGCTACACCACGCAGTCACGCTGGCTGATCAACTGCGGATTGCTCGAGCGTCTGGCGGCGTTGACCCTGCCGGCGCAGGCGGATGACCCCGGGGCGGCTGTCGCGATCGAGGCCGCGCGCACCGTGGGTGCGGCGCAGACATTGCTGTCGGAGGCCGAGATGGGCGAACTCTTCAAGGTGATCGCCTTCGGCCGGGGTCTGACCGATGATGCGCTGGGTTTCGGGCGAGGTGATCGCAGGGGGACGTTGTGAAGTGGTTCATTGCGGTCGCGCTGGCGCTCTTTCTGTTCTCGGGAGCGATGCCGCTGTTGCGCCGGTTTGGAATCGGGCGTCTGCCGGGCGACTTCCAGTTCAGGCTGTTCGGTCGCGAATGGTCGATTCCGCTGACCTCAACCATTCTTCTGTCATTGCTGGCCGCGCTGATCGCGCGATTACTCTGATTCAAACAATCGATCACAACCAAGGGAGACAAAGATGCAGCACTACACGATGGCTCAACTGCCCGGCATGGTCGGCAAGGAACTGGCTCTGAGCGACTGGCTTACCGTCGATCAGGACCGCATCCAGCGATTTGCCGAGGCGACCGACGATCACCAGTGGATCCATGTCGATGTTGAACGTGCCAAGGCCGGACCGTTTGGTGCGCCGATTGCGCACGGCTTTCTCACGCTGTCACTGATTGCCGGGTTTTCGCAGCGCAATCTGGCGATCGACGACTCGCCGATGTCGGTCAACTACGGCATGAACAAGGTGCGCTTTCCGAATCCGGTGCGGGTCGGAAGCAAAGTGCGTGCGCGCATGACCCTGCAGTCTTGCGAGGCGATCGAGGGCGGGCCGGCCGGCAAGGGCGGGCTGCAGCTGGTCACGGTGGTGACGATCGAGATCGAAGGGGCGAGCAAGCCGGCTTGCGTGGCCGAGACCGTGCGGATGATCTACGCCTGATCGCCTTTGCCCAGGCGGGTCACCGCGGCCACCCGCGCGGCATGCACGGTGGTGCGAATTCGCTCGGTGAAGGTCTCGCGGGGTTCGGGCGCGAGCCGGCCGGCGATGACGCCGGCATCGACCCCGCGTGCGGCTGACAGGGCCTGCTGCCACCGTTCGGCCTGCGGATAAGGGCGCTCGGTAAAGCCAAGCCGGCCACGATGATCGGCCTCGCAGGCGCTGAGCAGTTCGATGAAACGCGCGGGCTTACGGATCGCATCGCAGCGCTCGAGCAACTCGACCATCGTGGCCGGGCGCAGCTCGGCGGCGCGATGAATGTTGCCGTGGTCGCGCGCGGCCATCAGGGCCAGATCACGGCAGTCGTTGGGGACTTTCAGCCGCTCGCAGACCGTGCGGGCAAGCTGCACCGACCGTTGCTCGTGGCCGATGTGCGAGGGCAGCACCGCGAGCGGTGTGGTGCCCTTGCCCAGATCGTGCAGCAAGGCCGCCCAGCGCGCGGGCAGGCTGGCAGCGAGCATGGCGGCGGCATCGATCACCATGGTCATGTGGATGCCGGTGTCGATTTCGGGATGATGGTCGGCGCGCTGCGGCACACCCCACAGGGCGTCGAGTTCGGGGATCAGACGGGCCAGTGCCCCGGACTCGCGCAGCACGGTCAGCATCCGCGACGGGTGCGGCGCCATCAGCCCGCGCGACAGCTCCTGCCAGACGCGTTCCGGCACCAGCGCATCGACCTCGCCGTCGCGCACCATGACCTGCATCAGCGCAAGGGTGTCGGGCGCGACCCTGAAATCGGCAAATCGGGCTGCAAAGCGGGCGGTGCGCAGGATGCGGACCGGGTCCTCGGCAAACGCCTCGCTGACATGGCGCAGCAGGCCGGCCCGCAGGTCGGGCTCGCCACCCCAGGGGTCGATGAGCCGGCCATCGGGCGCACGCGCCATCGCGTTGATGGTGAGGTCGCGTCGGCGCAGGTCGTCTTCGAGGCTGACATCGGGAGCGCAATAGACCTGAAAGCCATGGTAGCCCCGGGCGGTCTTGCGCTCGGTGCGCGCGAGCGCGTATTCCTCATGGGTCTCGGGATGCAGAAAAACCGGGAAATCGCGCCCCACCGGGCGAAAGCCGCGAGCGCTCATCTGCTCGGGCGTGGCACCCACCACCACCCAGTCACGATCGTTGACCGGCAATCCCAGCAGTGCATCGCGCACCGCGCCGCCGACTTCGAAGCACTGCAGCCCGTCGGAGGCGGGATGCGACCCCGGGGTCACCGATGCGCCTGCTCGCGCCACTGGCCGTAGCGGCGCTCGTTGCCGCCGGCGAACATCGCGGGTCCGATGGTCTGCAGCGACGCGGGGGTGATGCCCAGCTCGGGGCTCAAGGCCTCGCGACTGACATTGTCGATCGACATGGAGTCGAGGTTGTCGATGGTCATCGGCGGGACCGGGGCCATCTCCATGATGCCGGCGACCAGGCGGTCGATGCCCGAGGGCAGTCCGATGATCGGGCGCGGATGGCCGCCCCAGGTGCCGGCCATGCCCACCAGTTCACGCAACGTGAAGATCTGCGGGCCGACAAGATCGTAGGTCTTGCCGAAAGTGGCCGGTCTGTCGATGACGTTGACGATGGCGCGCGCCAGGTCTTCGACCCAGATCGGCTGGAATTTCGCCTGCGGACGCGCCAGCGGCACCAGCGGCAGCTTGCGCTGCATGCTCGCGAACAGATTGAGGAAGGCGTCGTCGGCGCCGAACACCACCGACGGGCGAAAGATGGTCCAGTCGAGATTGGCGGATTGGCGGATGTGCGCCTCGCCGGCGGCCTTGGAGCGCAGGTAGCGCGAAGGCCCCTTGATGGCCGGGTCGTCGCTCACGCCCAGCGCGCTGACATGCACCAGCCTGCGGACGCCGGCGCGCTGGCAGGCCCGCACGATGGCCTCGGGAAGATCGACATGGGCACGGCGGAATTCGGCACCAAAAGGGTCATCGAGGCCGCCCGGCTGGCTGTGCAGCACGCCCACCAGATTGATGACCGCGTCGCAGCCGCTGATCAGGCTGTCGAGTGCATCGGCTGAACCCAGGCGGGTTTCGATGACATCGACCGTCGGCAGGACGATCAGATGCCGGGCGCGCTCACGGTGTCGCGTGGGGACGATGACCCGCAGGCCGCGCGCGGCCAGTTGAGACACGACATGGGTACCGATGAAGCCCGAGCCGCCGATTACCAGGATGCGAGAATTTTTTTTCATGGGTTCAGATCGTAGCGTGAAGCCGATCAGTTGCCGTCGGGCGTCGCTTTGGCAGCGACCGCCGGGCCGGGTTGCACCTGCCCGAGCATCGCCTTGAGCGAAGGCGCCTCGGCACCGAAGAGCAAGGCATACCAGACGGTATTGGACATCACCGCCTTGACGTAGCCGCGGGTCTCGGTGAACGGCACCAGTTCGGCAAAGATGGCGCCTTCGACCGGCTGGGTCAGCGTGCCCCGCCAGGCGCGCGGACGGCCGGGTCCGGCGTTGTAGCCAGCTGAGGCGAGCGCGGCCGAGCGGTCGAGATCCTCGAAGACCGTCTTGAGATAGAAGGTGCCGAACTGCAGGTTGGTGTCGAGATCGTTGATCTGAGATGGGGTGAAGTCGCGCACCCCCATCTTGCGGGCAATCCAGGTGGCGGTGGTCGGCATGATCTGCATCAGTCCGGAGGCCCCGACGCTCGAGCGCGCATCGGTGATGAAGCGCGACTCCTGGCGGATCAGCCCGTAGACCCAGGCCGGGTCGACGCCCTGGTCGCGTGCGATCGGTTGCAGGCGTTCGGCAAAGGGCGAGGGATAGCGCTGCTCGAAGTCAAATTCGGTGCGGGTGCGATCGGAGCTGTTGATCATGCGATCGAGAAAGCCGCGCTGCCGGGCGTATTGCGCCGAGGCGAGCAACTGCCTGTCGCTCATGCCGCGCAGCTGGAAATTCCATTCGCGGTTGCCTTCGGGGCGCAGACCGAGTTCGTAAAAGCGAGCGGCGCGTGCAAAGCCCGGATTGGCGCGCGCGGCAGCCAGCTCCGGGGCGGCCACTGCCTCGGCCTTGGGCGGCAGGGTGATTTTCTGGCCGAGCTCTTCGGTGGCCAGCTGCGAATAGAAATCGGTCTTGCCGGCGATGCCGGCATAAAGCGCTCGCGCCTGGGCCCGCTGCTCGGGCTTGTCGCTCTGCGCCTGCAGGGCCCGGGCCAGCCAGTAGGTCCAGACTGCTTCACTGCGGCCGGCATCACTCATGCGTTCGATGCACGACCTGACGGTCGGCCAGTCGGTCGATCGCAGTGCGGCCCGCGTCATCCAGCCGAGCGTCTCGTCGGATGGGCGGGCGGTGCGTGCTTCGCGGGTCCATGACAGCGATTCGGGCAGCAGTTTGCGCATGCCGTTGGCGGCAATCTGCGACCAGACAAAAGCTCGATCAGTGGGCTTGAGTCGTGAGCCGACCGCGCTCATCCGGTCGGCGGCAGCGCCGGGGTCGCTGCGTGAGAGCAGCACCATCCCGATCACGGTGAGTTCGCGAGAGGCCGTGCTGTCGAGGACGGCGGCCGGTCGGCTCAGTGCGGTCTCGAGCTGCCGGTTGTCCAGGCTGGGCACCGCCAGCATCGCGGCACGGCGCACCGTGCCGGCGTTGCCCGACTCGAGGGCGAGTTCGAGCCTTTGCCAGAGGTCGGCAGGCGTGGCCTGACCGCTGGCTGCCAGGGCCACCAGCAGGTCGTTGCAGGCATCGCCGAGTTCGCGAGGCTGCATGATCAGTTCGCGGGATTCGGCCATGACAGCCTCGCCGCGAGACAGCCGCGACTGGATCGCGTAGCAGCGCGGTGCAGCTTCGTCGCGCAGGATCCAGTCGGGGTAGACCTGATCGAAGCTCGTCCACATCTGGCGCCGACCGAGCGCCAGCAGCCAGTCGCGCCTGGCCAGATCGCCGACGATGGTCTGGCCGTGACGGGCCACGAAGTCGCGGGCCTGATCATCGACCGATGTGGCAACCGGGGTGTCGGAGTCGGTGCGTCGCAAGGCGGCCAGGCGCAGCTTGAGCCGCCAGTAGTCGAGGTAGACCCCTACCAGCGGGTCATTCCCGGCTTGCGAGGCAGCCTGCTCCAGGCCGGCAGTGTCGCTGCGGCCGGCGGCGTTGCGCGCAGCGATGAAGGCGTCGTCGGTAGAGGCAAAGGCCTGGCGCGCCGGTTTGGAGCAATTTTTGCCGCAAGACGCGGCGCCTGTCTGGGCCGAGGCGCTTGCCACCCAGGTCGACGAGATGCCTGGCAAAAACCGGTCGAGCAGAAACGGGCCGAGGGCCAGGCCTAGAATGGTCAGGATGCGCAGTAGGCGCCCGGTAGAGACGGATGGCGGCATGCTGCCTGCGACGAAAGAGGAAACGAGAAAACGACGTGAGAGACCGTGGATGGCGATCAAGCCGACAAGCGAAACGAGGATAGCACGCGAGTTTGGGCGTGATGCCCTGCGACGCAGGCTGCTCGAGGCGCGCCGACAGGTAACTGAACAGCAGCGCCAGGCGGCCAACGAAGCACTGCTGGCGCGCCTGGCAGACCATGTCGGCGATGCCGCCCACGAGCGGATCGCGATCTACTGGCCGGTTCGAAACGAGCCGCAGCTTGAGCCATTGGCCACGCAGTGGGTCGTGCAGGGGGCTGGGCTGGCGCTGCCGGTGGTCGACGCTGCGGCGCAACCGCTGCGCTTCGTGAGCTGGCGACAGGGCGATCCGCTGGTGCCGGGTGCCTTCGGCATTGCGCGGCCGGCCAGTGATGTGACCATGCGGCCCACGCTGATCATCGTGCCGTGCGTCGGTTTCGATATCCGCGCCTATCGCATGGGCTATGGCGGTGGCTTTTATGACCGCACGATCGCCGCCTTGCGCGCCGACCCGAATTTACCGGTGCGTACCGTTGGCGTTGCCTGGGACGAGGCCCTGCTCGACGACTTCGAGCCCCTGCCGACCGACCTGCCGCTCGATGCGGTGGTCACGCCATCCGCAATTTTCGCGGCTGGGTCGACGCACGCGAGTTGAACTCGTTGATCCAGGCCGCCACGTCTTCCTGGCGCATCGCTTTCGAGAAGAGCCAGCCCTGCACCGAATCGCAACCGATGCCGATCAGGTTGGCCAGCGCCGCGTCGCTTTCGACGCCCTCGGCGACGGCGGACAGACCGAAGGCATGAGCAATCTCGATCAGGACCTTCACGATCCGCGTGTCCGGGCTGGCGCCTTCGATGTCCTGCATGAATGACTTGTCGACCTTCAGTTCGTCGACCGGAAACTGGCGCAGATAGGCAAACGATGAGTAGCCGGTTCCGAAGTCGTCGATCGACAGCCGGCAACCCTGGCCGCGAATCTGGTGCATGAATTCGAGGGACGAGCGATTGTTGCGGGCGATCGAACCCTCGGTCAGCTCGAAGCACAGTCTTGTGGGCGAGATGCCCCAGATGTCGCAGGTCTGCTCGACCAGCACCGGAAAAAACGCGTCCGTCAGACTCAGGGTCGACAGGTTGATGCTGAGTTCGGGGGGATGCCCGACGCATTGCCATTCGGACAAATGCCGCACGCCGGTATTCAGAACGAAGCGGGTCAGTTCGCCGATCATTCCGGCGTTCTCGCAGATCGAGACCACCGTCGGTGCGCTCACCGGTGCCAGGCCGGGTGGCTGAGGCCATCGCACCAGGGCCTCCAGGCCGCTGCAGCGCATGTCGGCAAGGTTGATGATCGGCTGGTAATGGACTTCCAGTTCGTTGGCCTCGAGTGCCCGGCGCAGCCGTGGCTCGAGATCCGAGCTCAGCTGCTGTCCCTGGAAGCTTTTCGAGGCGACGATCGCGATCTGGCCTTCGGCGGCACGGGCTTCGACCAGCATCCGTGCGACGCTTTGCGCCATGTCGCCCAGCTGGTTGCCGACATGCAGGTCAAACGTACCGCCGACGGCGGTGTCGACTCGCACCCTTGCCGAATGATCGTCTTCGAGCTGGCAGTCATAGGCGCCATTCAGCCGTTCACGGATGCCATGTGCTGCCAGTCGACAGATCGACTCGTTCGGTGCGTCGTCCAGCCAGACCCAGATCTCTTCGGGTGTGGCGACCGCGTAGCGGTCGTCGGCACGCAGTCCTGACTCCAGCGCATCGAGCATGTCGTCCTGCACCTGTATCGCAGCCGGCAGGCCGATCAGGGCACGGATCCGGTCGCTTCGAGAGATGCCGATTGCAAGCAGACCGCGACGCTGCAGGGGTTGACGGCGGATCGCGTCATGCAGATGCCGCTCAAGCTTTCCCAGCTCAAGACGCCTGGGATGCCGGCTCGCGTTGATCGTCTCAGACGGCAAGCTCATCGACTGGCGCGCTCTCATTCTGGTAGTAATCGCGAAGCTTCAGGCCGAAGGCGTTCATGCGCAGTCCACGCATGATTCGCAGACGATCTCTCGAAGACTTGCCCATCTCGAAGAGGTCGCGTTCGATCGGTTTGGCCAGTGGCGATTTGTCGGGCCAGGTCAGCACGAGCACCCTGGGCTCGAGCCGTCGAACGCGGTTGTGGGCCACGACCACCGCAACCTCGCCGTTGCTGAGTTCGACCAGGCTGCCGACCGGGAACACGCCGATCGCCTGCACGAACTGCTCGATCATGGGGGCGCTGAACGAAGTGCCACCCCACTCGTAGAGACTGAGCAGGGTTTCCTGCGCCGAAGAGGCATTGGCATAGGGTCGCGGCGTGATCATTGCGGAGAAGCTGTCGGCGATCGCGGCCATGCGACCGTAGACACCGATCTGCTCGTTCTTGAGGCCGTTCGGATAGCCGCTGCCGTCGAGTCGCTCGTGATGCTGCGCGATGCCCTGCAAAACGGGAGGCGTGAGGCCTGCCGAGCCTTCGAGCGATGCCAGCCCGAGTGCGACATGGCCCTTGACCAGTTCGAACTCGGCCGGCGACAGCATGCCGGGCTTGGCCAGCAGTGCGCGCGGCAGCTTGATCTTGCCGACATCGGCCAGCAAACCGATCAGGCCAAGATCGGCCAGCTGTGCCTTGGGAATGCCGAGGTGTCGCCCGAGCGCGATCAGGTAGAGCGAGACCTTGACGCCATGGTGATAGGTGTTGATGTCTTCATCGCGCAGCCGGGCCACCCACATGAGGGCGTCGGGATTGGCGGCCATGCTCTCGACCATTTCATTGACGCATGCCATCGCGGCAGCGATGTCGGGTATTTCGTCAGCCTTGATGCTGCGAAAAATATTCTGCAGGGTGACTTCGCTGCTGGCAAAAGCCTGTCGGGCGCGTGGCAGTTCGGCTTCGATGGCGCTGGTATCGCGATAGACGACCGGCGAGACGCCCTCGGGCAGCAGATCGGCGAGCGCCTGCGTCAGTTGTTTGTCTTTCGATGTCGTATCGCCGACTTTTCGCTGGCCTTCGGTCAGGCGACGCTTGAGCCACTGCGCGAGGCGTCCGAAGACATTGCCCTCGGCGTCATCGACCGGCTGCGAAATCGCAGTCGCCCGAACGAATTCGCGAAACCGTTGACGGGTCTCATTGCTGACGCGCGGGTCGGTACGGGCACGAAAGCGGCGATTGCTGCCTGCGCGCCGGTTTTCGATCGGAGTCGGTCGGATGGCCGTGGTTGCCTCGGCATCGTCGTGATCGCCGTCGCCCATAAGCTCCGCGTCAATCGCTGTAACGCTTGAACCGCTTGCGCGCTTCCTGGGGTGGGTCTTTGCGACAGGCCCATTGGCGGGAAGCGCCTCGTCGTATTCATGCCGGGATGCCTGCGACGCCTGGGCAGCGCGCCATTTGGAAGCAAGCGCTGCGTCGGATAACTCGAGGTCGATATAGACATAGCTGCAGAACTTGCGCAGCGTGTCGAGCTCGATCTGGCTGTCGGCCAGGAAACCCTGCAGAAGAAACGGTGTGTCGAGCCAGGGTCGGTCGAGCTCGGCCACATACAGCCCGCACTCGAGCTCCGATACAGCGATCCGCAGCCTGCGGCTCGCCGCAAGTTGCACGACCGAACTGTCGGATTCGCTCTGTTGAGCTGTCTGCGTGATCACTCTGGGTCGTCCTTGACTCGTCCTTGACTCGATGAAACCGTTGCCGCGGCGGTACCGGCAGTTCCGCACGCTCTTCAGACTAGCGAGCCCAACCCTCAGGGCTAAGGCATGACTGCCGGACGGTCAGGGGATTTCGCGGCCACCCGACGGGTGGGCGACAACGTGGGTTCAAACGGCAAGCGCGTTGTTGCGTCTTCGTCAGTGTGCGGCCGAGCGTCCCCCGCAATGAGGGTCAGCGTGTCCGGGTGACTGTTGTTGCGGATGACGCGCCTTGCCGATCGGAGCCGGTGCCGGACCGGTCGATTGCAGCATCGTTGAGCAGGTAGTGGTCGCGAATCGACAGGGTGAATGCAGTCATGCGCACGCCTTTCGTGATTCGCAGTCGATTGGCCGAGGACTTTCCCAGCTCGAAGAGGTCGCGTTCGATCGGTTTGGCCAGTGGCGATTTGTCGGGTGCGGTCAGTACGAGCACCTTGGGCTCGAGCCGTCGAACACGGTTATGAGCCACGACCGCGGCGACCTCGCCGTTGCTGAGTTCGACCAGGCTGCCGACCGGGAACACGCCGATCGCCTGCACGAACTGCTCGATCATTGGGGCGCTGAACAGCGTGTCGCCCCACTCGTAGAGACTGAGGAGGGCATCCTGTGCGGTAGCGGCATTGGCATAGGCTCGCGGCGTGATCATTGCCGCGAAGCTGTCGGCGATCGCGGCCATGCGGCCGTAGACACCGATCTGATCGCTCTTGTGGCCGTTCGGATAGCCGCTGCCGTCGAGTCGCTCGTGATGCTGCGCGATGCCCTGAAGTACGGCAGGCGTGAGGCCGCCCGAGCCTTCGAGCGATGCCAGCCCGAGTGCGACATGATCCTTGACGATATTGAACTCCGCCGGCGAGAGTGTGCCGGGCTTGGCCAGCAGCGCGCGCGGCAGCTTGATCTTGCCGACATCGGCCAGCATGCCGATCAGGCCGAGTTCGGCCAGTTGCGCCTTGGGAATACCGAGGTGTCGCCCGAGTGCGATCAGGTAGAGCGAGACCTTGACACCATGGTAATAGGCGTTGAGGTCCTCATCGCGCAGCCGGGAGATGAGCATCACGGCGTCGGGGTTGGCGATCATGCTGTCGACGATATTGTCGACGCAGGCCCTCACCGAGGGAATATCCGGGAGTTCGCCCGCCTCGATGGATTTGGCGAGCTCACGCGCAATGTTTTCGCTCTGGATGAAGGCCTGTCTGGCCCGCGGCAATTCGACCTCAAGCGGAACAGCGATCTTGTAGACCGTCAGCGACGCACCTTCCGGCAGGATGCTGGACATATCCAGCTCACCGTTCAACTGCGTGGTCGTTCGGGGGTCCTGTGAAGCATTGTCGCGGTTCAGCAGGCGATTCAACCAGTTCGAGATCCGGTCAAGATAGGCCCGTCCGTTTCTCTGCTCGTCGATTGCGACTGCCCGCACAAACTCGAGAAAACGCAGTCGTGTCTCATCGCTGACCGGCGGCTGATTGCGCGCCTGAGCGCTGCGTGTTGGGCGCTTGGGTTGGGGCTCGATCGGCGTCGGGCCGACCAGGGTGGTCGCGCTTGCCTCGTCCTGCTCGTCGCCGGACTCCTGCGCGAAGCCGGATTGCATCGGTACCGCCTCTGAAGAGGTGGTCAGTTTGGGCGCGTCTTTCACCACCCGTTCGTCGCTGTAGGCATCTTGCGCGAGTTCTACCCGCTCCAGATCAGGCGCAACAGTCTCGCTCCAAATGGCAGCAACCATTTGGTCGGAGAGCTTGAGGTCGACGAAAACATATTTGCAGCAATTGCGCAGACTCTCGAGATCGGCGTCGCTGTCGAGCAGGAAACCCTGCAGGAGAAACGGGGTGTCAATCCAGGGCCGATCGAGCTCGGAGACGAACAGGCCCAGTTCGAGATCCCATACCGAAACTCGCAAGCGGCGGCTTGTCACAGACTGGGCGGCCGAATTTTTTGACTCGCTCCGTTTGGCTGTTTTCGCGACCACGCTGGGGTATTCCTTGACTCAAAAAATGACTGCCGGGTCGATGCCGGCCACGATTAAGTTCCTGAGGTAGTAAGGTTATTTCGCTGAGTTTCTGGCGCTAAGGCATGCCTGCCGGGCGGTCGGCGGGATTTCCGGTGACCCGACGGGCGGACGCCAATGCCGGGTCGAGCGGCAGATTTCGTCGCAAAGGCGTCTAATTCTTACGGATTGATTCCCACAGGGCACGACTCGGGCCGGCCTGATTCAGCGTGTAGAAATGGATGCCGGGTGCACCGCCATCGAGCAGCCTTGCGCACAGTGCGCTCACCACATCGTGGCCGAAAGCCCGCAGCGAGGCGGTGTCGTCGGCGAACGCGGCCAGGCGCAGACGCATCCAGCGGGGGATCTCTGCGCCGCAGGCATCCGAAAACCGGGCGAGCTGCGTGTAATTGGTGATCGGCATGATGCCCGGCACGATCGGCACGCTGACCCCGGCTGCATGGGCTGCATCGACGAAGCGGAAATAGGCGTCGCCGTTGAAGAAGTATTGCGTGATTGCCGAGTCGGCGCCGGCCGAGACCTTGGCGACGAAGGCGTTCAGGTCGGCCTGCGGCGAGTTCGCCTGAGGATGGACCTCGGGGTAGGCGGCGACTTCGATGTGAAACCAGTCGCCGCTGTGGCTGCGCACGAATTCGACCAGATCGCTGGCATAGCGGAATTCACCGGCATCGACCATGCCCGAGGGCAGGTCGCCGCGCAGTGCCACCAGCTTGCGGATGCCGCTGTTGCGCCAGCGATCGAGCAGTTCGGCAATGCTCTCGCGGGTCGCGCCGACGCACGACAGATGCGGCGCCACCGCATGCCCCTCGGCGGCGATCTCGTCGACCACGCCCAGCGACTTGTCGCGGGTCGCACCGCCCGCGCCGTAGGTCACGCTGAAAAACCCCGGGTTCAGTTCGCCCAGCTGCCGACGCGTGTCGCGCAGCTTGTGCAGGCCTTCGGGGGTGTTCGGCGGAAAGAATTCGAAGCTGACGTCGGTCGAGCGCGGGTTCATGGGTGGGCCTCATCGGGCAGCGGTCGCGGGTTTGGCGCGCTGGCATGGAGAAAGGTTTCGAGGTTGCCGTCGGTGCCCGGCAGGGCACTGTCGACAGTCTGAATCACCGACCACCGCAGCGCCTGCGCGCAGGCGATGACCGCATCAATGCCACGCTGGCGGGCCTGCGAATCGACGACGATGCCACGCCGGTCGATGGCACCCGGCCCCACTTCGAACTGCGGCTTGATCAGCAGCAGGGCGGTGGCGCCGGGGGCGAGCAGGGCATCGATGGCGGGCATGACTTTGGTGAGCGAAATGAAAGAGAGATCGGCGACTGCCAGGGCAAAGCCTTGCGCCGGCAGGTGATCGATCTGTTGGGACAGCAGGGCTGGTGTGACGTCGCGCAGGTTGGTGCGCTCCAGGCAAGTCACCCGCGAGTCGCCCCGCAGGCGGGGGTGGAGCTGGTCATGCCCGACCTCGATGCCGATCACCCGGGTGGCGCCGGCCTGCAGCAGACAATCGGCAAAACCACCGGTCGACATGCCCAGATCAAGTACGACCAGACCGCCCGGATCGATCCCGGTGGCCGCCAGCGCATGGGCGAGCTTGGCGCCGGCACGCGACACGAAGCGGGTCTCGTCCGAGGCTTCGACCCAGAGTTCGTCGTGCACGCCCACCTGCTGCGCCGGCCGCTCGATGCGTTTGCCCGGCGCGGTAAACACCGCGCCGTCGGCAATCAGCCTTTGCGCTGCGGTGCGCGAGGGCGCGAGCCCCCGCGCAACCAGTTCGACGTCGACCCGGCTCAAGACATCAGTAGCGGTAGGCATTGCCCTTGTAGGGGCCTGCCACCGACACGCCGATGTACTCGGCCTGCGTGGGCGACAGTTCGGTCAGCATCGCGCCGAGCTTTTTCAGATGCAGACGCGCGACTTTCTCGTCGAGATGCTTGGGCAGCACATAGACCTTGCCGCTGTCGTAGGCGTCCGGGCGGGTCCAGAGCTCGATCTGGGCAATCGTCTGGTTGGCAAACGACGAGCTCATCACGAAGGAAGGATGGCCGGTGCCGCAACCGAGGTTCACCAGACGGCCCTCGGCCAGCAGGATGATCCGACGGCCATCGGGGAAGATGATGTGATCGACCTGCGGCTTGATGTTTTCCCAGGTGTACTGCTTGAGCTGGGTGACATCGATTTCGTTGTCGAAGTGGCCGATGTTGCACACGATCGCCTGATCTTTCATCTGCAGCATGTGCTCATGGGTGATGACGTCGCGGTTGCCGGTGGCGCTCACGAAAATATCTGCCTTGTCGGCGGCATATTCCATGGTGACCACGCGATAACCTTCCATCGCTGCCTGCAGCGCGCAGATCGGATCGCATTCAGTGACCCAGACCTGCGCCGACAGGGCGCGAAGCGCCTGCGCGCTGCCCTTGCCGACGTCGCCATAGCCGGCCACGACCGCGACCTTGCCGGCGATCATGACGTCGGTCGCGCGCTTGATCGCATCGACCAGCGACTCACGGCAGCCATAGAGGTTGTCGAACTTGCTCTTGGTAACCGAGTCGTTGACGTTGATCGCCCGGAAGGCGAGTTCGCCGCGCTCGGACATCTGGTAGAGGCGATGCACGCCGGTGGTGGTTTCTTCGGTCACACCCACCACAGCCTTGAGGTTGCGCTCGTAGAAACCCGGATCGCGGGCCAGCTGGCGGCGGATCGAGTTGAAGAGGCAGACTTCTTCTTCGCTCTTGGGGTCGTTGAGCAGCGAGGCGTCTTTGGCGGCCTTGGTGCCCAGATGCAGCAGCAGCGTGGCGTCGCCGCCGTCGTCAAGAATCATGTTCGAGGGCTCGTGGTCGGACCATTCGAAGATCTTGTGGGTGAAGTCCCAGTAGTCATCGAGCGACTCGCCCTTGAAGGCAAAGACCGGGATACCGGCTTCGGCAATCGCCGCTGCGGCATGGTCCTGGGTCGAGAAGATGTTGCACGAGGCCCAGCGGACCTGTGCGCCGAGCGCGGTCAGGGTCTCGATCAGGACTGCGGTCTGGATGGTCATGTGCAGCGAGCCGGTGATGCGTGCGCCCTTGAGCGGCTGCGCAGCGGCGAATTCGTCGCGGATCGCCATCAGGCCGGGCATTTCGGTCTCGGCAATGCGGATTTCCTTGCGGCCCCAGGCAGCAAGCGACATGTCGGCAACTTTGTAGTCGTTGAAGACGGCGGGTTTGAGTACGGCATTCATCGTGAATCGCTCCAATGCAAAAGCGCGCTGATCTCAGCGCAGGTTTGAAGGGTGAGCGCGGTGCTTGTCCGGAGCGATACGCAAGTGGCCGCCCGGAAAAACAAAACGCCCGCAATCGACAGAGTCGGTTGCGAGCGCAGTTGTGATCGCTGAGCCTGGCCTGTTTCGCGGGCCGGTTGGGAGGCCCTGACAGGTCGCAGCGCCCCTCAGCTGGCCGGATTATAGCCACAGCACGATGACCGTGCTGTGAGATTCCGACGGCCGGTGTGAGAAATGTCAGACGCCGGTTCAGATCCGGGGTCAGACCCCGGCGGCCGCCTTGAGGGCAGCAGCCTTGTCGGTTTTTTCCCAGCTGAACTCAGGCTCTTCCCGGCCGAAGTGGCCGTAGGCCGCGGTCTTGGTGTAGATCGGGCGCAGCAGATCGAGCATCTGGACGATGCCCTTGGGGCGCAGGTCGAAATGCTCCTGCACCAGCTCGGCCAGCCGCTCATCAGACACCTTGCCGGTGCCTTCGGTGGTCACCATGACCGAGGTCGGGCGGGCCACGCCAATGGCATAGCTCACCTGCACCAGGCATTTGGTCGCCAGTCCGGCAGCCACGATGTTCTTGGCCACATAGCGCGCGGCATAGGCGGCCGAGCGGTCGACCTTGGAGGGATCCTTGCCCGAGAAGGCGCCGCCGCCGTGGGGCGCGGCACCACCGTAGGTGTCGACGATGATCTTGCGACCGGTCAGGCCGCAGTCGCCCTGCGGGCCGCCGATGACAAAGCGCCCGGTCGGGTTGATCAGGAAGCGGACATCACCCTTGATCAGCTCCTTGGGCAGCACCGGCTTGACGATTTCTTCGATGACCGCCTCGGTCAGGGTGCCGTGATCGATGTCCGGGGCATGCTGGGTCGAGAGCACGACGGTATCGACCGAGTGCGGCTTGCCGTCGACATAGCGCAAGGTGACCTGCGACTTGGCATCCGGACGCAGCCAGGGCAGGCGGCCATCGCGACGCAGGTCGGACTGGCGCTCGACCAGCCGGTGGGCATAGTAAATGGCCGCAGGCATCAGCACCGGCGTTTCGTCGCAGGCATAGCCGAACATCAGGCCCTGGTCGCCGGCGCCCTGGTCGAGGTCGATGCCCCGGCCTTCATCGACGCCCTGGGCGATGTCCTGGCTCTGCTTGTCGTAGGCCACCAGCACCGCGCAGCCTTTGTAGTCGATGCCGTAATCGGTGTTGTCGTAGCCGATCCGCTTGATGGTGTCGCGTGCGACCTGGATGTAGTCGACATGCGCCCCGGTCGTGATTTCGCCGGCCAGCACGACCAGTCCGGTGTTGACCAGGGTTTCGGCGGCAACCCGTGAGAATTTGTCCTGAGCGAAGATCGCGTCCAGAATCGCGTCCGAAATCTGGTCGGCGACTTTGTCCGGATGACCTTCGGAAACCGATTCGGAGGTAAAGAGGAAGTCCTTAGCCATGATGAGCACTCCAGCAGATGGTGAATGGGACACAGCCGCGAACAGGACATCGTCCTGAACACGAGGCCTTTCGGCGTAGCCATCTTCGGGAGAAGCAGCGACGCTTTAGCAGAATTTGTCAGCCGCCCTGCAAGTTGTCCGGATTAACTCGGCGGTCCAAAAAGTATAGCCCGACTGATCGGGGCGCGGTCTGCGCAACAAGTCACGGTTTTTGGCGTAAATCACACGATGCTGGTCTGGATCACCCGAATGATTGCCCACCTGCCGCTGGCCTGGCTGCAGGCGATCGGCGCATTGGTCGGGCGTATCGCCTTGAGCGTGTCGTCGGACTTCCGAAGCAAGTCGAGCGAGAACCTTCAGCTTGCCAGCCTCTTCGATGCCGGCCGGCTCAGGCGTACCGCCGAACAGGCCGGCCGGGGCGTGGCCGAGACGCTGTTCATCTGGTTTGGCGCACCGGCGCGGGTCGAGGCGCTGATCCGCATCGAGGGGCAGTCGGTGCTCGATGCCGCCCGCGCGGGCGGCCGAGGTGTGGTGATCCTGACCCCGCATATCGGCTCTTTCGAGGCGGCCGCACGCGGGGCGGCCCGCAGCGGGCCGATCACGGTGCTCTACAAGCCGCCGCGCGTCGAGGCGATCAGGCATCTGGTCGAGACCGGCCGACAGGCGCCCGGCCTGGTGCCGGTGCCGGCCAGCGGTGCCGGGGTACGTGGCCTGTTGCGGGCCCTGCGCCGACACGAGTGCATCGGCATCCTGCCCGACCAGGTGCCCAGCGACGGTGACGGTGTCTGGGCGCCGTTTTTCGGTCGTCCGGCCTACACCATGACCCTGCCGCAGCGTCTGGCCAGGCTGACCGGCGCGCCGGTCCTGATTGCTCACGGTGAGCGGCTGGCGCCGGGCAAGGGCTGGGTGGTGAGATTCGAGGCGCTGGCGGGCGACCCAAGCCCCGAAGCGGTCAATCGCGCGATGGAGGCACTGATCCGGCGGGTGCCCGACCAGTATTTCTGGGGCTACAACCGCTATAAGGACGCACCGCGTTCAGGGGCGCCGCCGGCGGACGCCGGCAGGCCTGGCGGGTCGGCGCCAAGCGATCGAGATTCGGCATGATCGATCCGACAGCCCGGGCGTCACCCCCCGGGGCACCGCAGCCGGCTGTGCCGATGCCGCCGGGGCATCTGCTCCTGAAGGGTCTGCTGCGAGCCCTGACGGCGCTGTCGCTGCTGCCCCTGAGCGTGCTGCGCCCGCTGGGCGCCGGGCTGGGCACGCTGGTCTGGTGGCTGGCCGTCCCGAGGCGGCGGGTCACGCTGATCAATCTGCGACTGTGCTTTCCGCACTGGAGCGAGCGTGAGTGCGCAAGGATCGGGCGCGAGCATTTCCAGTGGTTCACCCGCAGCATTCTCGAGCGCTTCATCATGTGGTACGGCGAGCCCGAACGCATCCGGCGGCTGGTGAGCATCGAAAACGAGTCGATTTTCCGCGAGTACCTCGGCCGCCCCATGATCATCCTCGCGCCGCACTTTGTCGGGCTCGATGCCGCAGGCACGCGCCTGTCGATGGAGTCCGGCTTCGTGACCATGTATCAGCGCCAGAAAAATCCGGTGCTTGATGCCGCGATGCTGGCCGCTCGGCAGCGCTTCTCCGACGGTGTGGTGCTGTCGCGTCAGCAGGGCGTGCGCTCGGCTGTCCGGCTGATTCGCGAGGGACTGCCTTTTTATTATCTGCCCGACCTCGATCTGGGCCCCCGCGATGCGATCTTCGTGCCCTTTTTCGGCGTGCCGGCGGCGACCGTGACCGCCACCGCCCGGCTGGCCGCCATGACCGGCGCGGTCGTGCTGCCCTTCGTGATTCACATGACCCCCAACGGCTATGTGGGGCGCTTCTATCCGCCCTGGCAGGACTTTCCCGGCGACGACATCGAGGCCGCCACCCGGCGCATGAATGCCTTCATCGAGGACCGTGTGCGCGAAGCGCCGGCCCAGTATCTCTGGTCGCACAAGCGCTTCAAGACGCGCCCGCCGGGCGAGCCTTCGTTTTACCCAGACTGAGACCTGGCGGGCGGCTGAGCGATAATCGGTCGATGAAGCTCAAGTTCACCAAGATGCAGGGCGCGGGCAACGATTTTGTGATGCTCGACGGCGTGCGCCAGAAAATTGATCTCACGCAGAAGCAGTGGCGCTGGCTGGCCGATCGGCATTTCGGGGTGGGCGCCGATCAACTGCTGCTGGTCGAGGCCTCCGATGGGCCGGATGTCGACTTTGTCTATCGCATCTTCAATGCCGACGGTGCCGAGGTTGAGCAGTGCGGCAATGGCGCGCGCTGTTTCGTGCGTTTCGTGCGTGATCAGGGCCTCACCGCGGCCCGCTCGATCAGGGTGCGTACCCAGGCCGGCATCATCGTGCCGCGCCTGGAAGACGACGGCCGGGTCACGGTCGACATGGGTGCGCCGGTGCTCGAGCCCTCGCGTGTGCCCTTCGACACCACCGGTCTGACGCCGGTTGCGCAAGGCGTCGACCTGCTCTGGCCGCTGGCCTTGCCCGGTGCAGAGCGCCTGATGTCGGTGGTCTCGATGGGCAATCCGCATGCGGTGCAGGTGGTGGCTGATATTGACACCGCGCCAGTCGACAGCGAAGGGCCGTTAATCGAGTCGCATCAGCGATTTGCGCGTCGGGTCAATGCCGGTTTCATGCAGGTTGTCTCGCCGAGCCGGATCAGGCTGCGGGTTTTCGAGCGCGGCTCGGGCGAGACCCTGGCCTGTGGCAGTGGCGCCTGCGCGGCGGTGGTGGCCGGCATCCGGCGCGGTCTGCTCGAGCCGCGGGTCGATGTCACCACCCGCGGCGGCCTGCTCACGATCGAATGGCAGGGCGAAAGCGTACTGATGACCGGGCCCGCCGAATCGGTTTTCAGCGGCGAAATCGACCTCGCCGCGGCCATCGCGGCGTCACCCTGATTTGCGGCCGTGGCTGCATCACCTCTCCTGGAAACACCGATATGACAAGCCCGATCAGCAGTGACACGGTCGCCCAGTACCTGCGCGACAACCCGAGCTTTTTCGACGTCCATGCCGAACTGCTGGCGGCGGTGACCGTGCCGCATCCTCATGGTGGCCGGGCAGTCTCGCTGGTCGAGCGGCAGGTTGATGTGCTGCGCGAAAAGCACAAGGTGCTCGAGATGCGCCTGGCCGACCTGATCCGCATCGGTCGCGAAAACGATGCGATCGGCGAGCGCCTGCAGCGCTGGACCCGCGATCTGCTGCGTGAGCGCGATCTGCGCCGTCTTCCTGCGATCGTGACCGACGGGCTGGCAGACGGCTTCTCGGTGCCGCAGGTGGCGCTGCGTCTGTGGCGGCTGCCCGAGGCGTACCAGTCGCTCGCCTGTGCCACCGAGGTGCCGGCGACAACCCTCACCCGGATCGACGACCTGCGCCAGCCCTATTGCGGCCTGAATGCCGAAGTGCCCGAGGCGGCCTGGCTGGCTGCCGGCGGTTCGCAGACCCGCTCGCTGGCTTTGCTGCCGATGCGGGTGGGTGCCGCCCCCGAATCCTTCGGATTGCTGGTGCTCGGTTCGCCCGACCCGGCGCGCTTCCAGGCCTCGATGGGCACCGCCTATCTCGAGCGGATCGCCGAGACCGCCAGCGCTGCCCTGTCGCGGCTGCTCGCATGAGCGCAGCGTCGATGGCGCCCGCGCAGGCCATCGACGCCTATCTGCTTCGTCTTCAGACCGAGCGTGGCTGCTCGCCGCGAACGCTCGACGGTTATCGGCGTGAACTCACGGTGCTCGCCGGTCTGGCCGATGGCCGTGCCTGGACCGACATCGGCGAACCCGACGTGCGACGCTGGGTGGCTGCGGCCTCGCGCGAGGGTCTGGCGGCCACCTCGATCGCGCGCCGGCTGTCGGCGTGGCGCGGATTTTTCGACTGGCTGGCCGCCGATGGCAAGCTCGCGACCAACCCTGCACGGGGCGTGCGGGCACCGCGCCGGCCGCGTCGATTGCCCAAGGCGCTGTCACCGGATATCGCGATGCGGATGGTCGAGACGCCCGCGTCCGATGGCACGCTCGCGGCGGCGCCAGCCGGCGGCTTCGAGGTCCTGCGCGATCAGGCCATCGTCGAACTGCTCTATTCGAGCGGACTGCGGCTGTCCGAGCTGATCGGGCTGGATGCGGTCTATGTCGAGACAAGCGCCTGGCGTTCGAGCAGCTGGTTGTCTCGCGCGGAGGGCGAGGTGCTGGTGCGCGGCAAGGGCGGCAAGCGCCGGACGGTGCCGGTCGGCGCGCCGGCGCTGGCAGCGCTCGATGCCTGGCTTGCCTGTCGCCGCGACTGGCTGGCATTGCATCCGGGCGCCGATCCGCATGCACTCTTTCTGTCGAGTCGTGGCCCCCGACTGGGCGCCCGGGCGGTTCAGCGGCTGATCGGGCGCATGGCAATCGAACGCGGCGTGCCCTCGCTGGTCCATCCGCATGTGCTGCGCCATTCCTTTGCAAGCCACCTGCTGCAATCGAGCGGCGACCTGCGTGCCGTCCAGGAATTGCTCGGCCATGCCAGCATCGCGACCACTCAGGTCTACACCTCGCTCGACTTCCAGCGGCTGGCGGCGGTCTATGATGCCGCCCACCCGCGCGCCCGTTCGCGGCGCTGAAGGCGATCCCCCATGACCCGTACCGAGCCCCTCCTCAAACTCAAACCAGGCAAGGAAAAGTCGCTGCGCCGCCGCCATCCCTGGGTCTATGCCATGGCCATCGACCGCGTCATCGGTCATCCGGCCGCCGGCGACACCGTCAGGGTGATCGGCGCCGACGGCAGCTTTCTTGCCTGGGCGGCCTTCAGTCCGACCTCGATGATTCGTGCCCGGGCCTGGAGCTATCTCGAGCACGAGCAGGTCAGTGCCGAGCTGATTACCGCCCGTGTGACCGCTGCAGTGGCGCGTCGCCAGTCGCTTTCCACCGAGACCACTGCGGTGCGGCTGGTGTTCGGCGAGGCCGACGCGCTGCCCGGTCTGGTGGTCGACCGCTATGGCGACCAGCTGGTCGTGCAGTGCCAGTCGGCCGGCATCGAGCCCTGGCGCGAGACCATCATTGAGGCGCTCACCGCAGCCACCGGCTGTCGTGCGATTTACGAGCGGTCGGATGCCGCCGCCCGTGAGCGCGAAGGGCTCGCCCCGAGCGAGGGCCCGCTGCGCGGCGGCGAACCGACGCCGGTGCTGGTGACCGAGGAGGGCGTGCGCTACCGGGTCGACGTGGTGGCCGGTCACAAGACCGGTTTTTACATCGACCAGCGCGACAACCGCTCGCTGGTGCGCGCCAATGCCGCCGGCCGGCGGGTCCTCAACTGTTTCTGCTATACCGGCGGCTTTACGCTGGCGGCCCGTCAGGGCGGTGCAATCGAGGCGACTTCGGTCGACAGCAGCGCCGAGGCGCTGGCCATGGCGGCCGACCACGAAAAGCTCAACGGCTTTGAGACCTCCTCCACCTGGCTGCAGGCCAATGTCTTCGACACGCTCAAGGCGATGCTCGCCGAAGGCCGCCAGTTCGACCTGATCGTCCTTGATCCGCCCAAGTTCGCGCCCTCGGCCCATCACATCGACCGCGCCGCGCGGGCCTATAAAGAAATCAACCTCAAGGCGCTGCGCCTGCTCGCTCCGGGCGGCCTGCTCTTCACCTTTTCGTGTTCGGGCGCGGTCTCACTTGATCTTTTCCAGAAGATCATCGCCGGCGCGGTCTTCGATGCCGGCGTTGATGCCCAGATGCTCAAGCGTCTTGCCGCCGGCATCGACCATCCGATGCTCATGACGCATCCCGAAGGCGAATACCTCAAGGGCCTGATGCTGCGGCGGATGTAAGGCCGCCCGTCGTCTGCAAGGCTCGCGCCGCCGTCCGACCGACGGCATGTCGCCGGTTCGATGTATCATCGAAGGTTATGTTGCTTCGGCCAAGCCGCACCCGACCCGGGTTGCATGGCAAGCAGCCGGCACTGAACAGGTCTGTCCCATGGCTCAACCCAATGTTCCTGTCACGATCCTGACCGGCTTTCTGGGCAGCGGCAAAACCACGCTGCTCAACCGGATTCTCAGCGAGCAGCATGGCCATCGCATCGCCGTGATCGAAAACGAATTCGGTGAAGAGGGTGTCGACAACGAGCTGCTGCTGCAAAACCGCGAAGAGCAGATCGTCGAGATGAACAACGGCTGCATCTGCTGCACGGTGCGTGGCGATCTGGTCCGCATCCTGGGCGATCTGCGAGAGCGTCGCGAGGCCGGCGAGATCAAATTTGAGCGGGTCATCATCGAGACCACCGGTCTGGCCGATCCGGGCCCGGTGGCCCAGACCTTCTTCATCGATGACGATATCGCCGAGTATTACCTGCTCGATGCGGTCATCACCGTGGTCGACGCCCGTCACGGTGATCAGCAGCTCACCGAACACAAAGAGGCGGTCGAGCAGGTGGGCTTTGCCGATCGCATCCTGATGTCCAAAGTCGACCTGGTCGGCGAGCCAGAGCAAAAGGCGCTTGTGTCGAGGCTGCAGCGCATCAATCCGCGCGCACCGATCAAGCCGATCCACTTCGGCAATGTGCCGATCGACGAGGTCCTCGATATCCGCGGATTCAACCTCAATGCGGTGCTCGAGCTCACGCCCGACTTTCTCACCAGCGACGATCACGAGCACGACGACGCGGTGACCTCCTTCATCTTCAAGTCGGACAAACCCTTCAACGCGACCAAGCTCGAGGACTTCCTCGGCGGCATCGTGCAGGTTTACGGCCCAGACATGTTGCGGTATAAAGGCGTCCTTTTCGTCAAAGGCTCCGAGCGCCAGATGGTGTTTCAGGGCGTTCACCAGATGATGGGCGCCGATCTGGGCAGGCGATGGCAGCCCGGCGAAAAGCCGACCAGCAAGATGGTCTTCATCGGCAGAAAGCTGCCGAAAGACATGTTCATCCAGGGATTACAACAGTGCCTCGCCTGACGGCCCCTGCCGTGCTGGACGAGTCACACAGGACATCAATATGGCTGTGACCAAAGCATTGAAGCCGCTGACCGAGGCAGAGCTGACCGCGATGCCTGAGGCAGACTACATGAATGAGGCGCAGCTCCAGTTCTTCCGGGCCCGTCTGCAGCAGATGGAGCGCGAACTGCTCGCCAATGCCGGTGAGACGACCGAGCATCTGCGCGAAACCGTCATCGTTCCGGATCCGGCCGACCGCGCCACGATCGAAGAAGAACACGCGCTTGAGCTGCGCACCCGCGATCGCGAACGCAAGCTGCTCAAGAAGATCCAGCAGTCGCTTTCCCGCATCGATTCGGGCGACTACGGCTGGTGCGAAGAGACTGGTGATGCGATCGGTGTGCCGAGGCTGCTGGCGCGTCCGACCGCGACCCTGTCGCTCGAGGCCCAGCAGCGCCGCGAACTTCGCCAGAAGCTCTATGGCGACTGAGCAGCGACTGAGCGGCAACTGACCGGCAACCGAGCGTGTCGGGCGTCGTTCAGAACCGCACGCGCAGTCCTGCGTAGAACGATCGCCCGGGCATCGGCACGGTGTCTTTCACATACGAGGTCGACAGCCGGATCTCTTCGTTGAGCAGGTTGCGGCCCGCCACGAAAAGGGTGGTGGAACCGGTCGCGCCGGTCTTCCAGTTGTAGGCAATCTCGCCGTCGACCCGGGTATAGCTCGGGGTCGGGGTTTCGAAGGGCGAGGTGCGGTTCTGCTGGGCGGCATACATCACCGATGCGAAGCCGGTCCAGGGGCCCGAGGCATAGTCGGTCGACACACCGACCCGCACCGGCGGCAGTCGGGGGGCGTCGCCGATGCCCTCGACCGTGCCGCGCACCGTGTCGGCGAACGTGCGCCAGCCCCAGGCCGAATTCACCGGCCGCCAGCCGATTTCGAGCTCAAGCCCGCGAAATTTTGCCGGCGCCTGCTGATAGGCGATGCGCTGCAGCGGCCCGGCAGTCGGGTCCTGCGGCGAATTGACGATCGTCCCGCCATCGTCGACCCGGTCGGCAACACCGTCGTTGTTGACGTCGGTGGCAAAGCCGGCGATGTAGTTCTCGAAGCGCTGCTGAAAGACACTGGCCTTCCAGCGAAGCGGCGTTGCAGCCGATCCGATCGACAGCTCGAGGTTGCGCGAGCGCTCCTTGTCGAGCGTCGGATTGCCGATCTCGAACGTGGCGGTCGCGGCATGCGGGCCGTCGGCATAGAGCTCGGGCACCGACGGCGCGCGCTGCGCGCTCGACGCATTGATCGACAGCTCGATCGGGCCACCCACCGGCATCTTCAGGCCCAGCGAGTAATCGCTCAGGGTGAAGTTGCGCATCGGAAGGTCCGGGTTGCCGGTCGGGTCGAGCCTCGCCTGGCTCTGACGCGTGCCGAATTCGAGCCGGGCGTCGCCGAATGCCCGGCCTGCGCTCAAAAACAGGGCGTTCTGGCGATCGGCGGTGGTCGGGATATAGGCCTCGGCTCCGCTCGCGCTGAGCGTGCGATCGCGGCTGCTCATACCGAAGACGCCGCTGATGCCCGCGATCGGCAGGTAGGCGGCCTCGAGCCGGGCGTCGTAGCCGGTGCTGTCGAACTGGGTGCCCACCTCGCCGTTGCTGGCATCGATCTCCTGATGGCGGTAGCGCACTTGCGCTGCCTTCACGCTGAGCGACTCGAGCCAGCTGAGCGGCTGGTCGAGCACGAGCAGGCCTTCGGTGCGGTGATTGCGCTGATCAATGAAGACCGACTCTTCGGAGGGGACGCCATAGGTGGCATGCAGTTCGGTGTGCGACAGGCCGATCACGCCCCATCGATCGACCCAGGACACGCCCCCCGAGGCGCCGTTGCTGCGGTTGTAACTGTTTGGCAGGCGCCCGGTGGCGCT
>CAMCXH010000011.1 GCA_945883285.1 Bordetella parapertussis | reverse complement strand
ACGCGAACGCCATCGCACCGACGACCCGACGCTTCGCATCGTCGCGGCCCGCCAGCCGCAGCGCTTTCCGCATACCTTGTCGGAGGGGCAGGTCGAGGCCCTGCTCGCCGCCCCCGACCTGGCCACCCCGCTCGGTCTGCGCGACCGCGCGATGCTCGAGACGCTCTATGCCACCGGCCTGCGGGTGAGCGAGCTGGTCGGCCTGAGCAGCGTGTCGGTCAGTCTGGTCGATGGTGTCATTCGCGTCGTGGGCAAGGGCAACAAGGAGCGACTGGTGCCGTTGGGCGAAGAGGCGCGTCACTGGATCGAGCGCTATCTGCGTGAAGCGCGTGCGCAACTCATCGGGCCACGCGCGAGCGATGCGCTATTCGTGACCGCGCGTGCCGCGCCGATGACCCGGCAGATGTTCTGGAGTCTGATCAAGCGCCATGCACTGGTGGCTGCTATTACCGCGCCGCTGTCGCCGCACAGCCTGCGCCATGCCTTTGCGACCCACCTGCTGAATCACGGCGCCGACCTGCGGGTGGTGCAACTGCTGCTCGGCCATGCCGACATTTCGACCACCCAGATCTATACCCATGTGGCGCGCGAGCGCCTGAAATCGCTGCATGCGCAGCATCATCCCCGCGGCTGAGCCCGGTCTGAAAGGAAAATGCATCAGATGAAAATCTGCATTGTTGGCCTGGGCGCCGTGGGTGGCCTGATGGCCCACCATCTCATCGAAGGCGGACGCGAGGTGAGTGCGCTTGCACGCGGCGCCACGCTGGCAGCAGTGCGTGAACGCGGCCTGGTGCTGCGCGATGCCGCGGCCACCGACCCGCAGCGCCGGCTCGATCGCAGCGTGCCGCTGCCGGCCAGCGACCGCGCCGAAGATCTCGGTGTGCAGGATCTGATCATCCTTACGGTCAAGACCACCGCGCTGGCCTCGGTGCCGGCCAGTATCGCCCCGCTGATGGGGCCCGACACCCTCGTGCTGTCGGCGATGAACGGCCTGCCCTGGTGGTTTTTTCATGGCTTTGCACCGCCCTGGCAGGGCACACGGCTCGATGCCTGCGATGCCGATGGCCAACTCGCCAGGGCGATCGATCCGGCCCGGGTGATCGGCTGCGTGCTGCATATGTCGGCGTTTTCGCCGGCGCCTGGCATCGTGACCCGGACTCTCGGCGATCGCTACATCGTGGGTGAGCCGGGTGGCGCAAGCACGCCGCGTCTGACAGCAGTGGCCGATCAGTTGCGGGTGCCGGGCATCGGGCTGGAGCTGTCGTCGCACATCGAGCTCGATGTCTGGCTCAAGCTCTGGGGCAACATGACCATGAACCCGGCTTCGGCCCTGACCGGCGCCACCCTCGATTTGCTGCTCGACGATCCGCTGGTTCGCGATTTCGTGTCTCGGGCCATGATCGAGGCCGCCGAGATCGGCACGCGCATCGGGTTGCCGATCAGCATGACACCGGAGGACCGCCATGCAATCACCCGCAAGCTCGGCGCGGTGCGGACCTCGATGCTGCAGGATACCGAGGCCGGCCGCCCCCTCGAACTCAATGCCCTGATCGCGTCGGTGAGCGAACTCGGACGGCGCACCGGCGTGGCCACGCCCAGCCTCGATGCGCTGCTGGGCCTTACACGTGTGATGGCGAAGGCGCGCGGACTGCAGCCGACCTGATCGAGGCGGCGGCGCGGATCAGATCGACCGCTCGCTCGGCGATCATGATGGTCGGCGCGTTGGTGTTGCCGCTCACCACCCGCGGCATGATCGAGGCATCGACCACCCGCAGACCCTCGATGCCCTTGACGCGCAATTCGGCATCGACCGGATCGAGCGTGCCCGGGCCCATGCGCACGCTGCCCACCGGGTGATAGACCGTGTCGGCGTTGTTCCGGATGAATTGCTCAATCTCGGCATCGCTTGTGGCCAGTGCCGAGGCGGCCAGCTCCTTGCCGCCAAGACCCGAGAGCGCCGGCTGCGACAGGATCGTTCGCATCTGCCGAAAGCCGCTGACCATCTTGCGCAGATCGTCGGCATCATCCAGAAAGTTCGGGTCGATCAGGGGGGCGGCCAGCGGGTCGGCGCTGGCCAGCCTCACGCTGCCGCGGCTTTTCGGCTGCAGCAGGCAGACATGGCACGAATAGCCATAACCGAAATTGGTCTGCCGACCATGATCGGCCAGCTTGGCAATCGTGAAATGAAACTGCAGATCGGGCACTGATTCGCTCGGGGCGCTGCGAATGAAGCCGCCGGCCTCGGCAAAATTGGTGGTGAGCAGGCCCGAGCGTTTGTTGCGCCATTCGAGGATGCCGGCGATCGCGCGCGGCACAAACGACAGGGCAAGCCCGAAGAGGCCCTTGAGCTGCGGTGCGTCGATCACCTGGATCACGTCGATGTGGTCGTGCAGTTGCGCACCCACGCCGGGTGCATCAAGCACCACCTCGATGCCGTGTTCACGAAGATGGTCTGCCGGCCCCACACCCGAGAGCATCAGCAGTTGCGGCGACTGCAGCGCGCCTGCGCTCAGCAGCACTTCGCGGCTGGCCTTGACCTGCTTGCGCTCGCCGCCCTGCAGATACTCGACCCCGACCGCCCTGCGGCCCTCGAAGAGAATGCGGGTGCTCATCGCTTCGGTGATGACGGTGAGGTTGGGGCGCGAGAGGAAGGGTGTGAGGTAGCCCTTGGCCGCGCTCCAGCGCTCGCCGTTCTTGTGCGTCACCTGATACACGCCGACGCCTTCCTGCTCGGCACCGTTGAAGTCGGGGTTGGCGCGATAGCCGGCCTGCACGCCGGCCTTCACGAAGACCTCCGAAATCCAGGTCGGGCTGCGCAGGTCCATGACATTGAGCGGGCCCCCGCTGCCGTGCCAGGCGTCTGCCCCGCGCTCATTGTGTTCGGCACGCTTGAAGTAGGGCAGCACATCGTCATAGCCCCAGCCCGGATTGCCTTGCGCGGCCCAGTGGTCGTAATCGGCGCGATGGCCGCGGATATAGACCATGGCGTTGATCGAACTCGATCCGCCGATCACCTTGCCTCGCGGCTGATAGCCGCGTCGTCCATTGAGCCCCTTTTGCGGCACGGTGTCGAAGCGCCAGGAGGGGCCGCTTTTGGCCATCAGCGCCAGACCTGCCGGGCAGTGAATCGCCACCGAGTGGTCCCAGGGCCCGGCCTCGAGCAGGCAGACCTTGATCGCAGGGTCTTGCGACAGGCGCCCAGCCAGCACGCAACCGGCCGATCCGCCGCCGATGATCACGTAGTCGTGCATGGTGAACGCCTCCTTTGATGTGGTGGCAGGATCGCGCGAGCGGCGAGCCCTGATTGATTGCTGGAAAGTTACCACGGCGAGCAGAGCCGATACACTTGCGCTGCGCTTTCATCTGCCCCGTATCCGTTCCTTAGCCCGTCCGATGGTCCTTCATGACTGATCCCGCTCAATCCGCTCACGCCCAGGCCGAACATCCCAACCAGTTCGCGCTGATGCGGCAGCGACGCTTCGCGCCTTTTTTCTGGACGCAGTTTTTTGGCGCCGGCAACGACAATCTGTTCAAGTTTGCGTTCACCGTGCTGATCACCTATCAGCTGCAGGTCAGCTGGCTGCCGCCGGCGCAGGCAGGGCTGGTCATCGGTGCGCTCTTCATTCTTCCCTATCTGCTTTTTTCGGCCACCAGCGGGCAGCTGGCCGACAAGCTCGAAAAGCGTCGTCTGTTCAGGCTGGTCAAGGACCTCGAGATCGTGATCATGCTGATTGCGGCCTGGGGCTTTTTCACCGCCAATGTGCCGGCGCTGCTGATCTGCGTTTTCCTGATGGGTCTGCATTCGACGCTCTTCGGGCCGGTCAAGTACGCCTATCTGCCCCAGCATCTGTCGGAGCAGGAGCTCACCGGCGGCAATGGCATGGTCGAGATGGGCACCTTCGTGGCGATCCTGCTCGGCAATATCGCCGGCGGCCTCTTGATCGCGATTCCGGGCGAGGGTGTGCGCTATGTTGCGATCCACTGTATCGCGGTCGCGGTGATCGGCCGGCTTTGCGCACAGTTCGTTCCAGTGTCGCCTCCGACTGATCCGGGTCTGGTGATCAACTGGAATCCGTTTACCGAAACCTGGCGCAATCTGAAGCTTGCGCACGAAAACCTGGTGGTGTTTCGCTCGCTGCTCGGCATCTCATGGATGTGGTTCTTCGGCGCGGTCTTTCTGTCGACCTTTCCGGCCTTCTCCAAGGATGTGCTGCATGGCGACGAGCAGGTCGCCTCGCTGCTGCTGGTGGTGTTTTCGGTTGGCATTGCGATCGGCTCGCTGCTGTGCGAGACCCTGTCGCGCCGGCATGTCGAGATCGGTCTGGTGCCGCTGGGCGCGATCGGCATGTCGCTGTTTTCGCTCGACCTCTACTTTTCGGTGCGCAGCCTGCCGGTGGTCGAGATGCAGTCGATTGGTGCTTTCGTGGCCGCGCCGCGCCACTGGCGAGTGCTCTTCGATCTCGGCATGCTGGCGCTTTCGGCCGGCCTCTACAGCGTGCCGATGTATGCCCTCATCCAGATGCGCTCGCAGCCCTCGCATCGCGCCCGCATCATCGCGGCCAACAACATCCTGAACGCGATCTTCATGATTGCGAGTTCGGTGATTGCCGGGTTGCTGCTGGGTGCGGGCTTCAGCATTCCCCAGATCTTTCTGTTCCTGGCCATTGCCAACGCGGTCGTCGCTTTCTACATTTTCATGCTGGTGCCGGAGTATCTGCTGCGCTTTATCGCCTTTGTCGTGTCGCGGCTGATCTATCGCTTCAAGGTTCAGGGCGAACACAACATCCCGGTGGCGGGCGCGGCAGTGGTCGTCTGCAACCATGTGAGTTTCATGGATGCGGTGCTGGTCATGGCGGCAAGCCCGCGTCCGATCCGCTTCATCATGGACTATCAGATCTTCGCAATCCCGGGCTTCGGAGCGGTCTTTCGGCTGGCCAAGGCCATTCCGATTGCGCCGCAGCGCGAAGATGCCCAAACCTATGAGGCGGCTTTCGAGACCGCGCGCACCGTGCTGGCCGAGGGCGACCTGCTCGGCATCTTTCCGGAGGGTGGCATCACTCGCGACGGTGAGCTCAAGGAGTTTCGCGGCGGCGTGATGAAGATCCTCGAGGCTGACCCGGTGCCGGTCGTGCCGATCGCGCTGCATAACCTCTATGGGTCCTATTTTTCGCGTATCGAGAACGGCAAGGCCATGGTCAAGCCCTTTCGGCGCGGATTCTTCAATCGGGTGGCGCTGGTGGCCGGGCCGCCGGTGGCGCCCGACACGGTTACGCCGCAGGGGTTGCATGACGAGGTGGCCCGACTGCTCGCCGAGCCGGTCAGGCACTGAAGCGCCGGCGCAGCGCAGCGACTCGCGATCGAGCCCATGGCAACCCGACATGTTTCCGAGACGCCGGCCACCGCGATGCTGCGCGCCCGCGGCATCGATTTTTCCGAGCATGCCTATGACTATGTCGAGCATGGCGGCACGGCCGAGTCGGCCCGTCAGCTTGGCCTCGATGAACATGCGGTGGTCAAGACGCTGGTGATGCAGGACGAGGCCGGCAAACCGCTGATCGTGCTGATGCACGGCGACTGCAAGGTCTCGACCAAGAACCTTGCGCGCCAGGCCTCTCGCAAGACCATTACCCCCTGCGAGCCGGCAGTTGCCCAGCGCCATACCGGTTTTCAGGTGGGCGGCACCTCGCCTTTCGGTGTGCGCAAGCCGATGCCGGTCTTTGTCGAAGCGACGGTGCTCGCGTTGCCTCGTCTTTACATCAACGGCGGTCGCCGCGGCTATCTGGTGGGCATCGCGCCGCAGGTGCTGGTCGATCTGCTGCAGGCCACCGCGGTCCATTGCGCGCTGCTGGAGTGACCGCGGTTTGCTGCGCCGCTGTTTTGTCGCTGACTTTGTGATCTTCCCCTGTCTACGGATCCCCTCATGTCCTTCACGCTGCCGTCGCTTGTTGCCCTCTTGCTGGCCTATCTGATCGGCTCGGTCTCGTTTGCAGTGCTGGTCAGCCGCACGATGGGTCTGTCCGATCCGCGCAGCTACGGCTCGGGCAACCCCGGTGCGACCAATGTGCTGCGCTCGGGCAACAAGCTTGCGGCCATCCTCACGCTGCTGGGCGATGCCGCCAAGGGTGCGGTCGCGGTGCTGCTTGCGCAGGCCTTTGCGGCGCGTTTCGGCTTCACCGGGCTTGTGATCACTTGCGCCGGGCTGGCCGCGTTTATCGGCCATCTCTATCCGGTGTTTCATCGCTTCCAGGGTGGCAAGGGGGTGGCGACCGCCGCCGGCGTGTTGCTTGCGTTGTCGCCGGCGCTCGGTCTGTGCACGCTCGGCACCTGGCTGCTGGTTGCGGTGATTACACGCTATTCATCGCTGGCCGCGCTGCTGGCAGCACTGTGCGCACCGCTCTTCGCATGGTGGCTTTTCGGCGCCGATGCGGTGATCGTGCCGATCGCGATCATGGCCGGGCTGCTGATCTGGCGTCATCGTCAGAATATCGCCAAGCTTGTGGCTGGCACTGAGAGCCGCATCGGGAAGAAGAAAGCCGGCTAGAAAGCTGACTCGAAAGCTGACTGAGCGGCTAGGCCGCCACGATCGGAATTGTCCTTGCCCTGAGCTGTCCGCAGCCGGCATCGACATCCTGGCCGGCCGACTGACGCAGGGTCGCCAGCACGCCGCGCTCGCGAAGCATTCGCACCATGGTGATGGCTCGTTCGTTCGAGGGGCGGGCATAGCCCAGGCCCTCGACTGCGTTGTAAGGAATCAGGTTCATGACCGCGTACTGGCCTGCCAGCAGACGGGCGATGCCCTCGACCTCGTCATCGCCATCATTGATGCCGTCGATCAGGGTCCACTGGTATTGCACCGGATAACCGGTGGCGCGCGCATAGGCCTGCGCCAGCGCGACCAGTTCGTCGGGTGCGATGCGCGGTGCGCGGGGCAGCAGGGTTTCGCGCAGTTCGGCGCGGGTGGTGTGCAGCGACAGCGCGAGCGCCGGTTTCACGCGCTGGGTGGGCAGCCGCTCGAACACCCTGGCATCGCCCACGGTCGAGAACACCAGGCTCTTGTGGCCGATGCTGCCGAGCGTGCCGAGCAGGTCGACCGCCTCGAGCACATTATCGAGATTGTGGGCCGGCTCGCCCATGCCCATGAAGACCACCTTTCGCACCGCTTGACGCGCGCGGGCAGCGATCACCTGCGCCACGATCTCGGCACTGCCGACCTGTCGCAGCAGTCCGTCGCGGCCGGTCATGCAGAACACGCAACCCACCGCGCAGCCCACCTGCGTCGAGACGCATACGCCTTCACGCGGCAGCAGCACGGTCTCGACCGACTGGCCGTCGGCCAGCGCCATCAGCAGGCGGGTCGAGCCGTCGCGCGCCCGATGACTCGAGCTGACCCGGGCGATGTCGTCGAGCGAGCGCTGCAGTGCGGGCAGGGCCTGTCGCAGCCGCATCGGCAGGAAGTCGGCCGGCTTGCGCCCGTCGCTGCCCAAGGGCTTTGTCTCGATCCATTGCCGAAGCAGATGCACGACATGGGGCTCGCGTGCGCCGTGGCCGCGCAGTTGCTCGCGCACCGCGTCGATACGCATGGTCAGGCTGCCGGACTTGCCGGCCGCTGGCGCTCATAGCGCGCCAGCCCGGCGATCGAGGCGACGATGATCGCGCCGCCCAGCAGCGTGCTTGGCCGGATCGGGTCGCTGAAGACAATCCAGCCGATGCCGGCCGCCCAGAGCAGGTCGACAAACTTGACCGACTGCGTGGCCGAGATGTCGGCCGAGGCGAAGGATCGGGTCAGGCAGTAGTGACCGACGGTTCCAAGAATGCCGCCGATCAGGGCCATCAGCCATTGCCAGGCCGACAGACCGGTCCAGACGGCAAGCGCCAGCGGCATTGACAGCACCGTGACCAGCAGCGTTTGCCAGAAGACGATCACCGAGACCGAGTCGCGCCGGGTGAGAACTTTGGTGAGCAGGAAAGAAGCGGCAAAGACCGGTGCCGAGGCCAGCATCAGCAGGCTGTACCAGCCGCCGCTGCCCGACAGCCCCTGGCCGACCACCACCAGCACCCCCATGAAGCCGACCGCCACCGACACCCAGCGGGCGGTGCTCATCGGCTCCTTGAGCACCCACGCGGCACCCACCAGCACAAAGAGCGGATTGGTGAAGCTGATCGCGGTCATGTCGGCCAGCGGCAGATGTGGCAAGGCGAGAAACCACAGCGACAGGCCGACGGTGTGCAGCATCGCCCGCCACAGCTGGTCCTTCATCGATTCGGGTTGCAGGCCGCGCAGGCCGACGCGCCACAGCAGTGGCAGCACCGGCAGCATGCCGAAGGCATAGCGCAGGAATTGCCCCTGCATCGGATGGACTTCGAGGGTGAGGATGCGCAGCGCCGCGTTGGCCACTGAAAAGGACAGGCCCGCGCCGAGCGCCCACAGGATGCCGCGGGTGCTCGGGGACAGGCCCGAAGCCTGCCGCCGAATCGCGCGGGTTCTGACCCTGAGTCGATGGGTGAAGCTTGCGGGCCGGGAGGAATCTGCCGCAGGGCGCGTTCGGGCCATCCGGCATTGTATCGTGCGCCCCCGGTGGCGACCCGCTCGGGTGGTCACCAGCGGTCGGCAGTCAGCGCGTCAGCGGCGCCGGTTCACGCCGCACCAGCGGGCGATAAAGCGCGCCAGCACCTCGGTGCAGGCCATGGTGCTGTCGATCGAGACCCACTCGTCGATGCCATGAATCGATTCTCCGATCGGCCCATAGCAGGTCGCCGGAATCGGCCCATAGAGATTGAAGGTGCGTGCATCGGTCGTGCCGGTGCTGACGGTCAGTTCGATGTCGCGGCCGGTCACATCGCGGTGACAGCGGGCCAGTTCGGTGAGCACCGGCTCGCCGGCGTCCATCACGCAGCCTTCCGACTGAAAGCCCTGATAGATCACCCGGTAGTTCACCGAAGCGCGTGAGGGCGAGGCGGCATGCGCTTCGGCCAGTCGCGCCTCGACCGCGGCCTTCACCTGCTCGCGGCTCATGCCCGGATAAAACGACAGTCGGATATCGGCCCGCGCGGTGGTGGCGACCGACGAATGCCACTCGCCACCCATCAGGCGACCGAGGTTGAAGTTGATCGGATGATCGTGATGGCACCACAGGGCGTGGCGTTTCGCGGGCTCGTTCCATTCGCGCTCGAGCAGCTTGAGTTCGGCAAACAGGTTGCGCGCGGCATCGATCGCATTGGTGCCGGTATGGGCCACCATCGCGTGCACCGGCACGCCGGTGACTTCGAGGGTCAGCCACATCACGCCGAGCTGGGCGCGCAGCAGGCCGTCGCCCGGCTCGGTGATGATCGCTGCATCGGCGTGATAGCCCTGCACCAGGCAGGCAAGCGCGCCGTTGCCGGTGCACTCTTCCTCGATCACCGACTGCAGATAGACCGGCGCAGCCGGCTCCAGGCCGATCGACTGCAGGGCCCGAAACGCATTGAGCCAGGCGATGATGCCGGCCTTCATGTCGGCTGCGCCGCGCCCATAGAGCCGGTCGCCGTCGACGCGCGGCGAAAAGGGCGGCGTGGTCCACATCGAGTCGTTGCCGACCGGCACCACATCGATATGCCCGTTGAGAATCAGCGATCGGCCCTTGACTTCGCTCGGCCGGTGAACGCCCACCACATTCGGGCGACCGTCGTAGGAGATGATCGACGGCGACCATCCCTTGTGATTTTTCAGCTTGGCCTCGTCGATGTCGAAGCGCTCGACTGCAAGCCCCATGCTGCCCAGGCGATCGGCCATCCAGTCCTGTGCGCCGGCTTCTGCGCCAAGCAGCGAGGGCAGGGCGACGAGTTCGGACAGCATCGACACGGTATCGGTGCGCAAGGCGGCGGTGGCCTGTGCGATATCGTTTTCGACATCCTGTGCCAGGGTCTGCATGGTGTGCTCCTTGGGATGCCTTGGCAGGCTTGAGGGGGCTTGAGGGGGCTTGAGGGGGCTTGAAGGGGCTTGAGGTCAAGCCGGTAGACTAGCAAAGATGCCTTCTTCCTCCCAAGGTCGCGCCGTTGCGCTGATGCTGTCAGCACTCGCTTGTCTGATCCTGCTCGACACCAGCGGGAAATGGCTTGGCATGCGCGGCGTGCCGGTGGCCGCGATCACCTGGTCGCGCTATTTCGGTCACCTGCTGGTGGTGCTTGCGGTCTTCATGCCAAGCCGCGGACTGTCGATTCTCAAGACGGCGCATCCCTTGCGCCAGGGCATGCGCGGCCTGCTGATGGTGACGATCACCATGCTTTATTTCGCGGCGCTGAAGACCATGCCGCTTGCCCAGGGCGCGGCGGTCTTTTTTACCACCCCGATTCTGGTCACCGTTTTTGCCACCCTCTTTCTCGGGGAGCGGCCGGGCTGGCAGACCTGGGCAGCGGTGGCGCTCGGATTTGCCGGTGTGCTCGTGATTATCCGGCCGGGCAGTGACCTGCCGCTGGCCGGGTCGCTGCTGGTGCTGGGGGCGGCCGCGGGCAACGCTGCCTATCAGACGCTGACGCGTGCACAGGCCCATGCCGATTCGCCCGAGGTGCAGGTGCTCTACAGCGGGCTGGTGGGTGCCGCCATCATGACGCTGGCTGCACCGCTCTGGTGGATGCCGGGCTGGTGGGAGATTCCCGGCATGCGCACGCTCGACTGGGCGGTGTTCGGCCTGATCGGTGTGCTCGGTGCCACCGGGCATCTGCTGCTGGCGCAGGCCTACCGATTGGCAGCGGCCTCGCGACTGACACCGTGGTCCTATCTGCAGATGCTGCTCTCGATTCCGATCGGCTGGCTGGTGTTCGGCAATCTGCCGGATGCGATTGCGCTGCTCGGCATGGTCATGATCGCCATCAGCCCCAATCTGACCCTGCTGCGTCAGCGCCGCGCACCAGAGTCTGCGGCCTGAGTCCGCGCAGGGCACGGGCCGTCCTCAGCGCATCGTCCTCACTCGAGTTCGGCCATCGCGGTCGCGTCAAGGTCGCGAACCAATCCGCGCGCGGCCTGCGGCGACAGGTTGAGCAATTCACCGACTGCGGTGAAGTCGTCAGGCAGCGCGGCATTGCGCCAGCCGTTCTGGCTGTGACGGGCCAGCGCTGTGGCCAGCATGACATTGCGTACCCGGGTCACCGCATCGTTGCGGTCGTCGGTCAGCTGCTGGAGCAGTTCGGGCAAACGCCAGTCCTTCATCAGGGCCTGTTCGAGATCGGTCAGTTCGATATTGAGCACGTCGCGCTGGACCTTCGCCGAGCGCAGCGTCGGGTCGCTGGCTTGCCGACGCGCGATGTCCAGTGCCAGGCCTGGCGCATGACACCACAGCAGGGCTTCGGCGAAGTCGTGCAGCAACGCGGCTTCCTGGATGATTTCAGCATCGGTGTCCTGCCGGCAGATCGCAAACCCGAGTGCAAAGCGTGCGGCGCGATGCGAGCGGCGCAGCACGCGCTCGAGTCCTTCGAGCGCACCCGGAAAGGCGCTCAGGCGGGTTTCAACGGTTTCCTGCTGGCCGAAGGTGCGAAAGAAGGCGGTGATGCCCATCATCAGGATGGCGCCGGTCACCGTCTCGGTATCGGTCACCACCCGTGCCGGGCGGTTGCGGGCCACATGGGCCAGCAACTTGAGTGACATCAGAGGATCGTCGAGCACCACTTCGGCGATATCGCGTGCGGCGATGTCGTCTTCGTTTTCGTGCATGGCCTCGATAGCGATCGCCGTCTGGGCAAGCACCGGAATATCGGCGTCATGAATCGCCTCGATCCAGGCCTCCAGCGTTGTGGGCGCAATCGTCAACATGGTGTCTCCTGCGGAAATCCGCCTTAAATCGTTATCGGCTTTTTAATCAGAGACTTGAGCTTATGGACTTGAGCCTTCGACTTGAGCCTGGCAGTCGATCGCGTTGCCCGCACCCTGCCCGACCGGTGTCACGCTGCGGTGAGCGATCGTAGCGGCCAGCGCGGCTGGACATCGATCGCACCGGCCTGCGGCAGTGCAGCACCGGCTCGCACCAGCGCCTGCAGGCGCAGCGAGCCGGCGAAGGCAATCATCGCGCCGTTGTCGGTGCACAGCGCGGGTTCGGGGCAATGCACGCGCAGGCCATGGCGCAGGGCTGCATCGGCCAGACGTTCGCGCAGGTGCCGATTGGCGCTCACGCCGCCGGCGATCACAAGCGTTTTCAGTCCGGTCTGGCCAAGCGCGGCCAGTGATTTGGCCACCAGTACCTCCACGATGGCGGCCTGCGCTTCGCAGGCCAGATCGGCGCGGGCCTGATCGTCGGGCAGGCCGCGGGCGATGCGGGTGGCAACCGCGGTCTTGAGCCCCGAGAAACTGAAATCGAGATCGCCCGAGTGCAGTTTTGGGCGCGGCAGGTTGAAGCGGCCTGCCTGCCCGCGTGCGGCCAGTGCCGCCAGCGCCGGGCCGCCCGGATAGCCCAGACCAAGAAGCTTGGCACTCTTGTCGAAGGCTTCGCCGGCAGCGTCGTCGACCGATTCGCCCAGCAGCGTGTATCGGCCGATGCCCTCGACCTGCATCAGTTGGGTGTGTCCGCCCGAGACCAGCAGGGCGACGAAGGGAAAGGCCGGCGGGTCGGCCGACAGCATCGGTGACAGCAGATGCCCTTCGAGGTGATGCACGCCCAGCACCGGTTTGCCCAGCGCATAGCCCAAGGCCTGGGCCACCGCCGCCCCAACCAGCAGGGCGCCGGCCAGTCCGGGGCCTTCGGTGTAGGCGATCGCGTCGATGGCCGATTTGGCCAATCCCGCCTCATCGAGCACCTGCTGGGTGAGTGGCAGGAGCCGGCGGATGTGGTCGCGCGAGGCCAGTTCAGGCACCACACCGCCGAAGCGCTCGTGCATCGCCACCTGGGAGTGCAGCGCCTGCGACAGCAGTCCGCGCTCGCTGTCGTAGAGCGCCACGCCGGTTTCGTCGCAGGAGGTTTCGATTCCGAGCGTCAGCATCGGGCGAGTCTACCAAGGGCGGTCGCATCAGCCGGCCTTCAGGTTGCCGCCTGGGTGACCGGCTTCATCGAATCCACCGGTGAGCCCAGCCTCAGCGCGGTGCATGCTGCACTCTCATGCGGCACTGGCTGCGGATCGTGCGCGACGTGGGTCAAATGAGTGAGCGCGATCGAGTCACCCTCCTGCACCAACGGTTGGCGGCGTTGTGGCTTTCCAACACCAGTGCGCTGCAATCGTGCGGTCAGCCCGGCACAGTGCTTGCAATGGACCTCGCATACCAGGAGGTCCCATGGATGCCCAGCGCTTCATCAAGGAAATCGGACGCGGTGGCGAGGGTGCCCGCAGCCTGCCTTACGACATGGCAATGCAGATGTTCGAGTCCTTGTTTGAAGGGCGCTTCGACGACATCGAGCTCGGCGCGATCCTGATTGCCTTGCGGATGAAGGGCGAGTCGCTCGATGAAGTGCGCGCAGCGCTCGATGTGCTCGAGCCAAGGCTCAATGCCCTGCCGGTCGAGATGTCGCGCCCTTGTGTGTCGATTCCGAGCTACAACGGCGCCCGCCACACCCCCAACCTCGTGCCTTTGCTGGCCTGTCTTCTGGCTGATGCCGGGGTTCAGGTGGTCGTGCACGGGGGGGCTTGGGACAAAAGTCGGACGACGACCGGCGAGGTCATGTCAGCCATGGGACTGGGTGCGGTGCGCAGCATCGGCCAGGCGGTCGATGTCATCGATCGTGGGGTGCCGGCCTTCGTGCCGGTCGAGCTGCTGTCGCCGCCCCTGGCCGGACTGCTTGGCTTGCGCGCCCGACTCGGCGTTCGCAACATCGGCCATACGCTGGCCAAACTGATCAATCCGACCCTCGCACCCGACTGCCTGCGGATGACGAGTTTCACCCATCCCGAATTCAACCGGCTGCAGCACGACTACTTCACTGGCAGTCGAAGACCCGCCTTGCTGATGCGGGGCACTGAAGGTGAGGTGGTCGCCAGCACGCGTCGAGCCGCTCAGATCGACTGGGTTCACGACGGCGAGTGCGAGGTGGCCGTCCCCGCACAGTCCATCGCAGGCAGCGGACTGCCGGCGCTGCCCGATGCGTCCGATGCGTGCGCGACGGCACGCTGGATCCAGTCGGCACTCGCCGGCGAGCGGCCGGTGCCGCAGGCCATCGACCAGCAGGTCGGCGCGGTGCTTCTCGCGCTCGGGATTCGTTCTGCCCGCCACACCCCGCTATCATCTGGCGCTTTCGACCAGGCCTTCGGGTCAACGAAGGCTCATGGCGCAACAATTTGACGCGGTCATCGTCGGTGCGGGAGCCGCCGGACTGTTTTGCGCCGGCGTTGCGGCCCAGCTCGGCCTGCGGGTCGCCCTGATCGACCACTCGGCGCGCCTTGCCGAGAAGATTCGTATTTCCGGGGGCGGTCGCTGCAACTTCACCAATCTGCAGGCTGATCTGCCCGAGCGCTTCCTGTCGGAAGATCCGCGTTTTGCGCGTCACGCCCTGCGCACCTATCGGCCGGCGCAGTTCATGGCGCTGCTCAAGTCGCATGGTGTCTCATGGCATGAGAAGCACCGCGGGCAGCTCTTTTGCGATGACTCCTCCGAGCAGGTGATCGATGTCCTGCGCAGCGAGTGCGAGCGTGGTGGCGTCCAGTGGTTTCGCCCCTGCGTGGTTCATGAAGTCGCGCGTCTTGCCGATGCGTCGGCCGATGCGTCCAGCGCGTCCGATACCTCGACCAATGCCGGCCTGCGTGCGCGCTTTGCCTTGCAGACCGATGCCGGCGAGATTCGCTGCGCCTCGCTGGTGGTGGCCACCGGCGGGCTGTCGATTCCGCAGATCGGTGCCACCGACTGGGCTTTCCGGCTCGCCCGCCAGTTCGACCTGAGGGTGATCGAGCCGCGCGCCGCGCTGGTGCCGCTCACCTTCACCGCCCACGGCTGGCAGCCGTTTGCAGGGCTGGCCGGTCTCGCCCTGGAGGTTGATCTCGCGGTGCCGGGGCAGCGCGGCGCACCGCGCTTCACCGAAGACCTGCTCTTTACGCACCGCGGTCTGTCGGGTCCGGCGGTGCTGCAAGTGTCGAGTTACTGGCGCAGCGGCGAGCCGCTTTCAATCAATCTGGCGCCCGACCAGACCATCGCCGATCGGCTGCTCGAGGCGCGCGAAGGCACCCGCCAGCAGCTCGGCACCGCGCTGGGCGCGATCGTGCCAAAGCGCCTGTCGCAGGCCTGGTTGTCGCAGGCCGACCTCGGCACGACCGGACCCCTGGCCGGACTGGCGCGACCGCTGTCGGAGCGGCGTCTGGCCGAGCTCGGCAACCGGGCCTTGCAGGCGCTGGCAGCGGCCTTTCACGACTGGCGTGTCCTGCCGGCCGGCACCGAGGGCTATCGCAAGGCCGAAGTCACCGCGGGTGGCGTGGCCACTGCCGAGCTTGACCCCCGAACCCTTCAGGTCAACCGGATACCCGGGCTTCACTTCATCGGTGAGTCGGTGGATGTAACCGGCTGGCTGGGTGGCTATAACTTCCAGTGGGCCTGGGCGAGCGGCTATTGCGCAGCCCGGGCCATGGCAGCCGGCACACTTTAAAAGCCCATCCTCGGGCGTCTTGCATTGCGTCCGGCCAGGTCGTCGGGCGCGATCTCGTCGCGTGATTCGAGTCGCGCATTGCCGAAAGCGCCGACCAGTTCGCGCCGCATTTCGCGCGGCGCAATTGCTGACAGCCGTTCGAGCACCGCTGCCGACGGCGTTTCGGGAAAAGCGCGCCCCCAGTGGTGCGACTCCCGGATATCGCTGTAGATCGAGGCGGCAATCCGTCGCGCGCCGCTGGCGTCGGGCGACGCGATTTCGTACACATTCATCCGGTTGAGGATCGGTTCGGGGATTCGCGAGGCGTCGTTTGCGGTCGCGATCCAGACGATATCGGAGCAGTTGAGCGGGATATCGGCGAACTCGTCGGTGAAGCTGCGGGCGGTATCGTGCTCAAGGAGCGAGTACAGCGCGCCGAGCGGGTCGTAATGGCTCTCACCCGACGCCTTGTCGATCTCGTCGACCACGATCACCGGATTGGCATAGTCGCCATGCACCAGTGTGTCGAAGACCTTGCCGGTGCGCGAGTTTCGCCACTGCGACGAGGCGCCCGACAGCACCCAGCCCGCGGTGAGCGAGCTCATCGAGACAAACCCGTAGCCGGTGCCGAGCAATTGCGACAGGCGCCGGGCAAAGTGGGTTTTGCCGATGCCCGGTGCGCCCAGCAGCAGCATCGGAGAGACTTCGAGCGAGTCGTCGCTCGCCATGCAAAGCGCCAGCTGCTTGCGCAAGTCGTGGAGTACGTCGCTGAAATTCGGCAGCTCATGTTCGAGTTCGTCGAAGTCCGGCATCCTGCCCGGCTTGACGCTGAAACGTTCGCCCCCCACCCTGAGCATCTTCTCGTAGGTCGTACGAAGACCTTCATTGGCGCCTGGCGGGAGTTCCTCCAGGGCGGTCTCGACGGTCTGGGTCGAGTAGATCTGCTTGAAACCGGCGACCGAAAACGGCGATCCGCCCGATGGAAGCGTCAGAGGGTTGTGCATCGACATCCTCCCGAATAGAAACAAAAAAGACACGATTCATTCTGTGCCCAGATGGGTGTCGCAATCAACTATCGTGCCAGCCCATCTGTCGGAGACCGGCGGTGTGTGACCGGCCTTGATCCCGGGGCTGGTATTTCGATCCGCCCGCTGCTAAACTGGGGGGCTAAGCTGACATCACAAAAAAGCGCCATAGGTCAGCGACACAAATCAGCAACCCAAGCCATCACCACGCACCCGACAGCAAGCGAACAAAGAGAGAACCGAGCTTATGACGACCATCCGTGTGAAAGAGAACGAGCCTTTCGACGTCGCTTTGCGCCGTTTCAAGCGCACGATCGAGAAAACCGGCCTCCTCACGGAGTTGCGTGCACGCGAGTTTTACGAAAAGCCCACCGCCGAGCGAAAGCGCAAGAAAGCCGCCGCGGTCAAGCGCCACTACAAGCGTCTTCGCAGCCAGATGCTGCCCAAAAAACTCTACTGAGTGCTCTGCCGGGCTTCCGGTTCACCGGGCCGGCTCTGGCCCGGGTCGATCTGACAACGACCGCATGAATGTTCCGGCCTCCACCTTGAAAGACCGCATCACCGACGACATGAAGTCGGCGATGCGTGCTCGCGAAACCCTCCGGCTTGGCGCAATCCGCATGTTGCTGGCTGCGCTCAAGCAGCGCGAGGTCGACGAGCGCATCACCCTTGACGATGCTCAGGTCGCCGCGATTGTCGACAAGCTGATCAAGCAGCGTCGCGATTCCATTGCCCAGTTCGAGCAGGCCGGGCGTACCGATCTGGTCGACCAGGAAAAAGCAGAAGTCGCCGTGCTGTCGGTTTACCTGCCGGCGCAAGCTGATGCGGCAGAAATCGAAGCGCTGCTCGCTGCAGCAATCGCCACCACCAGTGCCGCGGGTCCGCAGGACATGGGCAAGGTCATGGCTGTTCTCAAGGGCAAGCTCGCCGGTCGTGCCGACCTCACGGCGGTTTCGGCGATGGTCAAGAGCCGGCTTGCTGCGCGCTAGACTCCCGGGGTGATACCCCAGTCCTTCATTCAGGAGTTGCTTGCCCGCGTCGACATCGTCGAGGTGGTCGGTCGCAGCGTCAAACTGAGAAAGGCGGGTGCGAACTTCCTTGGCCTGTGCCCTTTTCACGGCGAAAAATCCCCGTCCTTCACGGTTTCCCCCACCAAGCAGTTCTATCACTGCTTCGGCTGCGGTGTGCATGGCTCGGCGGTCGGGTTTCTCATGGAGCAGGCCGGCCTCGGCTATGTCGATGCCATTCACGAGCTTGCCCGGTCTGCCGGGCTGACCGTACCTCAGGAGTCGTCGCCGGGCGATGCCGTCCGACGTGACCCCGACCTGCTCGAGACCCTGGCTGCCGCCGCGAAGTTCTACAAGTCGCGGCTTCGGGAGGCGAGTGCTGCCATCGACTATCTGAAGGGGCGGGGGGTGAGTGGCGAGACCGCCGCCCGCTACGCTATCGGTTATGCGCCGGACGGATGGCGCGGCCTTGAGGCGGCTGTGGCCGATTACTCGGCCCAGGCCCTGGTGGCTACCGGGCTGGTCATCGAGTCGGAGCCGGATTCCGACGCCGATGGCGCCGACAGCCCTGACGCAGGCGGAGCGCGCGAGGCACCGCGCCGGCGCCGCTACGACCGGTTCCGTGACCGGATCATGTTCCCGATCCGCAATCCGCGAGGTCAGGTGATCGGATTCGGTGGACGGGTGATGGGCAAGGGCGAGCCGAAGTACCTCAATTCGCCCGAGACCGCGCTGTTCTCGAAGGGGCGCGAACTCTATGGCCTGTTCGAGGCACGCGATGCCATCCGGGCAGCCGATTGCGTGATCGTCGTCGAAGGCTATATGGATGTGGTCATGCTGGCGCAGCACGGCGTTCGCAATGCCGTCGCGACCCTGGGCACGGCCACCACCGCCCTTCATGCGCAAAAGCTGCTGCGTCTGGTCGATCGGGTGGTCTTCGCCTTCGACGGCGACGCCGCCGGGCGGCGGGCCGCATGGCGGGCGCTGGAGGGCTGTCTGCCCCATGCTGCTGACACCAAACGAATCGATTTCCTGTTTCTGCCTGCCGAGCACGATCCGGACAGCTTCGTGCGCGCCCACGGTGCCGAGGGTTTCGTCGCCCAATTGGCGGCCACGCAGCCCTTGTCCGAGTTCCTGCTGCGCGAACTGTCTTCGCGGGTCGACCTGTCGACACCCGAGGGCCGTGCGCGCCTTCAGGCCGAAGCCCGGCCCCTGCTGCTGGCGCTGCCGCCGGCCGCCTTGCGCATGCAGCTTGTCCAGGCGCTTGCCACCCGGGTCGGCATTCGGTCTGAAGATCTCCTGCAGTTCATCCAGCCCGATGCGCCAGCGCAGCGCGCAGGCCCGTCGCGCGCTGACACCGGGGCGCGGGGCAGTGCGACCGAGCGCCCGGGATGGGCCCGCGAGCGCGGCGCCCGCCAGTCCGAATGGACCGCGTCTCGCGACTGGCGCCGGATGCCGGTGATGCAGGCTGCGCTGCCCGATCTGCAGCGCAGGGCCAGGCTGCTGCTCGCGCTGCATCCTTTTCTGGCCCAGGAGTCCTGGTCGAACGACTTGCTGCCCGAGCCGATCATCGCCTGGACGGCGCGACTGGCAACCCTGGCGTCGGGCGCGAGCTTTGCTGCGCTGATCGAGTCGATCCGCGAGTCTGACCCTCAGCTGGCGGCGGCGCTCGAGGCCGAGGCGGCCGCGGATCGAGGGCTTCTGTCGGATCTGGACCCTGCCGAGGCCCGGCGGGAATTCGAAGGCGCCTTGAATCAGCTGCGCCTGCAGAGGGTGCGCGAAGAGATCGATCGTCTGGCTGCCGCAGGGCTGCAGTCGGAGGTCGACCGTGAACGCTATGCGGATTTGCAATCGATGCGCAAAGCCCTCACGTCCGGATGATCGGCTTAAGTTATAATCAAAGGTTTCCCCGACGTCTCTTCCTTGCGAGGACCGGTTGTGAGCAAATCAAGCAAAATTCAGCGCGAAAAGACGACACCGGCGACAAAAACGGCAAAGGCGGCAAAAGCGGCAAAGGCTGGCGCCACAACCGTTGGCGCCACAACCGTTGCGCGGGCAGGGTCGGTTGCAGCAACGAAAGTTCGCGCAGCCAGCCGGACATCCTCAAAAGTGACAAAGGCAAACGTGGCAACGACAAAATCGATGGCGTCAAAATCTGCAGCGGCTCAGACCGAAAAAAAGGCCACCGCGAAGGGGGCCATCAAGGGGGCCACTAAGGAGATCACCAAGGGGGCCACTAAGGGGGTCACCAAGGGAGCCAGCAAGGCTGCCACGTCATCGCGGTCGGTTGCCGCAAGCTCACGACCGGGCGCTGCAAAACCCGTTGCCACCAAAGCAGCGTCAACCAAGGCAGCCTCAATCAAGCCAGCGTCAGCCAAAGCAGCATCAGCCAAGGCGGCCGCCAGCAAGCCGCCTGCTTCCCGGACATCAAGCGCGACGGCAACCGGCAAGCCGGCTGCGAAGTCACCGACCGTCAAGGCCGCAGCGGTCAAGGCACCGGCAGCCAAGGCAGCCGCGGTGAAAGCCTCGGCAACGAAGGCAGCAAAGGCTGCGCCGTCCAAAGCCGCGAAGGTGTCTGCCCCGAAGGTCGCAGCGACCAAGTCCGCCCCGACAAAGGCTCCCGCCGCCAAAGCCGCAGCTTCCAAGACCAGTGCATCGAAGCCTTCTGTGGTGGCCGCCAGCGCCGCCCCGGCGGCGGATGCATCAGGCCTTGCTGTCAAACCCAAGGCCGGTGCATCCAAGGCTGCTGTGGTCGTTGAGTCTGCCGCCGCCCCGGCAGCACAAAGCCCGTCGGTTCCGGCCAAAGCGTCGGTCGCCGCGGCCAAGCCCACCAATGTCGGCAAGGCTGAAAAGCCCGCAAAGGCTGCAAAGTCTGCAAAGGGTGCAGCCACCGCGGCTGCCAAGCGCAATGCAGTGCCGTCCGACGCCGATGACGATCTGGCGGCCGGTGATCCGGTTGACACGCTCGAAGACGGCGATAACGAGGCGGATAAGATCGTCATTCCTGCGCCGCCGCCGCCCAAGGCCAAAGCGCGTGACAAACGCGCCCGCGAAAAGGCACTGATCCGCGATGCGCTGGCCTATAACCAGGGCAACTCCGAGGAGGAGCTCGAGGTCAAGCGCAACAAGCTCAAGTTGCTGATCAAGCTCGGCAAGGAGCGCGGTTTTCTGACCTATGCCGAGATCAACGACCATCTTCCCGAAGATCTGGTCGACGCAGAGGCGATCGACTCGATCATCACCACCTTCAGCGACATGGGCATCACGGTCTACGAGCGTGCCCCCGACGCCGAGACGCTGCTGATCAATGACAACACCCCGGTCGTCTCGTCCGACGAAGACGCCGAGGAAGAAGCTGAAGCCGCACTCTCCACGGTCGACTCCGAATTCGGTCGCACCACCGATCCGGTCCGCATGTACATGCGCGAGATGGGCTCGGTCGAATTGCTGACCCGCGAGGGCGAGATCGAGATCGCCAAGCGTATCGAAGAAGGCCTGAAGTACATGGTGATGGCGATCTCGGCCTGCCCGACGACGATTGCCGAGGTGCTGGTTGCGGCCGACAAGATTCGCGCCGAAACCATGCGCATCGACGAAGCGGTCGATGGCCTGATCGACCCGAACGCAGTCGAAGACTTTACGCCGCCGCAACCGGCCGCTGTGGCGGCTGCCGCTGCTGCCGATTTCGGCGACGACGAAGACGCCGAGGCCGACGCCAACAGTGCCAACACCGCGAAGATGCAGGAGTTGCGCCGCGCCTCGCTCGAAAAATTCGATCACATTCGCCTGTGGTTCGACCGCATGCGGGTGGCCTACGAGAAAGAAGGCTACAAGTCCAAGCCCTATCTCAAGGCGCAGGCCGAGTTGCAGGAAATGCTGATGACCATTCGCTTCACCGCGAAGATGGTCGAGCGTCTGTGCGACACCCTGCGCAGTCAGGTGGACGAAGTTCGCACGCTGGAGCGTGGCATCGCCGAAATCTGCGTGCACAAGGTCGGCATGCCGCGCGAGCGCTATATCTCGTCGTTCCCCGGCAACGAGACCAATCTGCGCTGGGTCGAGCGCGAGGCCGAGTTCAACAGCCCTTATGTCGAGCGGCTGCGTCGCAGCATCCCGGCGGTCCAGGACATGCAGCAAAAGCTGATCGACCTGCAGGCGCGCGTGGTGTTGCCGTTGCCCGATCTCAAGGACATCAACAAGCAGATGGCCATGGGCGAGGCCAAGGCGCGCAAAGCCAAGCGCGAGATGACCGAGGCCAACCTGCGACTGGTGATCTCGATCGCCAAGAAGTACACCAACCGCGGTCTGCAGTTCCTCGACCTGATCCAGGAAGGCAACATCGGCCTGATGAAGGCGGTCGACAAGTTCGAATACCGTCGCGGCTACAAGTTTTCAACCTACGCCACCTGGTGGATCCGCCAGGCGATCACCCGTTCAATCGCCGACCAGGCCCGCACTATCCGCATTCCGGTGCACATGATCGAGACCATCAACAAGATGAACCGGATCAGCCGCCAGATCCTGCAGGAGACCGGCAACGAGCCCGATCCGCAGACCCTGTCGGTCAAGATGGAGATGCCCGAGGACAAGATCCGCAAGATCCTCAAGATCGCCAAGGAACCGATCTCGATGGAAACCCCGATCGGCGACGACGACGATTCGCATCTGGGCGATTTCATCGAAGACACCGCAACCCTTGCGCCGGCCGATGCCGCTTTGCATGGCTCGATGCGCGATGTGGTCAAGGAGGTGCTCGATTCACTCACGCCGCGCGAGGCCAAGGTGCTGCGGATGCGGTTCGGTGTCGAGATGAGTACCGACCATACGCTTGAGGAAGTCGGCAAGCAGTTCGACGTCACGCGCGAGCGAATCCGTCAGATCGAAGCCAAGGCCCTTCGCAAGTTGCGTCACCCTTCACGGGCCGACAAGCTCAAGAGCTTCCTGGAAGGCGGTCAGTCCTGATCTGGTCGGGGTGCTGGTGCACCCTGTCAGCTGAAAAAAAGCCGGCCTGCGTTCCACACGCAGGCCGGCTTTTTCATGCAGACCGTTTGGCCTGCCTCAGACGATACGGCTTTTGTGCCCGGCCCAGTATTTTTCGCGCAGCGGCTTCTTGTAGAGCTTGCCTGTCGGCAGCCGTGGCATGGCGTCGATGAAATCGATCGATCGCGGGCACTTGAGCTTGGCCAGGTTCTGCTGGCAAAACGCGATCAGTTCCTGTGCGAGCTCGTCATGGGCCGTCACGCCGGGCATCGGCTGGATGACCGCCTTGACCTCCTCGCCGAGATCGGTGTTCGGCACACCGAATACCGCGGCGTCGGCGACCTTGGGATGGGTGATCAGCAGGTTCTCGCACTCCTGCGGATAGATGTTCACGCCACCCGAGATGATCATGAAGGTCGATCGATCGGTGAGGTAGAGAAAGCCGTCGTCGTCGACATACCCCACGTCGCCCACGGTGCTCATCGTGCCGTCGGCCGACCGCGTCTCGGCGGTGCGCTCAGGGTCGTTGAAATAGACGAAGGGTGAGCCGCTCTTGAACCAGATCTCGCCGGGCGTGCCTTTCGGCGAGGGCTGCATGTTGTCGTCGAGGATGTGCAGATCGCCCATCAGCACCCGACCGACGCTGCCCCGATGCGCCAGCCATTCGGCGCTGTCGCAGGCGGTAAAGCCAAGCCCCTCGGTGGCGCCGTAGTACTCGTGAATGATCGGTCCCCACCATTCGATCATCTGCTCCTTGACCTGAGCAGGGCAGGGCGCGGCCGCATGGACGGCGATTTCAAGCGAGGACAGATCGAAGGCCTCGCGCGTGGCCTGAGGCAGCTTGAGCATGCGGCTGAACATGGTCGGGACCAGCTGCGAATGGCTGACCTTGTATTTCGGTATCAGGGACAGGTACTGCTCGGGGTCGAAGTGCTCCATGATGATCACGGTCCCGCCATTGCGGATCGTGAGCGACACCGCCGCCTGTGGCGCGGAGTGATAGAGCGGCGCCGGTGACAGATAGATCATGTCCGGCCGATAACGCCACAGCTTGGTCAGGAAATCGAAAAGCGGCAGCGGTTGCGAGGGAGGCGATTCGGGCAGGGGCCTGACAATGCCTTTGGGCCGGCCGGTGGTGCCCGAGGAGTAGAGCATCGGCGTACCGAGCCATTCGTCGGCAATCGGTGTGGTCGGGAACTCGGCCAGGGCGGCCGCGTAATCACTCACGATGCAGTCGCCGACACGCGCCGGCAGTTGGGCACCCGCGCCATCCACAACCAGGCAGCGCTTGATGCGCGGCGCCTGCGCAATCGCTTTCAGCGCGACTTCGACCTTGCCGATCGACGTGATCAGCACCTGGGACTCGCTGTTGTTCAGGATGTAGGCCAACTCGTCTGCGGTCAGAAACGAATTGACGCAGGTGCAGTAAAGCCCCGATCGCTCGCCGGCTCCGCAGGCCTCGAGGTAGCGGGAATTGTTTTCCATGAACACCGAGTAGTGGTCGAGCCGCTTGAGGCCCTGCCCGCGCAGCAGATGGGCGAGTCGATTGGTGCGGGCGTCGTACTCGGCGTAGGACACCGATTCGCCGCTCGACGCCATGATGAAGGCGGGGCGGTCAGGGTTCAGTTGAGCGTAGTGGCCGGCGTACATGGGGTCTCCTGAGCTTTGTTTGCGGCGAATTTAACACGGGCCACTGAGGGTTCACTGAGGGTTCACTGAGGGGTCCTCGCAAGCGGTGTCCCGCAATCAGGCGGCGATCCGGATCAGATCAGATCAGACACCACAAGCCCACGCAGACGCCGAAGATCCACTGCACGAACAGATCGAGCAGTGATCCCAGCAGCAATACCGGAATGCTCACGGCGAATGCCAGCAGCAGGGCGCCGGCCAGCGTGATGCGGGGCTCGGGCAGCGAGTGGCCGAGCACGTTTTCCGGGCGTTTGATCAGCAGGGGCATAACTGGGGTCAGCGCTTCATTACAGGTGATTCATCGTGGCATCGGCAAGCGAAGGTCGGGCGCCCTGCAGGTTCGCCGTACACTTGTTCGATGCAGGTGATCTGGACCGGACTCGAGCGCACGACATGGGATGCGCTGCATCGTACCGCGGCGGCGGCTCTCCAGCAGGACTGGGCCTATGGCGATGCGATGCAGGCGCTGGGCACGCACTGTCTGCGCGCCGCTGTCATTCACGATGAGCGGCTGGTCGGCGTTGCTCAGTTTCTGCAGCGGCGAATCGGCGGTGTGGCCTCGCTCGCCCTGTGTTCGCACGGCCCGGTCTGGTCGGCCGATCTGTCGTCCACCGACCGCGAACGCGCCTGTCGCCTGATCAAGCGAAGCGCGCCAGTGCGCTGGCCGCGCGCGATCCTGCTCACGCCCGATGCGGTGAGTGCCGACGCAGCCGGCGTTCGCCGCTTGATCCGGGTCATGACCGGTCATGCCACGGTCCGCATCGATCTCACCCAGGAAACCGCTGTCTTGCGCGCGGCCATGCATGGCAAGTGGCGCAACCGTCTGGCCGCGGCCGAGCGTTCGGCGCTCAAGGTGCAGAAGGTTGGCGGCAAGCCCGGGCAGTATCGGTGGCTGCTCGATCGCGAACTCGCCCAGCGAAGCGAAAAGCGCTACATCGCCCTGCCCGACGGCTTCGTCGAGGCCTGGCAGGTGGCCTGCGGGCAGGCCGGGCGCGATGGGCGTACCGATGCGATGCTCACCTTGCGGGCCGATCTCGGGCGTGATGCGGTGGCCGGGATGCTCTTTCTCATCCACGGCGAAGCGGCGACCTATCAGGTCGGCTGGGTCGGCGACGCCGGTCGCGATCTCGGTGCCCACAATCTGCTGCTGTGGCAGGGCATGCAGATTCTCAAGGCGCAGGGGATCCGGATGCTCGATCTGGGTGGTGTCGATACCGCACGCGGTGCCGGCATCGCACGGTTCAAGATCGGTTCAGGCGGCGAGGTGCTGACGCTCGCCGGGACCTACTTCTAGCTGTCGGTCGCGGCGGCTCATCAAATTCAGGCGCCGCGCTGCGCCTCAAGGCGCAGGGCCTCGTCGCGCTGCATGCTCGAGAGCAGCTCAGACAGCACTCGATCCGACATCGAGTGTTCGACCTGACAGGTGCCGGCAGCCGCATGTCCGCCGCCGCCATATCGCAGGCACAGGTCGCCGACATTGGTGGCGCAGGTCCGCTCGAAGATCGATTTGCCGATGGCAAAGACCGCGTTCTGTTTGTGCAGGCCCCACATCCGGTGGACCGAGACATTGCACTGCGGGAACAGCGCATAGATCATGAACCGGTTGGTTGCCCAGATCGGATCCTGGTCGCGCATGTCGACCACGACGACATTGCCGTGTACGGTCGATGCCGACAGCAACTGGTCGACCGCCTTGCCTTCGTGTTCGAAATAGAGGTCGATGCGCTCGCGCACATCGGGCAAGGCCATGATTTCCTTGACCGTGAGCGTGCGACAGGCATCGATCAGCGCCATCATCAGCTGATAGTTCGAGATCCTGAAATTGCGAAAGCGCCCGAGCCCGGTGCGGGCATCCATCAGGAATCCGAGCATCGTCCAGTCTTTCGGGTGCAGCACTTCCTCGACGGTGTACTGCGCCGAGTCGGCCTGGTCGACCGCACGCATCAGTTGATCACTGACATTCGGAAACGCTTCACGCCCGCCGTAGTACTGCCACACCACGCGCGCCGCCGAGGGGGCGTTCGGGTCGATCACATGATTGCCGACCTGTGAGGTGTTGCGAATGATCTCCGACGAGTGATGGTCGAAGGCCAGGCGTGCTGTCGCGACATAGGGCACATTGGTGGTGATGTCGCGCTCGGTGATCTCGATCTTGCCGTCCTGCATGTCCTTCGGATGAACGAACAGGATTTCGTTGATCAGGCCGATCTCGCGCAGCAGCACGGCGCACACCAGTCCGTCGAAGTCGGATCGGGTGACAAGTCGGTATTGGGGCTGAGCCATGGTTTCTCCGCGTGGGCCACGCCAGTCTTCGTCATCCGACCAGCCGGAACAACCGCCAAACCGACAAGCGGTGCGGTCCTGCGCCCGATCGGATCGCATTTTTCAGCATTTGTGTCGAAGTTGGCACTTTGCCTGCATCGATTCGCGGCACTCATTCGACCTGAACGCTGATTCCGGTTCCCCGCGGCAGGGGCGATTCGGGCGGCTCCGCTAGGATGCCAGCATGACCCGCGGTTTTCTCGTTGCCTTCCTGCTCTCCTTCGGCCCCGCGGTCTCGAACTCCTTTGCCCGGTTCGCCTATGCGCTGGTGCTGCCGGCGATGCGCACCGACCTTGCGCTCGACTGGTCGCAGGCCGGCGGACTCAATACCGCCAATGCCGCCGGCTATCTGATCGGGGCGCTGGCGGTGCGGGCGGTGGTCGGGCGGCTGGGCAACCGGCGGCTCTTTGCGATCGGCATGGTGTTGACCTCGCTGACCGTGCTGGCTACCGGTTTCGTGCGTGACGTGCCGTTGCTGTCGTTCCTGCGGGTGCTGTCTGGCATCGGTGGCGCCTGCGTCTTCATCTGCGGCGGCGCGCTGTCGGGCAATGTCTTTCCGGGTCGCCCCGAGCGCGCCACGACAACCATTGCGATGTTTTTTGCCGGCGCCGGTATCGGCCTGATGCTGTGCGGCGTGGCGATCCCGCTGCTGCTGCAGCAGGTCGGTGATGCGGCCTGGCCGCTGGCCTGGCGCGCCATGGGGGTTGCCGGACTGGCGATGTCGGTGGCGGCGATCTGGGCGGCCTGGCAGATCGACGAGCCGGGTGCGGCCGCCGGCAGTGCCCGCTGGGCGGTGCTGCCTTTCATGAGGCAGCTGCTTGCCTATCTGTGCTTCGGTCTGGGCTACATCGGCTACATGACCTTCGTGATCGCCTGGATGCGCATCAATGGCGCGGGCGTCGGTCTGGTGATGTCGGTCTGGGTGGTGCTGGGTGCTGCGACCCTGCTGGCACCGATGGTGTGGGCCGGGCCCTGCGAGCGCTGGCGAGGCGGCCGCCCGCTCGCCGCGATCATGGCCACTTCGGCGGTCGGCGCGATGTTGCCGATGGTGTCGGTCCATCCGATCGCGCTGCTGTGTTCGGCGGTGCTCTTCGGGCTGTCGATGTTCAGCGCACCCTCGGCAATCAGCAGTCTGATCAAGCACTGGCTGCCCAAGCCCGCCTGGGGCTCGGCAATGGCCACCTTCACCATCGTCTTTGCCGCCAGCCAGATGGTGGGCCCGGTGGCGACCGGCTGGGTGGCCGATCACTGGGGATCGCTGCGACCGGGGCTGATCGCGTCGGCCCTGGTCCTGGCCTTGGGTGCCCTGCTGGCGCTGACTCAGGGTGAGCCTGACAACCGCGGTTTTGCCTGATCACCAGACTTGCCGTACCGTTCATCGGCCCGCGCTGTCCGCGCAGAGGGGGTCTGGGAGGAGTTCCTGTTTTTCAACAGCCTCGTCCGATGGAATGACTCCGCGAATTCAATGACCGGAGATCAAATTGACTTTCACCCCGAAACGCCTGACCCTCGCGCTGGTGGGCGCCGGATGTATCGCCCTTGCCGGATGCGGCGGCTCAGATTCCTCGACGACCACCGGATCCACGTCGACCGGCGGCACAACCGCCACTGGCGGCACAACCACGATTCCGACCACGCCCAGTTCGGTCGTGCTGTCTGGCACGGCTGCCACCGGCGCGGCGCTCGCCGATGCCGAGCTGAAAATTTTTGATGCCACTGGCGCGGTGGTGTGCGAGGTCAAGACCGGCTCGGACGGCGCCTATTCCTGCGATCTCGGCACCTCGCCGAAGCCGCCCTTCGTGCTGGTCGCCACCCTCGATGACACCCGGCTGGTCAGCGTCGCGCCCGATGCAAGCACCGGCACTGTCAATATCACCCCGCTGACCAACCTGATTGCCTCGACCCTGTCCTCCAACGGCGACCCGCAGCAGCTGGTCGACGACATCAAATCCACCCCGGCGAGCGTCGATGCGGCCAAGGTCAAGGCCTCGGTCGATCGGGTCATGACCGCACTCAAGCCGCTGCTCGATGCGCTCGGCACCCAGGGCAATCCGATCACCACCGCCTTCAAGGCCGATGGCACCGGTCAGGACCGGCTGCTCGATCTGGTGCAGGTGAGCGTGCGTCCTGACGGCAGCGGCGCCAACAATGAAGTCACCGTGAAAGCTGCGCCGAGCGCGAGCGATTCCGATCCGATTCGGATCAGCTTCAAGAGCAGCGACACCTCGATTGCGCCGCTGCCGACTGGGTCGGTCAGCGCCGAATCGCTTGGCAATGACAATCTGGCCGTGCTGGTGAGCGACATGCTCAAGCGGATGACCGCCTGCTATGCAGTGCCGCTGGCCGATCGGGTCACCAACGGTTCGAACACCGGGTCAATGCCCAATTCACCGGCCTGCACCAGCCTCTTCCTCGAAAACGACCCTGCGGGCTTCCTGAGCAATGGCTCGAGGGTCAGCCCCACCGCCGCCTTCAAGGGCATGTTCTATCAGAGTGGCACCGGCGTCACATTCGATCGCGGCGCCTTTGAATTCAAGCGGGTCAACGGCGACTTTGTCTTTTCCTATCGCTGGACCGCGCCCGACGGCAGCACCGACAACGAGAACATGGTGGCGCGCAAGGTCGACAACAGTCTCAAGCTGATCGGCAACCAGTACAAGTACAACGCCACCGTCAGGCCCTATGCCCAGACGCGCGATCTGGTCAACTCGCCGGCCTTCTCGAGCATCAACACCGGCTACAACATCTCGATCGCCAATCGTACTGTCCGCGGCAACCCGGTCTTCAGCAAAGTGCTGGTGACCACGCCCAAAGGCAATGTTGTCACCTACTGCCCGACTAGCTCTCTGTCGTATCTGGTGATCGAGAAGTCAGCTGCCGAGTGTGCCGATCCCAGAGCGCTCGCTTCGACCAGCGTGCTGCGTCTGGCCGGCCGCTACATCGACCCGACGACGCCCGGCCTGCCGAAGGACAAGGAGACTGCGATCGTCTTCTCTGATCCGGTGACCGCGACCGACGATATCATCCGGACCATTCCGGATCAGTCGGTCTGGAAGCTCGAGTTCTTCCATGCCGATCGCGTCACGCCGAACGTGGTGCAGACCTATCGCACCAACAGCCGCGCGATGACGCTGGCCGAGGTGGCGGCGAGTACCTTTGTCGACCTCACCGCGGCCGCCCGCACCGCAGTGATCGCCGAGTCGAGTGCCGCTGGCGCATTCATTTTCGCGTCACCGGATGTGGCAACGCCAAACTACTTCGACTTCCGTGGCACCGCGTTCTGGCGGGTTCCGTCGGGCGCCCTGGCACCCACCTCGATCAGTGTCTTTGGCAAGCATCCGACCGCCAACAACCCGCGCTTCAGCGATTCGGTGACCGTCTCGACCAATGTCCGCGGCGCGCGCGTCATGTGCAGTCGGCAGTCCATCGACGATGCGCATTGCGATCCTTCCGTGGCGGTTAACGAAGTCGGTCAGTACGCTGCGGGCTGGAGAGTCGATGCCTTTGAAATGTGGGCACGCAGCTCGCGCCAGGTCGAGATCTCCAAGCTGGTCGGCCTTTACAAGCTTCAGTAAGAGAAGGTCCCGCAGCCATCAGGCTGCGGTGCTGCCCTGCACCCGGTCCTGAGTCGGCTCAGCCCGACTTCAGGACATGGGTGGGCCCGGAGACCGCGATCGCGAATCGCCGGGCTCGCAGCTGATCGACCGAGGTCATCCCTTTGTCGATCATCAATTTTTCAGCGGCAGACTGCCATTGCTCGTAATAGGAGGCCGGCTTGCCGCCGGCCGCCTCGATGGCCTGGGCCTGGGCGATTACTTGGGCCAGCGTTTCGACCCACTGCCCCCAGGTGAAATGGCCTGCCTGCGACATCGCCACCACCAGCGCAAAAGCGCGCGCCTCCCAGGGTTCATTGAACACCGGCTCGAGCGGCGGTCTTGGGATGTCCGCCGTCATTTCGGTTGGGTCGCCATCGGCCCGAGCAGCCCTGCGCGGCGCATCGCATCGATCGATGCGCCGGACAGTCTGGCCACCTGGATCGCAGCGTCGTCGCTGGCAGGCGGCGGCACTCTGACCGACCAGAGCTCCTGACCACTGGAGACCTCGAACACGCTGGTGGCTTCGCTGAACGCGGTTGCGGCCTGGACGCCGCCGAGCGGAAACCCCAGCCCGCCACCCAGCGCAACGCCTCGGCCAACTCCGATGCCCCCACCCAGGCCGCCATACAACCCACCATACAGGCCCCCGGGATAGCCCCATGGCGACGACGTCCCGTAAGGATTATTCGCCGAGATCGAGACCGATGAAATCACCGCGCTGTCAGCCGACAAGGCCTTCGCAGCACTCAGCACCGCCGGCAGGCCGCCGGCCGCCTCGATCGGTTCGGGCGTTCGCAGCACCACCACGCCTGCGTCGCGCAGTCCGCTGGCCAGGCTGTCTTCGCAGATACGGGCAAGGCTGACATCGGGTGCCCGACAGCTCACCAGCACACGAGACCTGAGCAGCGAGCGATCGGAGAAGGACGCGTCTGCCCATTGACCTTCGAGGACGGGTGTGGCGCATCCCGCAAGTGCTGCGAGCGCAATGGAGCATGCCGCGATCGGCCACCGATGCGATCGTGAAGCGTTCATGGGGATCCTCCGGGTTGGGTCAGCTATCGGTAGCGGCGATCGGGCGTTTGCCGGCGCTCTCAGCGAAGGATCCGATTGTCGCTCAGGGCGAGGTCTGCTTGAAGGTATCGCAGGCGCCGGGCTGTCCCGACTTCATGCCAGCGGCGAACCAATAGCGGCGCTGTTCACCCGAACCGTGGGTGAAGCCATCGGGCACCACCACGCCTTGCGAGCGCTTCATCATCTTGTCGTCGCCGATCTGCGAAGCGGCATTCAGGCCGGCCTCGATGTCGCCGCGATCGAGCCAGTTGCGAGCCTGCTGCGAATGATGCGCCCACACACCGGCATAGCAATCGGCCTGCAGCTCGAGGCGCACCGACAGCTGGTTGGCCTGCCGCTCGCCGGCGCGCTGCTGCATCGATTGCACCTGTTTCATGGTGCCCAGCAGGTTCTGGACATGGTGGCCGACCTCGTGCGCCACCACATAGGCCTGGGCGAAATCGCCGGGCGACGCGAACTGCTGCTTCAGCATGCGATAAAAGCTCAGGTCGATATAGACCGTCTGATCGTTGGGGCAGTAGAAAGGACCGGCAGCCTGTTGCCCGGTGCCGCAGGCGGTGGGCGTGACGCCATCGAAGATCACCAGCTTGGGAGGGCGGTATTGCTGGTTCGCCTTCTTGAAGACGTCGGTCCAGACATCTTCAGTGCTGGCAAGGATGACCGAGGTGAACTTGCCGCCGGGATCGGCGACCGGGCCGGTCTGGCCTTGAACCTGCTGGGGTGCGCTGGGGCTGCCGAGCTTGCTGACACCCTGGACCAGGCCGAGCGTGACCATGGGATTGATGCCGAACATCCAGCTGGCCAGCAGTGCAATACCGATACCGACGATGCCCAGGCCTCCGGCCCTGCCGCCAGGCATCTTCATCCCCCTTCGATCTTCCACATTGCTGCTTTGTCGACCATCTTCCCAGCGCATCGGAGTCCCCTGATAAAAAAAGTATTGTTCGGCTGCCCGATTCTATCGCGTCGCTTGCTGCAGCCCGGAGACGGTATCATCCAGCGGCGGGCCTCTAGCTCATGCTTGGTTAGAGCAGCGGACTCATAGCGCAAGTTGTGCCATACGATTCGGAAACGGCGTATGGGATGGTGTCAAAGTCGGTGAAACCTAAGTGCGTATCCTGCATAGGGCAATGCCGAGCCAAGCTTCGATGCGTGTGCATCGTTGAAGGTGTAGAGACTTGACGGCACCCACCTAAGTCGGACAGATAAGGTGAAGGCAAAGTCCAGGGAGTGGCGAAAGCCACACAAACCCGAATCCGTTGGTGCCGTGTTCGACTCACGGGAGGCCCACCATCTTCTCGACGCAGGCAGCCGCCGGCGTCGGACCAGTCCTCCATGACTCCGGGGCGTTCTCCTTGCCCTGAGGCGGTACTTCCCCCCGCAAGTCACAGATCCCGCCGATGGCGATGAAGGCCGCGCAGGAACAGCCTGTAGCGATGCGTCATCCGGCGCGACTCGACAGGCAATCAGCGGGGTGCTTATGTTCCAGGATCGCTCACAGGATACGAACCAGACCGGCCCTCAGCAGGGTTGGTATGTCAGACCGGTCGCGGCGGCGGCCGAAGCACCGCAGGGCAGATTGACTGATCTGCTGCTTCTGCTGGGCGTCGAGCCTGATGACCGCAGACTGACCGACACGATTCTGGTGCCCCTGCGCCGCGTCAGCGCCGCATCCACGCTCTTTCACGAGGGCGCGCAGTCTGATGCCGTGCATATCGTGCGTTGCGGCACATTCAAGACGCTGCGCATTGCCGAGGACGGCTACGAGCAGGTGCTGGGGTTCGCAGGGCGCGCCGAGGTGCTGGGCTTCGATGCACTTTGCAGCGGTCGCCATCCGGCCAGTGCGATTGCGCTCGAAGAGGCCAGTGTTTACGCCCTGGGCCTTCGCGAAATCGATGGACTGCGGCATCGGGTGGGCGCTCTCGACATTGCCCTGCAGCATGCGCTCAGCAGCCAGCTTGCGCGCGCCAGCGAGATTGCCGAAGTGATGGCGGCGGTGGCCTCTGAAGTCAGGCTTGCGCGGTTCCTGCTGCAGCGCTCGGCCCGAATGGCGGTCTATGGGCAGTCATCGCGGCAGTTGCGTCTGCCGATGAGTCGCCGCGACATTGCAAGTCATCTTGGGGTGGCGCACGAAACCGTCAGTCGTTCGTTCGGCGAACTCGCGAACTGGGGATTCATCAGCGTCGACAATCGCGAAATCGGCATTCTCGATGTCGAGGCGCTCAAGACCTTTGCCCGCATGACCCGCGGGATGATCGATGACCGGGGCGCGCGCGGCGGCGAAGAGAAGCGTTCGCGGGCTCGCTCGAAAGTCGCCAGTCCGAATCGGATTTCGGCCTGACCTCAAGCGCTGCCCTGGGTCGCACCGAGATTCGGCGCGACCCACGCGGTTCAATGCACCGACAGCTTGCGGCGTATTCATTCAGCGCGGTCCGGGTCCGCGGCACGCGCCCGCTAGCCGCCGACCTTCAGTTCGTTCACGACACGTGTGACGCCAATCGCCGACCAGGCGGCGCCTTCGGCCGCCGCGCGATCGGCCCAGGTATGCACGCTGCCGTGCAGGGTGACGGTCGAGCCGTTGATCGTCGCGTCGATGTTGCGGGCTTCGCGTTCGGCCCGGCGGGTCAGGGCTTCCCGGATTCGGCCGACCACATTGGGCGAGGTGGTCTGCGGTTTCAGTGCGACGCTGTTGGTCACGCCAACGACGCCGGTCAGGGCCCGCACTGCGGTTTCTGCACTGCGGCGCTGATAGTCCCAGTCGAGCTCGCCTGACAGCGTCACCCATCCTTTCTCGACCCTGACTTTAAGCCGCTCGGCGGGAATCAGTGCATGCCAGCTGAAGGCGGTTTCGATTGCGGCGGCGATCTCGGAGTCGCTGCGGTGATGGCCTGGTGCAAGCTTCACATCAAGTTCGATCGCAACCGCCTTGACGCCTTCGACCCGTTGCGCGGCTCGCTCAATCGCGGACTTCTCGGCATAGGTATCGATATGGCCGCTGAGTGTGACGATGCCGTCCTTGACGCTGACGCCGACATTCGTCGCATTGATGGCGCGGTCCCAGTCGAGTTCGGCTTCGACATCGGCTTTCATCTGCACATCGGATTTCATTGCTGGCTCCTGCAGGGCTGAGTTGCATCCGGCGATCCGGATGTCGGGAGCAGGAGTCTGCAAGCGTGGCGATCAGCTGCAATTGACCATGCGCAAACATGCGGCTCGCGCCGGGCGTTTGCGGATCAGGCGCGTGCTGGCTTGTGACGATCAGCCTGTTGAGGGGCTGACTGAGGGGCTGACTGAGCGAATGCGCCGCTCAGGTCTGTGCGATGCGCCCTGCAATATGCTCGAGCGCTTCCTGGACCTGGTCGACCAGGATCAGGCTCAGGTCGCCCGGACGCAATCGTTCGAGCGCCAGGTCGATGGCGATGAATTCGCCGCGAATTTCATCGATGCGTCGTGTTCGACGCGCATCAGCGAGTCCTTCGCGCAGCAGGGCAATGACTTCGCCATCGCTTCGTCCACGTTGCGCCGCATCCTGGTAAAGGATGACATCGTCAAAGGCATCGCCCAGGATCTGGGTCTGACGACGCAGGTCCTCGTC
>CAMCXH010000010.1 GCA_945883285.1 Bordetella parapertussis | reverse complement strand
AGCGGCGAGCGCTACGACATGTATGCCATGACCGGCGCCCATCCGACGCTGCCCATACCGAGCTATGTCAGGGTGACGAATCTGCGCAATGGCCGCACCGTGGTGGTCCGGATCAACGATCGCGGCCCGTTCTCGAACAAGCGCCTGATCGATCTGTCCTATACCGCAGCCTACAAACTCGGCTATGTCGCCAGCGGTACCGCTGAAGTCGAGGTCGAGATGATCGTGGCCGGCAATCCGCCGGCTTTCGGGCCCGGTCGTTCGGTGATGGGACTTGTGGGCGAGCTGGCGGCGCTGAGCCTGACTGCCGCCGATCAGCCCTTGGCGCTGTCGCCGGTCGGTGGCGTGTGCTTGTCTGACGGCTGGTCATCGGGCGAAGCGGCGGACGAGATGTCTGCGCTCGCTTCATCGTCGGTACCGGCAGCGCCGAGTCGAAGCGCGACCGCCCGTCGATAGAGATCATTGGCACGCAGTCCGGTCGCGCTGGCGATCAGGCGCGCCGACTGGCGCACCGGCAACTCGGCGCACAGTGCTGCGAGCAGGGCATCGACCGGCTGCTCCTGCGCCAGTTCAGCCGGTGCCGCATCGAAGGCGATCACGAATTCGCCGCGCCGCCGGTCGGTATCGGCATCGAGCCAGGCCACCAGGGCGCCGGCAGTGGTTCGATGCAGCTGCTCGAAGCGTTTGGTGAGCTCACGCCCGAGCACGACGATGCGATCGGGTTCGAGCGCGTCGGCCAGATCGCCCACGGTCTCGACAATGCGGTGCGGCGACTCGTAGATCACCACGACCGCATCGCTGCGGGCCAGCGTGGCAAGCCGCTCGCGACGAGCTCGCGAGCGTGCCGGCAGAAATCCTTCAAAACGAAACCGGGGCTCGGCAAAGCCTGCGACCGACAGCAGCGCGGTCACCGCCGACGCACCCGGCACCGGGATCACCGGCAGTCCGGCGGCATGCACGGCGGCGACCACGCGTGAGCCGGGGTCGCTGATGCCGGGTGTGCCGGCGTCGCTGGTCAGGGCGACCGCCTGGCCGGTGCGGATGCGCTCGACGATCGCCTGCGCCATGCGGGCTTCGTTGTGCTCATGGCTGGCGATCAGCGTCGGATGCGCGCCGATGTGATCGAGCAGCACGCGCGCGACCCGAGTGTCTTCGGCAGCTGCGGTATCGGCCCGTCGCAGGACATCGATGGCCCTCAGGCTTAGATCGGAGAGGTGGCCGATCGGCGTGGCGACTACGTATAATCCGGCCGCTAAACTGTCGCCTTGACTGTCGCCGCCTTGACTGCCATCGGCCTGAACGCCCCCCTTGGCTTCTCCCTGCGCACCTGCGTCAGGGTGCATCACATCCACATCCAGAGTTGCCATGCTTTCACGTCGTAGGTTGATCAGCGCGATCCTGTTGGGCAGTCTCGGTCCGTCATTGTCTGCGCTCGCCCAGCCGACCGCAAACCCGGCCACGAAAACGCCGCCCAAAGCGGCACCTGTCGCACCGGATGCGGTCGCGCCGGTCAAACCGGCAGCCGGGCCGCAGCCGATGCGCTTCGGCAGTGGCCCGGCAACGATCGCCCTGCTGATTCCCCCGCGCGACGGGCCCTTCGGGCGAGTCGGCAATGGCGTCCTGGCCGGTGTCAGGGCTTCGCATTCGCGCGACGGCGACGGCGTCGCGGTCGAGGTTATCGAAACCGACACCGCGCCCGAAGTGCTTGGCCGCGTCTTTGCCGATCTGCGTGAGCGCGGTGTGGCCCTGGTGATGGGGCCGCTGACTCGAGACGGCGTCAATTCGCTGGTGACGCTCGATCGCGTTCCCGGCCTGCCGACCCTGGCGCTCAACCTGCCTGATGGCGCGCTGCCAGCCCGATCTCAGATCGCATTCTTTGGCTTGTCGATCGAGGCCGAGTCGCGTCAGGTGGCGGTCATCGCCTTTGATCAGGTGCGTGGTGCGATTGCCAGGCGCGCGCCCCGAGCGGTCGCGGTCGCCGACGCATCGCGATTCGCCCAGCGCAGCGCGATCGCGTTTCGTGATGAATGGGCCGCGCGCGGCGGCGAGATCGATGAGCCGATCGAGTTCAATGCCAAGCGCCCGGCGCAGGGCTTTCGCGAGGCCCTCAAAGACGCGAACCCCGATGTCGTCTTTCTGGCCATGAGCCCGGAGCAAGCGCGAAGCGCGCGCCAGTCGATCGATTCGCGAGTTCGACTGTGGAGCAGTTCGGCTGCCAGCATCGGGCAGAGTCGCCTGTTGCGTCTGCCCAAACTCAATGGCCTGCGGGTGCTCGACATGCCCTGGCAGGTCGAGCCCGACCATCCAGCGGTCATGGCTTATCCGAAGGCGCCCACCGCCTACACCGTGGAGATGCAACGGTTCTACGCGCTGGGCATTGATGCCTTTCGCGTCGGGCGGCAGATCATGGCTGGCAGCGCTGCGTTCGAACTCGATGGCGTAACCGGTCACCTCAGTTACGACCCAATGGTCGGGCCGCGCGTCGAGCGGATGCCGGTGATCGCTGAATATCGCGACGGGATGCCGGTCGTCGTCACTTCGCGCTGAGGCAGCTCGCGTGGTCGCCCCGCGCCAGCGGGCAGGCTTTGACGCCGAGGCGCGTGCCGAGGCCTATCTCGGTGAACGGGGCCTTCAGCCGATCGAGCGCAATGTGCGTTTTCGGGGCGGCGAGATCGATCTGGTCATGCGAGAGGGGGCCGAGTGGGTCTTCGTTGAAGTGCGCGCCAGGGCATCAGCGCGTTTTGGCGGCGCTGCGGCCAGCGTCGGCTGGCGCAAGCAGCAGCGGCTTGTCATGGCAGCCCAGCTCTATCTTCTGAAGCGGTTCGGTCAGCGCGCCTGGCCGGCGTGCCGCTTCGATGTCCTTGCTTTCGAGGCTGGCGAGCCGCGCTGGATCCGGTCTGCCTTTACGCTCGGCTGAGCAAGCGGTCGCGCCGATATACTTCGCCGCGAGGGGCCGCCGCTCGGGTGGCCCTGCTCAGGAGTTGCCATGACCCATGTTCGTCGGATTGCATCGCGCGCCTTGCTGGCGTCGGCATTGTTGGCCTCGGCGATCGCCACGACAGGCTGTCTGCCGATTTTTGCTGCTGGCGTCGGTGTGGCCGCACTGAGCGCCCTCGACCGGCGTTCGGTCAAGACGCAGGCCGATGACACCGAGATCGAGCTGCGCGGCGCCAACCGGCTGCCGATGGCGATCAAGGGTGCGCCCGGCGTCAGTGTCACCAGCTTCAATCGTCGCGTTCTGCTGACCGGACAAGTGCCGAGCGAAACCGACAAGACCGACGCCGAGCGGGTGATGCGCCAGGTGCCTGGTGTGACCGGGGTCTTCAACGAGCTCCAGGTTGCGCCGCGAGTCGAGTTGTCGACCACCGCCAACGATGCATCGCTCACCACCCGCGTCAAGGCCGCCTTCATTGAGCAAAAGGCGCTCGATTCGTCGGCTGTCAAAGTGACGACCACCAATGGGGTTGTCTATCTGATGGGTCTGCTGACCGCACGCGAGGCGCCGGCCTATGCCACCGCTGCCAGCCGGGTCTCAGGGGTGCGGCGTGTCGTGACCCTTTTCGAGTTCATCACCGACGAAGAACTTGCGGCGATCGCTGAAAGGAATAATCCGAAGCCCGCACCCACCGGGCCGACACATCGCTGAAATCGACCGGGCGAGTGTCGACCGCGACGGCTGCCCTTGTCGTCGCGCGGCGGGCAAAAAATGTGATTGATTTGGCAGGTTCGCACGACCGCGGTGCCTCGCTTCGGATATCGGCGACCGTCAATCGGCCAATCACGGCGCGTTGCGCGCCAGTCGCTAGTCTTGCTTCGCGGAGCGCACTCAGGCGCCCATGGAGCCCCACATGTCGGCCGGTCTGCTGGTCTTTCTTCTCATCTGTGCTTTGCCCTTCATTGCGGCGATGCTGGCCTATAACCATCTGGTTGGCATGCGCAATGCGTTTCGCAATGCCTTCTCCCAGATCGACGTTCAACTGAAACGTCGTCACGACCTGGTGCCGGGCCTGGTCGAGGTGGCCCGTGCCTATCTGAAGCACGAACGCGAGACGCTGGAGTCGGTCGTTGCCGCCAGACAGGGCGCCACCGCCGCCCGCGCGCTGGCCGCGATTCAGCCCTCGGACGCGCACGCGATGGGGCGCCTTGATGTCGCCGAGCAGACGCTTACGACGGCGGTCACAAGGATGTTCGGATTGGTCGAGGCGCATCCCGATCTGAAAGCCGACGCCACGCTGGCCCATCTGACCGAAGAACTCACCTCCACCGAAAACCGCATCGGCTTTGCACGCCAGTCGTTCAACGATGCAGTGACCGACTACAACACCGCGATTGAACGGTTTCCGGTAAACATGGTGTCCATCGCTTTTGGTTTCCGACCTGCGCGCCTGCTGCAGGCCACTCGCAGTCATGCCGAGCGTCAGCCGGTGGCGGTCACGCTCTAGTGCGAGTCTGTCCGGGGCAGTCGGGGCGTTTTCGATCAGCTGACTCGAAGAGGGTCGCTCGCTCATGAACTTCGCGCGACATCAGGCGCAGGCCGATCGCACGGCTCATCGGCTGATCTGGCTGCATGCGCTGGCGAGTCTGGCGGTGGTCTTCGGTGTGAATGCCGCCGCAGCGCTGATCTGGCAGTTGCTCTTCGGGACGGCACCCTATCCGAGAGGGTTTTTTCTCACCAACACGCTGGTCGTGACCGGTCTGATCGTGGGCGGCGCCTGGATCGAGACCGCGCGGCTGCGTGATGACGGCGCACTGATTGCTAGGCGTCTGGGTGCTGTGCCGGTCGATCCGGTCAACGATCCCCTGCATCGTCGTCTGCAGAATCTGCTCGAAGAGCTCGCGATCGCCGCCCGGATCGGTGTGCCGCGCGCCTTCGTGCTCGAAGACGAGCCGTCGATCAATGCCCTGACCGCCGGGCTCGATCGCAATCGCGCCGTGGTGGTCGCCAGCCGTGGCGCGCTCGAGCGACTGACCCGCGATGAGCTGCAGGGCGTGATGGCCCATGAGGTCTCGCATATCGTCAACGGCGATGTACGGCTCAATACCCGCTTGGTCGGGCTCAATTACGGGCTGAATCTGGTGGCGCAGATGGGGTATTCGCTGCTTGCGCGGGCGCGACGTGGCGCAGCGCAAGCCGGCCTCGACGGACTGCTCGCCGTGCCGATGGCGCTGGTGGGCGTCGTGCTGGCAGGCGTTGGTGCCCTCGGGGTGCTCGCAGCCAGGGCGATCGAGGCGGGTGTGGGCCGCCAGCGCGAGTTTTTTGCCGATGCGCAGGCGATCGAGTTCACGCGCAGCCGGGACGGTCTGGGCGGCGCGCTGCGCAAGATCGCCGGATTCGGACGGGGTTTGCCTGATGAGGCGAAAGACGGTCATCCCAGCCAGGCAGAGGCGACTGCGGCGCCGGTGCTCGCACGAAGCACGATCCGCCGCGATGCTTTGGGCCGTCATCCCTATCTGCGCAGCCTCAGCCATCTGATGCTGGTTGGCATCGCGCCCTCGGCTCAGTGGTTTGCCACCCATCCACCGCTTCGTGAACGTGTGCGGCGAATCTACGGGCGCCATCGCGACGCGATCCCATCGGAGGTGCTGCCCGAGCCCGATCGTCGCGAACCGGCGCTGCCGGTGCTCGACTTCGAAACCACCGGGATGGCCTGGATTGCCGGACACGCCGATATCGGCGAGCACTTCGATCAGCCGCCGCCGACCGCCACCATGCGGCTGGTGCAGGCGACCCGGGAGCCAACCAGTGCGGCCGCTCTGGTCATCGCGATGCTGCAGGTGCCCGGGCAGGAGGCGCCCGAGCCCCGCTGGGGCGATGGATGGTCGAGCGCGGCGGCCCGACATGCCCAACTGCGCCAGGCGCTGCTGGAGTTGCCCATGACCTGCCTGCGGCCGCTGCAGTGGCCGCTGCTGGAGCTGGCCGTGGCGCGGCTGCGCATGATGTCGCCCTCGGCCCGCCAGAGCCTGCTGGAGACTGCCCGGGCGGTGGTGGTCGCCGACGGACGCCTCACGCTGCGCGAGTGGATCTACTTCACCTTGCTGCGCGTGCGGCTGATGCCGCGCACCAGGCAGATGGGCCGCTCGGTGATGCTCGAGCCGATCGCCGCCCGCAGTATCCGGGTGCTCTTCGGGCTGCTGGCGGCCAGTGTCGATCTGAACGAGGCGCGAGCCGATCGGGCTGCCAATGCATCGATCCGGGCGCTGGGGCTGGCCTCGATCGGCGGCTCGTCCGGCGCCCTGACGCTGGATGCACTTGAGCGTGCGGTCGCGCAGGTGTCGCTGCTGCCGCCGCTGGCCAAGCCACTGTTGGTGCGCCATCTGGTCGAAACGCTGCCAGCTGACGCCGGGATCGAGCCGCGCGATTTTCTTCGTGTGCTGTGCGTGGTCATCGACTGCCCGCTACCGCAGTTACCCGAGCGACAGCGCCCTGCCTCCCCGCTGGATCAGGGGTCGTCAAGAGAGTATGTGTTCACTTCGAATATCACGTCGACGCTCGCTTCACCTGTTGATCAGCGCGGTTAGACTGAGGGCCGATTGTTTCTTCGGCGTTTCTGCGGCCAGTATGTCGACCCCTCCCGACAAGCACTCCCCAACCTTTCAGTCGCCGCGCCGCCGCCTGGCCTGGGCCGCGCTCGGACTGGCTGCGACCGGCATGGCAGCCTGGGCCTGGCATCGGTTCTCGGATGGCCAGTTCAGTCGCTTTTCGGGCGGGCCCTCGCGCCTTCCGGATCTCACCTACACCCTGATCGATGGCCGTCGGATCGGCGCCGCCGAGCTTCGCGACCGGGTTGTGCTGGTCAATTTCTGGGCGACTACCTGCGCGGTGTGCGTCGCCGAAATGCCCGAGCTGGTTCGTCTGCATAACGACTATCAGCCCCGTGGCCTGGAGCTGCTGGCGGTGGCCATGCCCTACGACCGCCCCGACCGTGTCCTGCACTTTGCGGCCAGTCGTCGACTGCCGTTTCCGGTGGCGCTCGACCCGATGGGTCAGACGGTGGCGGCATGGGGCGGTGTCGAGGCCACGCCGCTCACCTGGCTGGCCGGGCGTGATGGGCGAATCAGGCAGCGCCGGCTTGGGCGGCTCGATTTCGCGAGTCTGCGCGTCGAGATCGAGGCTTTGCTGCCGGGCGGCTGACCGGCCATCCCCTGGAGCCACGCCCGACCCGAGTGTGTGAGTTCGAGGCCGCTGGCCGTCGCTGGCGTGATTGATGCAGCCTTCGCCAACTCGCTGGCGCTGGCCAGCCGGGGTTCATGGGGGGCTCACGGTGTCAGATCAGCGCGCCTCGCGAATCTGGGGGTGCCTCGTCGCGTTCATGCAGCCCATAGTCGCGCACCACGTTGGCAACACGCAGCCGGTAGCCAGCGAGCACGTCGCTGCGGCCTTCCTGCTGAGCCTGGCGGTGCATGCCATGACAACGCCATGCGCGCACCGAGGCTTCGTCGCGCCAGAAACTCAAGGACAAGAATCTCCCGGGATTGGCAAGGCTCTCGAATCGTTCGACCGAGATGAATCCGTCAATGGACATCAATTCGGCTTTCATGGCGGCTGCGAGCTCGAAGTAACGGGCGGCTGCACCCGGCTGAGGTTCGACCTCAAAGATCACCGCGATCATGGCGTCACCTGTGGCGACAGATCGACAGTCGAGCCGACAGTCTCCAGATGACCGGCGCAACGCTGAATGATTCGGCGCCGTGCCTCGGTGAACCCCTTGAAGGCCACGCGCTGAAAGGGATCGATCTGGTAACGGATAGAGCAGGTCACGGTCATATTGGCGGTTCTGGGTGGATTGGAATGGCTGGCGTCAATGGCTTGCCTTGCTGGATCAGCCTGCCATTCAGGCTTCGCAGTGGTTGAGCGTGGCCGCCATGACCGATACGGCCTACTTTACGCCTGCATAGGCTGCGATCGTTCATCGAATGATGTCGAGTGGCAGCTCCCGGCGAAAGCTGTCGCCCGACGCCAGGAGGAAGAACGTGATGAAGAGCACCCCATCGCCTGTCCCGCCAGACCCACCAGACCCACCAGACCGAGCGTGCTGGCCCAAAGATAGTCCTTGATGTTGAAGTGCGGCCGCTCGATCGGCCTCGCGCAGTTTGTGCGCCGCGTCGGGCAGCGAGTCGACCAGCGCCGTGGCATCGTCGCTCAGCGAATACAGCATCGATCCAAAGCCGCATACGATCGCAGTCAGCAGCACTGCCGCCCCGATCGCGCGCGGAATGCGCCAGCGCTGCATTCTCTGCACCGCGGGCGACAGCGCATAACTCGCCATCACGCCCAGCAGCAGAGGAATGAAGACCGCGCTGGCCCAGTGCAGCATGAAGATGCTGAGCATCAGCGCGATGGCCGCCAGCGACACACTGCGCACGTCGATGGGCATGTGCGGATACAGACGCTGCGGCTCAGGCTCTGGCGCGAGTGCAAGCGCTTCGTGAACGGGTTCGGCATCAGGGAGTGGGGTAACTTGCATCGCAGTGTTTGTGGTGGTCGTCTATGGAGGCTGTGCCGGGGACAGGTGTGACCGACCGCTTGGGGACAACACGCTCACAGCAGGGTATGTCGCTGAAGGATCGCGTGCCGGTAGCGCTGTTTTTCCAGTGGATCCAGTTGCTCAATCGTCAGCATTGCGCCAGGGTCAGGTGGCTGGCAAGCTGACCAACTTTCCTCCCTCTCCCGCCAATGAGTAAACGAAGAACCCTGCTGCTGGTCGCCTCCCACAGTGCTTTCGCTGCAACAGGCTTTGCGGCAGGCATTTATGCGCTGCCCATCCTGATCGCGCCTCCCGTTCCTTCCGCTGAGGAACTGAAGGCAGCAACATCTGAGGTTCTGTTCACAGGGACGTTCAAGCGAGACTTGAAAGACAGTGATGCATTGCATTGGGGTGAAGGCGTCGTGTCGATTGCCCCGCAGGCAATCTCGCTGGCCGGGAGGCTTGCCCCGGGCCCGGACTACAAGCTCTACCTCTCGCCCGAGTTCGTCGAGACCGAGGCAGACTTCAATCGTCTCAAGAGCCGCATGGCGCGTGTCGGCGACGTCAAGACCTTTGAAAACTTTGTGGTGCCCATTCCTGCTGGCATCGAGCCTGCCAGGTACACAGCGGTGGTGGTCTGGTGCGAGACCTTTGCCCAGTTCATCACGGCCGCAAAGTACCGGTAGCGCTCGGTGCCGCCTGACCCCTCGTTGCACCGCACGTGCAACAGCGTTTTCGTCGCCTGAGCGACGTTTTATTCCGGCCCGGCCGCCGCAGACTCGTTGTCTGAGTACCGGTCAGGCTCTGTGGTGCGAAGAATTTCGTTCAGAACGGTCGTGGCGTAAGTCCCGGCGGGCAAAGAGAGAGTGAGCACCAGTTGATTGGCTTGCGGCCATTCCCACGACATGTCCGTCGGGCTCGCCACCAGTGCGCGGCGCTCCTGATCCAGACCGGCATATTCCATGCCCGCACACAAGGTGGCGTGACGTTCAGCCACTGCGTTTTCCAGGGCCTGAGCTTGATCGGTGGTGGTCACGCGGCCCCGCCCCCAGAGCGGTCCGGTGGGCTGGCCCGCCTCGTTCATCACGTCACCGGGCAGGGTCTGGCCCCAGAGTCCGGTCTGAATTCGCAGCGCCAGCACGTCATTGAAGACGAGGGAGCGCACCGCCGACAGGTAGATGCCTTTTTTCTTCGGGTTGCGCACGCGGATTTCGCGCGCCAGCATGGCTCGGCCCTGCTCGACGTTACCGCCGCCGTGGCCGAAACGCTGACCGCCGAAGTAGTTGGGTGCGCCATGTGAGGCAATGGCCTTGAGATTGGCCTCAATCGCATCGCGCTCGCCGGTCACATCACGCAGCACGATGCGGAATCGGTTGCCCTGCAGATCGCCGGGGCGAAGCTTCTTCACGTGGCGGCTCTGGCTCAGTACCTTGAATTCCGGGTGCTCAAGCTGGGTCAAATCGGGCGTCTCGCCTTTCGGCAGATAAATGCTGAACCACTGACGGGTGATGGCGTAGCGGTCCTTGAGGCCGGCATAGCCCACGTCCACTTCCTGCACCCTGGCGGCCTCGGCCAGCTGCTGAGCGACGAAGGCAGTGTTGGCACCGTTCTTTTCGATGTCCAGCCAGAGGTGCTCGCCCTCACCGCAGGGCAGATGCAGCGGCAGTTCGGTCACGATGAAATCCTCGTTGAGGCGTTTCAGGGTGGCGCTGGCGCCGCTGGCCGGATAAGCATTGGGCCACTTCGGCAAGGTGGTGTATTGCGTGTCGTTCATGCGCGGTCTGACGGCACCCGCTGCAGATCGGGACAGGTTGTCCGGCCAACCAGGGGCAATCCAGTCCGGGAGTATCTCACTGCCCTGATGCGCCCCGGGTATCGACGAGGCTGGTTGGGTCAAGTGAGGGATAAGTGGCTGTCAGCTGCGGGTGCCGAGAGGCCCTTTACGCTTCTCGACGCATCGCCCCAGTCAGGGTTGAGCGCGCGCATTGCGCAACGATTACCATTTTGTTACCTTGACCGGCTCGGCTTCCTGCCGAACGGTCGATTGCAGCTTTCAGCTGAAAAATGCTGGGCGGCAGGAACGGTTGGTGGTGAGCCCGGGTGCGCCCTCGGCAGGATCAATAGGCAAGATCAATAGGCCCGACCAGCTGCGCTTCGCGAGAACCTGGCACTCCAGGCTCGGGCAGTTGAGCAAACGACGCATTCCGCGGTTCAAGTACGGTTCAAAAACCTCTGGCCACTGAGCCAGATATAGACATGGAGCAAGCAAAATGGCGACGACGGACATGACGACCGATGCCCGCGAGCGATCCCGTGCGATGACCCGCGAAGAACGGAAAGTCATCGCGGCCTCTTCCGCAGGGACGATCTTCGAGTGGTACGACTTTTACCTCTACGGTTCTCTTGCCGCCATCATCGGGGCGCAGTTTTTCACCGCTTTCCCCGAGAACACCCGTAACGTGTTTGCGCTGCTCGCCTTTGCGGCGGGCTTCATCGTGCGTCCGTTCGGCGCCCTTGTGTTCGGCTCGCTGGGTGACTTGGTCGGTCGCAAGTACACCTTCCTGATGACGATTGTCATCATGGGTGTGTCGACCTTCCTGGTCGGCATACTGCCTAACTACGAAAGCTGGGGGGTTGCCGCTCCGGTCATCCTGATCCTGCTGCGCATGGCGCAAGGCCTGGCGCTCGGTGGCGAGTATGGTGGTGCGGCCATCTACGTGGCCGAACACGCCCCAGCCAACCAGCGTGGCTACTTCACGGCCTTCATCCAGACCACCGCCACCTTGGGCCTGTTGCTGTCGCTGATCGTGATTCTGTCGGTCCAGGGCTATGTCAACGGCAACTACCCCGACGTGCCTCTCATGAAGGACGGCGTCGCGGTACTGATGGCCGACGGCAAGCCGACCATGGTCAAGGCATTCAATGCCTGGGGCTGGCGCATTCCTTTTATCGCCTCAATATTCCTGCTGGCGATCTCGCTCTACATCCGCCTGCAAATGAACGAGAGCCCCGCCTTCAAGAAGATGAAGGAAGAGGGCCGCACCTCCAAGGCGCCATTGAGCGAAGCCTTCGGCAACTGGAAAAACGGCAAGATCGCGCTGATCGCACTGCTCGGCCTCGTCGCGGGGCAGGCCGTGGTCTGGTACACCGGTCAGTTCTACGCGCTTTTCTTCATGCAGAACGTGATCAAGGTCGACAGCTTCACGGCCAATGTGATGGTGGCCTGGTCGCTGATTCTGGGCACGGGTGGCTTCCTTGTTTTCGGCGCGCTGTCCGATCGCATTGGCCGCAAGCCGATCATCCTGACAGGCTGCCTGCTGGCGGCCCTGACCTTCCTGCCGGTGTTCAACTTCCTGACGAAGACTGCCAACCCGGCTATCTACGCTGCCCACCAAACCCCGGTGACGGTCACGGTGGATGAGAAAGACTGCTCGTTCCAGTTCAACCCGACCGGCACGGTCAAGTTCACGTCATCCTGTGATATTGCCAAGGCCCAGTTGGCACGGACCTCAGTGAACTACAGCACCATCGAAGGCGCAGCACCGGGTACGCCGGCGGTGGTGAAGGTGGGTGGTACGTCAATCGAGTCGTACGACGCCGGCAAGCTGACAGGCGACGATTTGAAGAAGGCCAAGGCCAGTTTCGACTCCAAGCTCAATGCTGCGCTGAAGCAGGCCGGCTACCCGCTGGTGCCGGCCGACAACACGACCGTTGTCAAGGCTCAGAACTTCTTTGACATCTTCACCTCGCAGAAGATCACGATCATCCTCACCCTGACCTACCTGGTTCTGCTGGTGACGATGGTCTACGGTCCGATCGCCGCCATGCTGGTTGAACTGTTCCCGACCCGCATCCGCTACTCTGGCCTGTCCCTGCCGTACCACATCGGCAACGGCTGGTTCGGTGGCCTGATGCCGGCAACTGCCTTCGCGATTTCGGCACAGACCGGCAATATCTATTCGGGCCTGTGGTACGCCATCGTGATCGCTGTCATGACGGTCATCATCGGCGCCCTTTTCGTGCCGGGTGGTACACACAAGAAGGACATCTTCGCTGGTGATACCGGCAGATAAGTCAGTGCCGATCACCGGGCCGAGGAGGCATCAACGCCTTGGCCCGGGTCGAGTGTCGACCAGAGCGTCGTCGTGATTGATCTCGTGCTCTCGCAGCTGACCGACCTGTTTCGCATCGGGTTGATCGTCGCACTGGTGGTGACGATGCGCCGAACCGCTGCGGTGACTGGGCGAGTCATTCCGCTGGTCCTGGGCGTGGTGTTTGTCGCTGTGATGCTTCCTGCCACCATGCCAAACGCGTCTTCGAGTTCTGTCGACGCCATGGTTGCCGGGCTGGTCTCCAACTCGGTCATCCTGGCGGTTGTGCTGGCCTGTGCCGAGGTGATCGCACGCGTGCGACGCTGATTGCTCACGCCTTCAGTGCCAGTCGCATCTGGGCGAGGGTGATGCGGCAAGACGCGCGCGCCGCGCTGGTTACGCTCTCAACAGCAGGCTCCCACACCATGAAGCTCGGGTACACCATCGTCTACGTCCCCCGCGTTGCGGACTCGCTCCAGTTTTTCGAGCGGGCATTCGGTATCCAGCGGAAGTTCCTTCACGACTCAGGTGACTACGGCGAGCTCATGACAGGCGAAACCACCCTCGCTTTTGCCTCTCATGCACTGGGAGCGATGAACTTTCCGGCCGGTCACGTGCATGCAAGCGAGTCCCGGCAACCCCTGGGTATGGAGATCGCTCTCCTCACCGAAGACGTTCAGCAAGCGCACCTGGCAGCGATCAAGCATGGCGCCACGGAGCTGGCCCCGCCGGTAGCCAAGCCCTGGGGCCAGACAGTCTCTTATGTCCGCGCGCCGGACGGCACACTCATTGAACTGTGCACGCCAGTTGCCGGGTGAACGGCGCTTCCCACCCTTCACCGGCATCGCTGCCCAGATCTGACCGCCAAATCTGCCGGTTGGTCCTGTAGAATGCAATCGCAGTCTGCCGCGACGGCTGGCTTGCACCGGGGAGGCACACCTGGCCTTGATCTGTGGACGGGCGCGAGGACACTGCCGACATTTCGAGTTCGCAAGTGATTGAAACTTCAGATATGGGCTCACTCACAGGTGGTGGCATCGAACCGGCGCCCAGGCGCCAATTCCTGACGCTCCTATTCACAGACTTGAGTGGCTCCAGCGTGCTGGCAGGCCAGCTGGAGTTCGAGCCGTTCGCGGCATTGCTGGAGGATGTGCGCGGGGCAGTCGCGGTGGCGGTGTCACGCCACGGCGGGAAGGTCGTGCGCACGCAGGGCGATGGCAGCCTCTCCGTGTTCGGCTATCCGATCGCTTCGGAACACGACGCACGCCATGCGTGCGAGGCGGCAATTGAGGTGCACGCCGCGGTGGCCGCTTGGCCGGCATTGCGGCTGCCGGGTGGGCTGCAGCGCCTGGCCCTGCATTCGGGCGTGCATTCCGGGCTCGTCTACGTGTCGCCTGGTGACCGTGCGCGTGGCGAACTCGACGTTGTCGGCGACGCCGCAAACACCGCGGCGCGGCTCGCCTCCTTCGCCGGGCGAGGCCGCATCCTGGCCGATGCCGACTCGCTCGGCCCCGAACTCGCATTCTTCGACAACGACGGTGAGGCCAACCTGTCGCTGCCAGGACGCGCTGTCCCCGTGCGAACCGTGCGCGTGACCGGGCTCAGGGCGCTTCGCCGACGCATCGATGCCCGCGGCTCGGTCGGCCGGTCGCCGCTGCTGGGGCGGGACGGGGCCCTCGCCGAACTGCTGAAGGCATGCTCGGGCGAGGCCGGCGGGCAGCGCGTCACCGAGATTCGCGGGCCGGCCGGCATCGGCAAGACACGCCTGCTCGACGAGCTTGCAGACCAGCTCGCCGGCTGCGGCCGGATCGTCCTGCGCGGTGGATGCGAGTCGTACGGCATCACGCCGGTGCTCGAGCCCTTCCGTCAGCTGCTGGCGACGCAGACCGGCGACGTCTCGCTGCACGCCGCGCCAGGCACGCCAGACGTTCAGGACCTGCGCACTCGATGTCTGCGGCTGTTCTCCGAGTGTGACGACGGCCGTCATGTGCTGCTGCTCGATGACTGGCAGTGGGCTGATGACGCAAGCCGCCAGCTTCTCAATGATGTTCTGAGCGCCACGTCGGCGCTGCATGTTGTCGTCGCCTCTCGCGAGGCGGAGGACCTGGATGCGAAGACGGCTCGTGTGGCCATCAGTCCGCAACCGCTCACGCCGGCGCAAACGCGCGGCATTGTCCAAGCCCTGGTGCCCGGCACCAATCCCTTTATCGAGGACGAGTTGCATGAATACGCCGGCGGCGTGCCGCTGCTCGTCGAGGAGTTGTGCCAGATGCTGCGGCACCGGGGCGAGGCGGGCTGGCGCCAGCTGCGCAAGAACGGCCCACGCGCCGGCTCGGGCAGCTGGATGAAGTCGCTGATGGCGACGCGCCTGGAAAGCCTCGACCCGCCGGCACTCAGCACGGTGCAGGCAGCCGCCGTCCTCGGCATCCGCTCGCCACGCTGGCAGATCGGCGAGCTGCTTCCTGGCGGTATCCAGGAGACGGTGCTCCGACAGCTGGCTGATGCCGACCTGCTGTACGCTGAAAGCGCCGACGCGGTGCGTTTTCGCCACGGCCTGTCGCGCGATGCAGTGTATGAGCTGATCCCGCTGGACAGCCGCGTCGCACTCCATCGCCGGGTTGTCCAACGCATCGAGACCCTGGCCCCCGGCATGCTCGACCCCATCGAACGGCTGGAATCGCTGGCCCACCACGCCCGCGCCGCGGGCGACTGGCCGCAGGCCACCCAGCGCTGCGAGGCCGCCGCCGACGAGGCAATGCGCCTTGGCGCCTTCGACAGCGCGCGTCGCCAGTACCTGGCGGCGATCGAGGCGGCTGAGTTCGCCGGCATCGAGGCTGCCCCGGCAAGCGCGCGCTGGTGTTCGCTTGTGCATCGATTGGGTATGACCTGCATGTTCGATCCGCTGGCGCTTCCTGAGGCGCTGCCGCTCGTCGAGCGCTGTGTCCAGACGGCGCGCGAACTCGGCGGCGAGGAACTGCTCGCACGATCGCTCTATTGGGAAGCGTACCTGTGCTATGTCTTCGGACAGCCGCGCCGCGCCTCGCGGTTGGCCGAGGAGGCGCGATCGCTTGCCTTGGCGCTGGGCAATCCGCGGCTGCTGGCGCAAGTGGACGCGACACTGGGCCAGGTACTCGCTGCCGTTTGCCGCTACCCTGCGGCGCTGGCGGCGATGGACATCGCGCTGCACACCAAGCAGTCGCAGTCGCAACGCAGCAGCGGCCTCGCAATCGGCTCTGCCTTCACTTTGGCTTGCCTGGCCAGCGTCCACGGCGACCGCGGTGACTTCGTCGCCGCGCACGACGCGCTGGACCGTGCCCGTGCGCTGATCGTTGGCCAGCCCAACCATCCGGTGGCGAATTCGGTGCGTAACTGGGAAATGGTGGTGCTTGCATGGCAGCGGCGTTGGGACGATGTCCTTGCCGTCGTCGCCGCCACGACCGAACTGGCGCAGCGATCGCGGGCGCTGCTGCCCCTGTCGATTGCCCGTGCGGTGGGCGGCTATGCTCGCTGGCGCCTTTACCGCGACCCAGCCGCGATTGCCGAGACCGCCGAGGCCGTCCGCTGGATGGAGAACCACCGGGTCCTTTTCTTCACGACCCTGTACTACGGATGGCTGGTCGAGATGTCGGTCGAGGCCGGTCGGCCCGACGAGGCCATGCGGTGGGCGGGCCGTCTGCTTCAGCGGGCGCGTGCCGGTGAACGGCTGGGGGAAGCCGCCGGCTGGCGCGCGATGGCGACGGTGGCACTTGAGCAGGGGGACCACGGCCGCGCCTGGCGCCGGCTGGCCCGGGCCGACGCCTCGGCCGCCCGCCGGCAGTCGGCGCGCGAGGCGGCGCTGAACAACCTGCTGCGCGTGCGGCTGCTGCGCGAAGACTCGTGCCCCGACGCCGCCGCGCCGGTCGAGGCCGATGCACGAGCCCGCTTGCAGGCCATGGGCATCGCCGGGCAGGTCTGACAGCCCTGCCGCGCCGGTCACTAAATGACTGGCATGGGAGGCACCAACGGCATCAACCCGTGGGTATGCAAGTGCCTCGCCAGCGCCGCAAACCCGGTCTTGTTGGGGTGCATCTCGTTCTTCCAGACAGCCCTGTAATCGCCCTGCTTGAATTCGGCGGTCTCCGCCAGCACGCCGGTCAGGCGAACGAAAGTAACGCGGATGCCCGTCCCGGCAAGCGTATTGATGGTGTGGGCATAGGCGTCGTTCAACTGGTCGATGAACGTGGACATCAGGCCGGCGGTAGTGGTCAGATCGGCGGAGGTATAGCCTTTGCGTTCAAAGCTTGGTTTGAGCCACGGGCACATGAGGAAAATGTATTTTTCGCCGTTGGGCCATGGATGGTCATAGGCATGGACCACGATAGGGACCTGCGTCGGCGAGCCGATGCCCCCGCCGGCACGGGCCAGCTCGGTCACGATGAATGTCAGATGGCCGGTCATACTGACGAGGAAGTCATTCAGGTGTTGCTGGTCGTACGCTGGATTCGCGCCCTCGCGGTTCAGCACCCGGTCAAGCACCGAGCCGGCGCCATTCTGCAGGCAGCCGGTCAGCGGACTGGTGTCGACGCCGTCGATAAAGTCATTGCCTCCTGCGCCAAGCAGTACGGCAAAAGGGGGCGTACCGGCCTTGACGAGTTTGCGCAGCGTTCCATAGATGGACTTGCCATTGGAGGGAAGTTCTTGGGCCATCAGCGCCAGACGGTAGCCATGCTTGGCAGAGCCGTTCGGAGCGAAGTTGCGGGTGTCGTAGCCCAGATCGGCGAGTGCGCGCATCAGGTCGCTGCCGGTCGTGCTGTTCTCGATCTGGAAGCGCAACCAGGAGTCTCCGAAGCCAAGCAGTCGACGATTCTCCCCCGGCCCGACGGCGAGCGTGGCCTTCTGCCAACTTGGGGTGGCTTGCTCAACCGGGTGCTGTGTCGTGCCGCGGAAGACCAGCACGCCCGCCGTCGAGGGTGCAAGCCCGCCCCGTAACGGTCCGAGCAAGGCCGTCACCAGACCCACCATCGCACCGATGGCAGCGCTATAGCCGGGGCAGGCATGCGTCGGCTGCCCGGCGCCGCGGCGCCCACCGAACATCGCGAAGACGTCGGCAGCCTTGCCCTGCTCGAGCTGCGCGTGGGTGGCCGAAACCTGCCCCAGTACCAGCTTGTCGCCGGGGTGGACTTCGATGCTGGTTCCGCCGGCGCCCTCGAGCCGGTGCGCCGTCTTTGCCTCGCGCCAGATCTGCTCGGGCACAGGGCGGAACTTCATTGCCCGCCGCAGAGCGGGCGAGACGATCGGCCCAGCGGTATCCCAATTTGTCAGGCCCACGCCTTGCACACGCCCACTCAGCTCAAGCAGCGTGCCGTCGCGCGTCCACTCGGTCAGCACGCGCCGCAACACGCCCTCAGTGGTCGGCAGGAAGCCCATCAACGCGCCGGCAATGGTGTGAACGGCATCCTGCGGGCTCGCCTCCCAGAGGTCGTCAAGCACCGCCCGGGTGACCGGTGCGGTAATCGACGCCGCTCCCTCTTTCTTGATGAATTCGGTCAGGGCGCTTGTCAGCGCATGGCCATGCTCGGCGGCCAGCCGCATGACCTCGGCCGAGGGCTCGGGCTGGAAAGTCGCACGCGAGGCGGCGGTGAAGTGACCCGGGTAGAACACCGGATCCCCGGGCCGCCATTCCCAGTCCAGCACGCCGCGCTGGAACAGCTGACGGCCGCCTTCTGCGGGGGTCGTGTCGTTCAGGCCGAACCAGGTTTCGCACAAGTTTGCCAGCGTCTGGGCGACCAGCTCGCGAGGGTCGACCGAGGCTTCCCAGGTGGGGTCGCCGTAGTCCCGGGCGATCGCCTCGGCATAGCCGAGCCAGCTGTCGAGCCAGGCCAGGGCCGCGTTGCGTCCGTCTGCGAACGCCTGTGCCATCCCGATGTCTTCGACGGCCTGGTTGCACGCCGCTGACAGCCGCGCGTACTCCGGGTCGTCGGCGTCGCGGCCGAGGAAGATCGGGCCCATGCCTGCGGCGACCAGGCGCCGCCGGTAGCCGGCAACGGTGTAGCGGGTCTCGTCGCTTAGCACCTCGTCCACCAGCTCGGGCGTTGCCACCAAGACCCCGTAGGGGATGCGCAGCAAGCCCCCGTGCAGCTGCCGCACCGCGGCCCAGATCGACGCGCTGTCGAAGCGGGCCACTGGCTCGGGGTCTTCGAGCGCGGCCTTCCATGCCGCGGCGCCTGCGACGGCGCCGGCATCGGCTTCCTTGCGTCGCAAGCGATCGATCAGCTGCTGGCCACGGTCGACCGACCAGGGCAGCGTGGCAGTTGCGCCGGCTCCCTTCGCGATCTCGGCCAGGCGTGCCTGCGCCGAGCGCGAGGGTGCGAAGGCGTACAGACCCCATTGCAGGCTGACCAGCGGCTTGGGCTCGGCCCCCAGGTCATCGCTGCCATCGAGCGTCATATGGACCGTGCTTGTACCGTTCAGGAAGCGGAAGTTGCGCTCGCGCCCTGCCTCGGGCACGCCGAGGAAGGGGCAGGCGGCGCCGGAGTAGCCGCGCGAACTGTTGCCACCGGCCAGCCAGCCCTGGATGACCTCGAACTGCTCGGCGATGCTGGCGTTGTAGGCCATGAAGACAAGGCCCCGGTCGACATCGTCGGGATTGCCGTCCGCAGGCACCGGTGGCCCGTAGGACAGGCTGCGGCGCACGATCCGCGGCGGCCGCCCGCCGGGCGGGGGCTTCGGGAATTCGGTGTCCAGGGTCGAGCTGCGGGGGTTCGCGCGCCGGATGTGCGCGGCCAGCGGCGTGATGTCGCCGTGCTCGTCACCGCGGTAGTCGAAGTCGTTGATGCCGCCACTGCCCATCTCGGCCAGCGGCTCGCCCCGATGGGCAGTGGCGTCGGCCGGCCAACGGCCCATCATCCGGGCACGGATCCCGGCGTCATCGATGTCGGTGGCCCCAGCCGCCTTCGTCGCTGCGTCGTGGAAGCCTGCGACGTCCTGGCGCAGCTTGCGCACGACCAGGAAGCTGCCATTGCGAAGCAGGCTGCTGAGCTCCGGGTCGCGGTTGACCGCCAGGTCGCATTCGCGATCGGCGGCGTTGGGGTAGCCAACCAGCACCTCGCCCAGGTGAACCTGGTTCGAATACGGGCTATCGGCCGGACGGCGGTCATAAGTCGGCTGCGATTGCCCATCCATGTAGCCGAAGTGATCGACCGTGTCCTTGCCATAAAACTGTCGTGCGAGCCACTGCACCGACAGCAGGGTGACGCCGGAGAATTTTCGCGGCAGTTGCTCGATCGCCTCGGCGATCGCCGCGACGGCGTCGCTACGCTTACCCGCCACGGGTCGCCGACGGAACTGAACGATCGCATGGACCGACTCCAGCGGGACGGGTGCCAAGCCGCTGTCATTGCGCGTCGGGTTGGGCGGCAGCCCGCCATTGCGGCGCGGCAGTACCCAGCGGCGCGGGTGGTTCCAGCGCACGTCGCCCAGCAGCCCGGCTCGCGCCGCCATGCCTTGCCGGAACTCCGGGGGCCAGGCCTCGAGCTGTGCCGCCGTCAGCCCGCAGGTACGCAGACCCTCGAGCGTGAGCGCGAGATTGACGAGCTGCGCATCGGCGGGTGTGTCTTTGCCGTCCCGCGTCGTCGTCTGGAACCCATCCAGGAACGCGAAAGCGGCGGCCGGGCCGTCGAAGGCCAGCAGGACCATCGCACCATCGGGCGCACCTTCGAACGGTGCGAGGATGCCACCCTGCACATCATCGGCCGGCTGCGGCTGCGGCGAATGCTCTGGCAGTTCAGTGCCGCATCGGGCGGGCGGCACATCGTCTAGCCCGGTGCGGAACCAGGCCAGCGGCCTTTCCAACTGCCGCCCGGCAGCGATCTTCACGGCCTCGGCCAGCGTACGGTTGTGGCCTGCGCAGTCGAAGGCGTCGACCAGTTGCGGCAGCAATTCGTGCGCGGCGTTGCGCAGCACGGCGCCGTCAGGCGTGTCGGGGCGGTACCAATCGGCCAGGCGATAAAGCGCCGCCAGTGCACCGAGGTTCTGGCGGAACTTCTCGGTCCTGACCAGCGAACCCCCTGCGTCCTGCTCATCGTCGCGCTTGGTTGGGTCTAGCTCCCGGCTGAGGATCGACCAAGCGATCTCCTCGGCCGTCGGCACGGCGATGCGCGTGCGGGCAGTTTCGTCGCCGGCGCCGCCCCGGTCGCGGCGCTCGTGCATCAGCAGGTAGGTCTGGTCCTGGAAGGTCAGGCCCGGCGACGCATAAAAGAACGGCGTGGGCACCTGCACCGAGCGGATCCAGGAGGCCCAGTCATCGAACGAGTGGTCCCATCCGGTGACGTAAGCCTCGGAGTTGCAGAAGATCAGGTCGAGCAGGCGTGCGGCCCGCTGCCAGATTGTCCTCGCGTATGCCTCGTAGGAGCCGTCGAAGTGCACCGAAAGCAGGATACGGTCATCTGTTTCGTTTCGGCCCTCGACGACGGCCACCCGCAGCGAGCGGATGACGCCGACGCGCTCCACCGCGTCTGAGACCGCACGAAGCGGTCGGTATTCGTGCAGCCCTTGCCGGCCAGCATGAAGCTGCCTGAGAAGCGTCTGAACCCGGCTTTTGTAGGTCACGGTGTCCAGGCCAGGCACGAAGCCGGCTCGTATCGGCGCCATGACCAAAAGCTCGGTCGACGCTGCAAGGCTGGGTGTTCTGACTTCAAATTCCGGTTGCATGGCGCTCCTCCTTGGTTCGTCTTTGCTGGCGCACCGGACGCTTTCGGCCGGGAGGGGCTGAGGGTCTCTGGACGCGAAAGATCTCGCCGTGGTCGACCGAATCGCCCGAATCGAGCAAACCGCCAAGCTTAGTGTCCGGCAAACACAAAATCATCATCAGAAGTGATGAGGCCTGGGCAGCGAGGCAGCAAGCACAACACAAACGGTCTGCTCAGGCGTTGCCTGCCACAGGACCTCGGCATTTCGGGCGACTCACACCTGAAGCTCAGCGGATCGGCGAAATGAATGAACGAGCGACCCTGAAACGGAGTCCACAGCTGGTCACCTCGCAGATCGCAGCCGGAGTTGCTACCAGGCCGCTGGAAGGGGTTTGATCAGGGTAATCACATCCTGGCCGACCGACAGATACCCGCCCGTTGCCAGGTCTTTCATGATTCGGCTGACCATTTCTCGCGAGCATCCGACACGGTTGGCAATTTCCTGATGGGACAGGCGCTGGATTCCGTGGCCTCCAAGGCTCCCGCTGGCCTTGGGTTGAGACTGCAGCAATTGAGCAATTCGGCTGTAGACGTTCATTAACGCCAGTCCTCGAACTGACTCGGTGGCAAGCCTCGCTCTTCGAATGACCCGACTGAGCAGGTCGAAGGCAAATTCGGGGTGGTCCTTCAGAAAGTCTGTCAAGGCTGCCCGCGACACCACCGAGCATCTGGTGGTTTGGGTGGTCATGACCGAAGCTGACCGCGGCCCGCCGTCGAGAGACATTTCACCGACATAGTCGCCGGCGTCGAAGAGCCCCAGGACGAACTCACGGCCGTCGTCACCCTGGACGAATACCTTGACCTGCCCGCTCAGGACGATATAGAGCGAGTCCCCCTCGTCCCCCTCCTGGATCAGAATCACTCCCCGTGCGAATCGACGGGTCACGCCTCTTTGCGCAAGTCGCCCAATGGCGTTGTCGGGAAATCGCTCGTCTGTCATCGTGTTTTGTGGCGCGGTCCTGCCAGTTGTTGCCTTGGCAAGTATCGCCTCAAGGATGTTACACGCGAGCAATGGCTGGCGGTTATGACGGGCGCAGATGGACTGACCTCGCAGGTGTGCAAAGGCGGTCGGTCGAAGGTTTGCGCCCGATTCACGCGAACCGGGATCCGATGGCGTCCCTCAGGTGTGCAGCGTGCGTGATTGGGGCGGTGTCTGCAGATCGATCCGGATCAGCGGCTGGCGTGACGGTCGCCGTGCTGTTGCGCAGACCTGATCTTCGATCGGATCGGTGGCAGGCGAGAAACCTGACTGAGCAAGTCGCGCAGACAGCTGCAACCGGTCTTGGACAGGACTTGCCGGACATGGGTGCGAATCGTTGAAATGGCGACCCCGTGTTCTGTTGCGGTCTGCTGAGGGGTGTAGCCTTGGGCGAGCGACTCCAGAACGCGCGCTTCGGTGGACGTCAGGCCGCGAGATTGGGCAAAAGCGGTCAGGCTGATTTGCTGACAGACCGATTGCTTGCCGAAGGTGACGAGCACGTTCGCAACCATTCCCGCGCGTGCGCGATACCCGACTGGCGAGACCGCGACTGTCAGGATGGACGGTGCGATGCCAAAAAAATCCAGGCTTCGACCGTCTTTCGTCGTGAGCATCAACATCGCACGCCAGCGGCGTTCGTCTCGGGGTTCGGCCGGGACAGGACGGCCATTGCGCAGCAGGAAGACGGATGCCTGCGCCAGATGCCAACGGGCCATGTCGTTCGCCACAACCAGGTCGCCCTGACTGGTGAGCAGAATGACGCCGTAGTCGAATTCGTCGATGACCGAGAGCAGCATTGCGCGCTCAGGGGAATCGTCATCCAAGGCGGGAATATCGATGCCCAGTGAATCAATGCCGAATTCAGCCACGCCCATTTTCGCCTCGCAAAGTCAAACGACCGATTGGCAAAGCGTATTGATCGCGCGCAGCAGAAAGTAGTGAATTACCCCTTCAGACTCGTAACTTATTCACCATTGGCGTTTGTTCAACCAGCACTCAAGTGCGCACTGCCGACGCCGGCTGCATGGGCCTGCTGATCGGCATGGTAGGAAGACCGGACCATGGCGCCCACCGCGGCGTGAGTGAACCCCAAGGCTTTCGCTGTGGCTTCGAACTGGCTGAAGACATCCGGATGCACATAGCGGCGCACCGGAAGGTGATGCGAGGTCGGCGCGAGGTACTGGCCGATGGTAATCATGTCGATGTCGTGGGCCCGCATGTCGCGCATGGTCTGCACGATCTCGTCGTCGGTTTCGCCCAGCCCGACCATCAGTCCCGACTTGGTCGGCACGCCCGGCACGCGCTGTTTGAAGTCGGCCAGCAGCCTGAGCGAGTGGGCGTAATCGGAGCCGGGGCGCGCTTCTTTGTACAGCCTCGGCACGGTCTCGAGGTTGTGATTCATGACGTCGGGGGGGGCTGCCTCGAGGATGGCCAGCGCCCGGTCGAGTCGGCCGCGAAAGTCGGGCACCAGCACCTCGATCCGGGTGGACGGCGACTGCGCCCGCACCTGCCGGATACAGTCGACGAAATGCTGCGCGCCGCCATCGCGAAGATCGTCGCGATCGACCGAGGTGATGACCACATACGACAGGCGCAGTGCGGCAATCGTGCGGGCGAGATTGTCGGGCTCCTCGGCATCGAGCGGGTCGGGACGGCCGTGGCCGACATCGCAGAAGGGGCAGCGCCGCGTGCACTTGTCGCCCATGATCATGAAGGTGGCGGTGCCATTGCCGAAGCACTCGCCGATGTTGGGGCAGGAGGCTTCTTCGCAGACGGTGTGCAGCCGATGCTCGCGCAGGATCTGCTTGATCTCGGTGAAGCGGCTGGTGGACGTGGCGGCTCGTACTCTGATCCAGGGCGGCTTTCGCAGCACCTCCTCGGCCGGCACCACCTTGATCGGGATGCGGGCGGTCTTGCCGGCGCCCTTGTGCTTGGCTGACGGGTCGTAGGCAGGCGCGGCGGTGACAGGGGCGGCAGGGCTGACGGGTTCGGCAGGATCGGTCATGAGCGCTGGAGGTGATCGGACAGGGCTGCGCCCAGATCATGGGCGACGAGGGCGAGATCGGGATGGCGTGCCGGGCCGGCATGCGCCAGATCGGTCACCGCCAGACCAGCATACCCGCAGGGGTTGATCGACTCAAATGGACGCAGATCCATGTCGACGTTCAGGGCGATGCCATGAAAGCTGCAGCCTCGGCTGACCTTCAGGCCGAGCGAGGCGATCTTGGCGCCGGGCTCGGGTGTACTCAGGTAAAGCCCCGGAGCGCCGGGTTTGCGCATGACGCGCACGCCGTGCGCCGCACACACATCGATCGCGGCGGCTTCGAGCCGGCAGACCAGATCGCGTACACCGAACGCGCGCCTGTGCAGATCGATCAGGGTGTAGGCGACCACCTGCCCCGGGCCGTGATAAGTGACCTGCCCGCCGCGCTCGGTCTGAATGACGGGAATCTCGGTGGTAGTAAGCACATGCTCCGGTTTTCCGGAGAGCCCTTGTGTGAAAACCGGCGGATGCTCGATCAGCCAGATCTCGTCGGGGGTCTGATCATCGCGGGTAGCGGTAAAGGCGCGCATCGCCTCGAGCGTCGGCAGATAGGGCGCTGCACGCAAGGGGCGAATGAGGATCACGGTCGCTGGCAATGAAAAAGCTGGCTCGCCTGCCTACAGGACGACCTTGACCAGCGGATGCGAGGTCAGCTCGCGATAGATCGCATCGAGCTGATCGCGTGAGGTGGCGCGGATGGTGGCAGTCAGCCCGAGGTAGTTGCCTTTGCTCGAGCTGCGCAATTCGAGGGTCGCGACATCGAAATCGGGCGCATGGCGGGTGATGACCGCCGCGATCTCGTTGGCAAACTCATCGACCCGGGCGCCCATGATCTTGATCGGGAAGTCGACCGGAAACTGCAGCAGCTGCGAGAGTCGGTCGACCGGGCCATCGGCGGGTGCCGGCGCATCGGCAGACGTCATCGCGAGGCCCCGGGGTCGGTGCTGGCCGAACTGGCCTTGGCCTGCTGATAGGCGGCGTGCAGCCGGGCAAAGACCGGCCCGGGCTCGCCGCTGCCGACCGGGCGGCCGTCGAGGCGGGTGATCGGCAGCACCTCCTTGGTGGCCGAACTGAGCATCAGTTCGTCGGCCGACTCGACTTCGGCACGCGAAATCGGGCACATCTCGAACGGCAAGCCCTGCGACTCGCACAGCTCATGCAGCAGCCCGTAGCGGATGCCTTCGAGGATCAGCCTGTCACGAGGCGGCGCCAGTACCCGACCGTCGCGAACCACCCAGATATTGCTCGACGACCCCTCGGTGAGGAATCCGTCGCGGTACATCACACACTCAGCGGCGCCGGCATCGATCGCACTTTGTCGCGCCAGCACATTGCCCAGCAGCGAGGTGGATTTGATGTCGCAGTTGAGCCAGCGCTCATCGGGCAGCGACACCACGCTCACGCCGCGGGCAAGCTGCTCCGCGGGTACCAGCGGCAGCGCACTGCTCATCCCGAAGACCGTTGGCGTGACACCCTTCGGAAAGGCATGGTCGCGCTTTGCGACGCCGCGGGTGACCTGCAGGTAGATGAACTGATCGTCCCAGGGATGGCGGGCGATCAGCGCATCGACCAGACCCCGCCAGCCGTCGGCGTCAAAAGGATTGTCGATGCGCAGCCGACCCAGGCTGCGCTCAAGGCGCGTGTAGTGCTGAGACCATCGAAACGGCTGGCGGCGGTAGACCGGCACCACTTCATAGACGCCGTCGCCAAAGATGAAGCCGCGATCGAGCACCGGTACCCGGGCTTCTTCGATCGGCATGAAGTCGCCATTGAGATAGACGGTCTGCAGGTCGTTCATCGTTTGAACCAGAGTTGAAGGGTGTCCCAGCTGCGGCCCAGGAAGCCGGCCTGCTCGACCGCGTCGAGCGCGATCAGCGGGTAGTCGGCGACCGGCTTGTCGTCGAGCTTGACATGCAGCGTGCCCAGGCGCTGGCCCTTGGCGATCGGTGCAATCAGCGGCTCGGTGCGTTCGATGTCGGCCTTGGCGCGATCAGCCTGGCCGCGCAGCACGGTGACCAGGATGCTGCCGTTGAATCCGGCCTTGACCTCCGGTACCGCGCCCTTCCAGACCCGGTAGGCACCAAGCGGCTTGCCCTTGGGAAAGAGTTCGACCAGCTCGAAGGCCGAAAAGCCGTAGTTGAGCAGCTTTTGCGATTCGATTGCCCGGGCCGACTCGGAGGCGGTGCCCAGCACCACCGACAGAAGCCGTCGCGAGACGCCCAGCCCCGGCTGGTCGCGGCGGCTCGACGCGATCAGGCAAAAGCCTGCTGCATCGGTATGGCCGGTTTTCACGCCATCGACCGACGGGTCGATGAACAGCAGGCGATTGCGGTTGGGCTGCTTGATGCCGTTGAAGGTGTAATCGCGCTGGGCGTAGAGCTTGTAGAAATCGGGATGATCCTGAATCAGCCGGGCGCTCAGGCTCGCCAGATCGCGCGCGGTGGAATAGTGCTGCGCATCGGGCAGACCCGAGGCATTGGTAAAGCGCGTGTTCTTGAGCCCCATGTTCTGGGCCTGCGCATTCATCTGCTTGACGAAGCCCTCTTCGCTGCCGCCGAGCGTCTCGGCCAGGATGATCGCCGCATCGTTGCCCGACTGGATGATCAGGCCGTGAAGCAGTTCGTCGACGGTGGCCGGGCTGGCCGGCTCGACGAACATCCGTGAGCCGATCGCCTTGTAGGCATAGGCCGAGACCGGCGGGCGGGTGTCGAGGGCGAGCTTCTTGTCCTGGACCGCATTGAAGACGAGATAGGCGGTCATCAGCTTGGTGAGCGACGCCGGCTCGACCCGCATGTCGGGATCGCTTGCGGCGAGCAGCTGGCCGGTGGTGAGGTCCATGAGCAGCCATGAGCGTGCGGCGATCTGCGGGGCGCCCTGTGCGCCGAGCCCCTGACTCGCGGGGACGCCGGGGGGCGCAGGTTTTGTCGAGCTGGCGGCTGCCCCGGCCTTGCTGCTCGAACCGATCTTGCCGGCTGCCCCGGCCGGCGCCATCGGGATCGTCAGAGCAAGCGTGAGCGCAAGAAGCGACGCAATGGAACGAGCCGGGATGCGGTAGGACATCTGGGGGGAGTGTTCGCCGGTTGAAGGGCGAAAAGTGGTCGGAAAAGACGATTGATTATACCGGCGAGGCAGGCTCAGCCCCGGGCAGGCGGGGGCGAACCGCCCGACTCGCGCAGTGCCCAGGCGGTGTTGGCTGCCTGGGCCGCCGCCGCGACCCGATCGGCGGCCTCGACGCTGGCGCGGATCCGGACCAGCTCGATGACTTCGCGCAGCACACCGCGCATGACGGTCATGTTGACGCAGTCCTGCAGCCGCGCTTCGAGCACACGTCCGGCGGCGCCGAGTTCGCGCTCGACCGATCCGCGAACACGCAGCTTGAAGTCGTCCAGACGCGGATCACGGGCATTGGTCCAACCGGCGGGCAGCTCCTCGAGAATGCCCGAGAGCACGATCAGTCCATAAGCCGCGAGTTCGTCGAGCAGCCCCGGCAGCTCGCCCGGGCGCACATGGTTGGGCAGCTGGGCGAGTGCACGCCGGCCGTCGATCAGGCGCAGCAGCCGTCGCGCCGGCGGTGTCAGGCGGGCGAGCGCCGGCGAAGCGTCGTCGGTGTCGTCGGTTCTGGCATAGACCAGACGGGGGTCGAGCGGCTCGGCCATTGGCAACCCTCAGCGCAACTCGCGCAGCAGCAACTGCTTGAGACCGGTCAGTCGATGGTGAAAGAAATGATCGGCACCCGGGATGACCACGACCGGCAAGTCCTGCGGTCGGGCCCAGTCGAGGACCGACTGCAGCGGCACGGTGTCATCGAGTTCACCGTGGATGACCAGGGTGTCTGTCGGTACTGTCTCGATCGTGAAGCGCGAGGCGGCCGCGCCGATAAAGACCAGTCGGGAGGCCGGCTTGCCGGCCTGGGCCAGTCGCGCCGCGACCCGCGACAGCACAAAGGTGCCGAAGGAAAAACCGGCGAGCACCAGGGGCAGCGCGGCACCATCGGCCTCAGGGTGGGCGTCGGCCTCGGCTGCACGGGCGGCGTCGACCACGACGATCAGGTCGTCGGTTTCGCCGTGGCCCTCGTCATGCACACCGGCCGAATCGCCGACGCCGCGAAAATCGGGTCGCCAGCAGACGAAGCCGAGCGCGAGCAGCGCCCGCGCCATGGTCTGGACCACCTTGTTGTCGCGCGTGCCGCCATAAAGCGGATGCGGATGTGCGATCACCGCGATGCCCCGCACCGCGCCCTGCGCCGGACGGTCGATTGCAACGTCGATGCGGCCGGCCGCGCCGTTCAGGCCGATCACGCTGGTTTGGGCGGTCATGGGGGCAGGGTCTCTGATCGAATCGGATCAGTCGATGCGCAGGCGCTCGACCGGCTCCCCGTCGCGCAGATGCTTCTCGACGATCTCGTCAATGTCGAGCTTGTCGACGAAGGTGTACCAGACGCCCTCGGGATAGACGACCGCCACCGGGCCGTGTTCGCAGCGATCGAGGCAACCCGCCTTGTTGACGCGAACCTGCCCCGGGCCGCTCAGGCCGAGTTCCTTGACCCGCTTTTTGGCATGGACCTGCAGTGCTTCGGCGCCCTGGTGGGCACAGCATTCGCGGCCGTCGGTTCGCTCGTTAAGGCAAAAGAAGATGTGCTTGGCGAAATGGCTCACGGCAGCCTGCCTTCAGGGTCAATCGCCGATTATAGCGAGCGGCCCGCGCTGCGACCGGTTCGTCGCCAGAACCAGGCCAGCGCGATCAGCGGCCAGACCAGTGCGATCACGCGCAGCAGCCCCTGCAGATTGGCCAGCCTGCCAGCGCTGAAACCGGCAAGCGCGTCTTCGAAGTAGCGGTCAGGCGGCGCCAGGTTCACCAGCAGCGTGCCGACGGCCAGCAGGGTCAGCGCGATCGTCGCCCTGGCCCGTGGGCTGAGCGTTTCAAGGCCATACAGGATGGCCGTGCCGACCAGCAGTCCGCCCTGTGCACCCGGGGTCAGCCAGGCCAGCGCGTCACCCGAACCGTAAACGCCCTGCATGGCGATGCTGCGCAGCCCGAGGGCGGCCGCTGCTGTGCTCAGCAGCAGGATCAGCCGGCGGCGCGATCCGCGCACCAGCGCGAAGGCGATCGAGCCGGTGGCGCAAACTGCGCAGACCACGACCGCGGCCTCGATCGCGACGCCCCAGACTGCCGGCGCGCTGTCGCCCCAGAGTGCCTCGGTGAGCAGGGCCAGATCGGGCGGGTCGGGCAGTTCGAAGGCGTTGATCAGTCGCTGCATCAGCGGGCGCAGATTGCCGGTGGCAAAGAGCAGCCGCTGCGGGACCAGTTGCGTCGAGATCCACAGCAGCAGGAGCACCCAACCGAAGGGTGGTCCCTGCTCGAACCAGCGCTCGGCAACCGGCAAGACCCGACGATGACCAGTTCGATCGGATCGATTGAGATGAGCGCCGATCCAGCTGCCGATCAGGGCACCAAGGCTGTTGGCGATCCAGTCGAGCAGCGACGGCACCCGCCCCGGCAGAAAACTCTGGGTCGCCTCGAGTCCGAATGACAGGACCACGCAGAACAGGCCGACGGCACCGACTGCGGTGGCACGCGGTGCCCGCTTGAGCCAGCCGAGCGTGAGCAGCAGTCCGAGCAGCAGATAGGCGAGCAGATTGCTCAGCAGGTCGAACCAGGTCCAGAAGCGCGGCAAACCCTGCCACAGGAAGGCCCAGGCGCTGTCGGCATGGAGCTTCCAGTCGCTCAGCGGATACAGGGTCGCCACAATGACCGAGGCGACGAAGCCCGCGCCGAGCGCGCGTATCAAGCGGTCGGATCGGCGTTCGGATCGGCGTTCCAGTGGCGACGGTTCGCTCATCCCGCAGGGCTCATGGTAAACAGGCAGGCTGCAGATTGTCTGAGGCATCCGAGACACGACGATGGCCCCGCCTGATTTCGAGCACATCGACAGCATCGATTCGACCAGTCTCGAGCTGATGCGTCGACCCCTGCTCGCGCTGCCCGACGATCAGGCATCCCGGCCACCGATCCTCCTGCTGGCCGACCGCCAGCTCGCCGGCCGGGGTCGAAACGGGCGCCAGTGGTTGTCTGGCGGACAGCAAGCGCTCACTTTTTCGGTGGCGATCGAATGCAACGCAAACCGCGTGTTGCAGCTCGGCTTTCCGCTGGCAGTCGGCGTCGCGCTCGCGCAGGTGCTTGCCGGTCACGGCGCCCGTGCGCTGCTGAAATGGCCCAATGACCTCTACTGCGAGGTGCCCGGCGGTGTGGCCAAGGCCGGCGGCATTCTGGTCGAGGTTCGTCATATCGGTCATCTGACGCGAACAGTGGTCGGCTGCGGACTCAATCTGGCTGGTGCGCCCGAATCGGCCGAGCTCGGCCAGCCGGTCACCGCCTTTTTCGATGCCGCGTCGGTGCCGGCGCGCGTGCCGCTCGCGCAGGAATTCGGCGCGGCGATCTGCGCGGCCTTCATCGAATTCGAAAAACGGGGTCTGACCCCATTTTTGAAACATTGGCGGCGGCTCGACATGCTGGCCGGTCATCCGATCGATCTGCTTCGCCCTGGCGGCCAGCGCGAGCCGGTGCGGGCATTGGGCGTTGATGACGACGGCGCACTGCTCATCGAACGTGCAGCCGGATCGCCGCCCGAGCGGATCATCAGCGGCGAAGTCGGCGTTCGGCGTCGCGCACCGGGCGACCCGAAGGCCTGATCAGGCAGCCACCCCGAAATCGAAGCCGCGTCCCGGTGCCGCATCGAACAGCGCTCGCGTGTACTCGTGGCGCGGCGCGGTGAAGACCTGCGTCGCGGTGCCGTACTCGACCATGCGCCCCTTCGACATCACCGCCACGTCATCGCAGACCTGCGCCGCCACCCGCAGATCGTGGGTGATGAAGAGCATGGCAAGGTTCAGCCGCTCGCGGATGTCGGCCAAAAGCGTGAGTACCTGCGCCTGCACCGAGACGTCCAGCGCCGAGACCGCCTCGTCGGCCACCAGCAGCTCGGGCTCCATGGCGAGCGCACGCGCGATGCAGATGCGCTGGCGCTGGCCGCCCGAAAACTGATGCGGATAGCGATCGAGCGAGCTCGCCGGCATGCGGACCAGCTCGATCAGATTGCGGGCCCGTGCCAGGGCTTCGGTGCGCCCCAGACCGAAATTCATCGGCCCTTCGATCATGGCCTCGGCCACCGTGCGCCGCGGGTTGAGCGAGCGGTAGGGATCCTGAAAGACAATCTGGACGCGCTTGCGAACCGCCTGCAGCGCGCTGCTCGACTTGGTGGCGATGTCGTCGCCCGACAGCAGGATGCTGCCGCCGGTGGGGTCGATCAGACGCATGATGCAGCGTGCGACCGTCGATTTGCCTGAGCCCGATTCGCCGACGATGCCCAGCGTGCGGCCGCGCCGGATCGAAAAGTTGACGTCGGTAGCCGCCACCACACTGCGATCTGCGCCAAGCCAGCGCTTCGAAAAATAGGTCTTGTCGAGCCCGGCCACCTCGAGCACCACCGGTGCGCCCGGCACCTCGGCGCGCTCGACCACTTCGAGCTTGGGCACCGCACTCATCAGCATCCGGGTGTAATCGTGGCGCGGGCGCTTGAGCACATCATCGCGCGGGCCGATCTCGACCAGATCGCCCAGCCGCAGCACCGCCACCCGGTTGGCCACCTCGGCCACGACACCGAAGTCGTGGGTGATGAAGAGCACGCCGGTGCCATGGTTTCTTTGCAGTTCGAGGATCAGCCGCAGGATCTGCGCCTGGGTGGTCACATCGAGTGCGGTGGTCGGCTCGTCGGCGATCAGCAGCACCGGGTCGAGCACCAGCGCCATCGCGATCACGATGCGCTGGCGCTGGCCGCCCGACAGCTGGTGCGGATAGCTCGCGATGATGCGGTCGGGATCGGGCAGCAGCACCTCGCCGATGATTGCGCGGACCTTGGCCCGCCGCTCGCTCGCCGACAGCGAGGTGTGCTCGGCCAGCACCTCGTCGATCTGATCGCCGCAGGTCATCACCGGGTTGAGCGCGGTCATCGGTTCCTGGAAGATCATCGACATGCGGGTGGCGCGCAGCTCGCGCAGGCGGGCCTGAGGCGCGTGGGTAATGTCTTCGCCCTGCAGCAGGATGCGCCCGCCGCGCACCGGCAGCGACTTGGGCAGCAGCCCCATCACCGATTGCGCAATCACCGATTTGCCGGAGCCCGATTCACCCACCAGGCAGACGATCTCGCCGCGCCCCACCGAGAACGACACTTTCTGCACTGCCGAGGAGCGGTCGCTGCCGCTGGGCAGGCCGATGGTGAGCTCGTGGACTTCGAGGATTGGCGTATCGGCCCGCTCGTTGCCGTCGTTTGCAAACGCCATGGTCACACCCGCTTCGCCATCTTGGGGTCGAGCGTGTCGCGAAGCCCGTCGCCCAGAATATTGACCGCCAGCACCGTGACCGCGAGAAAGATGCCCGGGAAAAAGATGTTGTGCGGAAACTCGTTGAACTGGCTGCGACCCTCGGCCATCACATTGCCCCAGGTCGGAATATCGGGCGGCAGTCCCACGCCGAGAAACGACAGGATCGCCTCGACCAGGATGCCCGAGGCGCAGATGAAGGTGCCCTGCACGATCAGCGGCGCCACGGTATTGGGCAGGATGTGCCGCAGCATGATCTTCCAGGTGGGCGTGCCCAGCGAGATCGCCGCTTCGACATACGGCTCCTCGCGGATCGTCAGCACCAGCGATCGCACCAGTCGCGTGACCCGCGGAATTTCGGGGATCGCAATCGCGATCACCACGGTGAGCAGACTGCCGCGCCACATCGCCACCAGTGCAATCGCGATCAGGATGGCCGGAATCGACATCAGACCGTCCATCACCCGCATCAGGATGCCGTCGAGCCAGCGGATATAGCCCGCCATCAGACCCAGCAGCGTGCCGAAACTGATTGCAACCACCGCGGTGAACAGCCCCACCAGCAGCGACACCCGGGTGCCGTAGACCACCCGGCTGTAGATGTCCCGACCGAAGCTGTCGGAGCCCATGCGAAAGGTGTGCTCGATCGTCTCGCCCTCAAGCGTGGTGATCTCCCCCGACTTGCCCGGCAGCAGATCACGGCTGGCCGGATCGAAAAGCGAGGGGTCGACCGTGCCCAGCCAGGGCGCGGCAAGGGCAATCGCCACCAGCAGCAGCAGCGCCGCGCCGCCCAGCCGCACCGATCCGTTGCGTCGTACCCGCTGCCACAACGAGGGCTGGGCAACGACAGTCGCCGACTCGACCGACAGGGCTTCGAAGTCGGGTGCCGCAGCGCCTGGTGCTGCAGCCGGAACAGGGGGTGCCGAGGAAGCCATGTCAGTACCGGATGCGCGGATCGAAGAAGACATAAGACAGATCGACCAGCAGGTTGATCACCACATAGACCAGGGAAAAGAACAGGATCACGCCCTGGATGGTCGGGAAGTCGCGCGCCAGGACCGCATCGACCGTCAGGCGCCCAAGTCCCGGGATGGCATAGACCGACTCGGTGACCACCACCCCGCCGATCAGCAGCGCGATGCCGATACCGATGACGGTGGCAATCGGCACGGCGGCATTGGCCAGCGCATGGCGCATCAGCACCTTCGATTCGGGCAGACCCTTGGCCCGCGCGGTGCGGATGTAGTCCTCGCCCAGGGTCTCGAGCACGGCTGCCCGTGTCACCCGCGCGATCAGCGCGATATAGACCACCGACAGCGTGATCGCCGGCAGCATCAGATGGATGAACCAGGGCCCCAGCCCGTCGGCAATCCGCTTGTAGCCCTGCACTGGCAACCATCCGAGCTTGAGCGACACGCCCCAGATCAGCAGATAGGCCAGCACGAAGACCGGCACCGAAAAACCCATCACCGAAAAGCCCATCAGCAGGCGGTCGAACCAGCCACCGAAACGCCAGGCGGCGAGCACGCCCAGCGGCACTGCAATCAGCACCGCCACGATGATGGTCACGACGGTGAGCGACAGGGTGGGTTCGAGACGCTGGGCGACCAGCGTGGTGACCTCGGTCTTGTAGTAGTACGACCTGCCGAGGTCGCCATGCAGCATCCGGTTGGCCCAGATGACGAACTGCTCCGGAATCGACTTGTCGAGGCCAAGCCCCTCGCGGATCTGCGCGATCTGCTCGGGACTGGCCGCGTCACCCGCCAGCACAGCGGCCGGATCACCGGGGGTCAGCCGCAACATCAGGAAAACAAGGACCGCAACGACCACCAGCACCGGGATCGTCGCCGCCAGCCGGCGGGCGAGGAAGGCAAACATCAGTTCTTCTTCAGGTTCCAGTAGATGTTGCCATTGGTCACGAAAAAGCCCGAGATGTTCTTGCGCGCGGCCATTGGCTGGTCGAACTCGCCAAGGATCACGTGCGTGCCGATCTCATACATGCGGGCATGCATCTGGTCGGCCAGTTTCTTCTTCTCGGCTTCGTCGGTCGCCCGCATGAACTGGTTGCGCAACACCACCATCTTGTCGTCGGTCGCCCAGCCGAACCAGGTCGACTTCTCGCCGCGGGTGTCGGTGGTCGGGTTGGCGATCGGGCTCCAGACATCGAAGGCCTGCCACGCGGTCATGAACATATGCCAGCCGCCCTTGTCGATCGGGTCTCTCTTGGCCCGACGTCCGACCAGGGTCTGCCAGTCCATGGCCTGCAGGTCGACCTTGAAGCCGGCCTGACGCAGCAGTTGTGCGCCAACGTCGGGCAGCTTCTGGATCGAGGCAAGGTCGGTCGGCTTCATCAGCACGATCGGGGTGCCGTCATAGCCCGAGGCCTTGAGCAGGTCCTGCGCCTTCTTCATGTTCGACTTCATCTGGATGTCGCTGCCGGCAGTGCTGCCATAAGGCGTGCCGCAGATGAACATCGAGCCGCAGGGCTTGTAGAGCTCCTTGACACCGACCTGGGCGCGAAGGAACGCTTCCTGGCTGAAGGCGGCAATCGCTGCCTCGCGCACCTTCGGATTATCGAAGGGTTTGTTCAGGTGATTGAAGCGTGCCATGTACTGCAGGCCGTAACTCGCATACTTCGGCATCTGCAGGGTGTCGTCTTTCTTGACGGTCTCGAAGTGGTCGAAGCCGAGTGATTCGATGATGTCGACTTCGCCTTTTTGCAGGGCGCTGACCTGTGCCTGGGTGTCCCGCAGGGCGAGGTTCCACTCGACCCGATCGACATAGACCCGCTTGCCGCCGGTGGTGCCCGACGGTGCTTCGCTGCGCGGCACGTATTTGGTGTTCTTGAGGTAAACCGCCTTGTCGCCCGGCTTGAACTCATCCGCCTTGAAGATGTAGGGGCCCGAACCGACGTATTCCTCGATCTGCTTGAAGGCGTCGGTATCGGCG
>CAMCXH010000009.1 GCA_945883285.1 Bordetella parapertussis | reverse complement strand
AGCGTGCTCGCGGCTACAAGGCCACGCTGGTCAATGGCCAGGTCAATCTGCTTGATGGCGAACTGACCGGCGCGCGCGCCGGCGAAGTGCTGCGCCACAAGCAGCGTGACAATCAACACAGCAAGGCGGTGCAGCATGTCGGCTGATTGCCTCGCGACTGCCGCCCGCTTCACCAACAAATAACCCCTGAGCTTTGCTCTGATCGAGTGAGTCCACCATGAGCCAACTGCCCGAATCCGTCACCATTACCGACGACACCATGCGCGAGGGTCTGCAGATCGAAAGCGCCTCGATCCCGGTCGAGGCCAAGCTGCGTCTGCTCGATGCGCTCGGCGAGACCGGCGCAAAGGTGATTTCGATCGGCTCGTTTGCGCATCCCAAATGGACGCCGCAGATGGCCTGCATCGACGAAATCGCCGAGCGCTTCGTGCCCAAGGCCGGTATCCGCTATACCGCGGCGGTCTTCAACAAGGCCGGCTACGACCGCGCCGACAAATACTTCCCCAAGCTCGATGTGCGCAAGCGCACCAACTTGCCCGGCACCGCGGTCGAGATGTGCGATGCCTTTGCCCGGCGCAACTACAACCGCACGCAGGCGCAGCAAATTGAAGCCCTCGATGCCACGGTCGCGGCTGCGAAAACCGCCGGTGCCACCCAGGCGTCGGTTGGCATCGGCAATCCCTTCGGCTCCAACTTCAGCGGGCCCTATACGCTGGCGCAGCGCATGGACATGCTCGCGATGATGATCGACAAGTGGCAAAACGCCGGCATCACTGTCACGCGCGTCGCCTTTCTTGAAGCGATGGGCTGGAACCTGCCGCATCAGGTGCGCGAGACCCTGCTCGCCATCCGCGAGCGCTGGCCGCAGATCACCAACTTTCACATGCATCTGCATAACCAGCGTGGCGCCACCATTGCCAGCTACTACGAAGCGCTGCAGCTTGGCGCCCGCGAGTTTGATACCTGCCTGGGCGGCATGGGTGGCTGCCCTTACTCGGGCAACGGGCGCTCGGCCGGTCATGTGCCCACCGAAGACTTTGTCGATCTGTGCCATGAAATGGGCATCCAGACCGGCTATGACCTCGGCAAGCTGATCGAGGCGGTGGCGGTTGCCGAAGACGTGGTCGGCCATCGGCTGTGGGGCCATGTCTCGAAGTCCGGCCCGCGCCCGCGCGGCGACCAGCTCTATCCGGTCGACATGCCCTTCATCGAGACCCTCGAAGAGGCCGCGCATTTTCGCAACGGCCCCGAGGTTTATGCGAATCAGATCTCGCCCTGGCGCAGCGATTCGGCACTGAACCGCGCGTGATCCTCCGAGCACCTGATCCTCTGACCGCCTGATCTGACCGGATATCCACAATGAGCATCACCCTCTACCACTGCACGCGCGCCCGCTCGATGCGCCCACTCTGGACCCTGCTCGAAATGGGCCTCGACCACACGCTGGTCACGCTGCCCTTTCCGCCGCGCGTCCTGCACAAGGAATACCTCAAGATCAATCCGCTGGGCACGGTGCCGTGCATGGTCGATGGCGATGTGGTCATGACCGAATCGGCCGGCATCTGCCAGTACCTGGTCGATCACTATGGCCCCACGCCGCTGGCGGTGCGCACCGATGAGCCCGACTACGGTGCCTACCTCAACTGGCTGCACCGCAGCGATGCCACCTTCACCTTTCCGCAGACGCTGATGCTGCGCTATACCCGTCTCGAGCCGGAGGAGCGGCGCAATCCGCAAGTGGTGGCCGACTATCGCAAGTGGTTCCTCGCGCGCATGCGTGCCGTAGAAGAAGCCACTGCCACGCGCACCTGGCTGTGCTCCGACCGGTTCACCATCGCCGACATCTGCGTTGGCTATGCGCTGGTGCTGGCCACCTCGCTCAACATCGACGAGGTCTTCACCCCGAACATCAAGCGCTACTGGGAGCGCATCAACGAGCGGCCCGCGTTCAAGAAAGCCTACGACCTCTGAGGCCTGTCACCCCCGCCCGTCACCCCCGCCTTTCACCCCTAACCGCCCTGCGGAGTCCCTTTCATGTCTGTCCTCGAGTCCACACTCGATCGCAAGAGCGAGCGTTTTGCGCAAAACCGCGCCGAAATGCTCGAAACCCTGGCGCAACTCGATGCCCTGCACGATGAAGTCGCCGCCGGCGGCGGCGAAGACGCGATGAAGCGCCTGCGGGCCCGCGGCAAGCTGCCGCTGCGCGAGCGCATTGCGATGGTCCTCGACCCCGATTCACCCTTTCTTGAGATCAGCCCGCTGGCGGCCTGGCGCTCCGAGTTCAATGTCGGCTCGGGCTTTGTGGTCGGCATCGGCGTGATCGAAGGCGTCGAATGCGTGATCCTCGGCCACGACCCCTCGGTGCGGGCCGGTGCCTTCAATGCCTTCAATGCCAAGAAGCTGATGCGCGGCCTCGAGATCTCACGCATCAACCGCATGCCCTATGTGCAGTTCGTGGAGTCGGCCGGCGCCGACCTGCGCGGTGATGCCGGCGGCGACCCCGAGGCGGCGATCCGGCGCGAGACCAATCATTTCGCCGAGTCGGGGCGCCTCTTTTACGAGATCACCGAACTGTCCAAGCTGCGCATCCCGACCATCTCGGTGGTCTTCGGTGCGTCGACCGCCGGTGGCGCCTATCAGCCGGGCATGAGCGACTACAACATCTTCATCCGTGGTCAGTCGAAGGTCTTTCTGGGCGGCCCGCCACTGGTCAAGATGGCCACCGGCGAAGACGCCGACGAAGAGAGCCTGGGCGGCGCGCAGATGCATTGCACGATCTCGGGCCTGGGCGACTATCTCGCTGAAGACGAAATGGATGCGATCCGCATGTGCCGCGAGGTGGTCACCCATCTCAACTGGCGCAAGGAAGGGCCCGGCCCGTCCCTGCCGGCCGATGAGCCGGTCCACGACGCGCAAGACCTGCTGGGCATCGTCTCGCGTGACCTGCGCCAGCCCTTCGACATGCGCGAGGTGATTGCACGCATTGTCGACGGCTCGCGTTTTGAAGAATTCAAGCCGCTCTATGGCCCGACCCTTATCACCGGCTGGGCGTCGGTGCATGGCTTTCCGGTTGGCATCCTTGGCAACAATGGCGCGCTCTTTCCGGAGTCGGCTGAAAAAGCTGCGCAGTTCATCCAGCTGTGCAACCAGATCGATGTGCCGCTGATCTTTTTGCACAACATCACCGGCTTTCTGGTGGGCACCGACTTCGAGCAGAACGGCATCACCAAGAACGGCTCGAAGATGATCAACGCGGTTTCCAATTCCACCGTGCCGCACATCTCGGTCATCGTCGGTGCCTCTTATGGCGCGGGCAATTACGGCATGAGCGGGCGCGCCTTCGGGCCGCGCTTCACCTTCATCTGGCCGACCGCCAAGATCGCGGTGATGGGCCCCAAGCAGATGGCCGGTGTCATGACCATCGTGCAGCGCGCGGCCACCGAGCGGCGCGGCGAGACCTTCGATGAGGCGGCCAACGACAAGCGCGTGGAGGCCGTCGAGCACTGGGCCGAGGAACGATCCAAAGGGCTTTATGCCACGTCACGCATTTCCGACGACGGCATGATCGATCCGCGCGACACGCGCACGGTCATCGGCATTGCATTGTCTGCCTGTCACAACCGGGCGGTCGCAGGCACCAAGGAGTACGGCACATGGCGGATGTAATGATGAAACCCGGCACCCCACCTGCCATCCAGCCAATCCGTCGCCTGCTGGTCGCCAACCGTGGCGAGATCGCCCGGCGCGTGATGCGCACCGCACACCGCATGGGCATCGGCACGGTCGCGATCTATGCCGATGGCGATGCTGCCAGCCCCTTCGTGCGCGAAGCCGATACCGCGATCGCGCTCAATGGCCGCACCTCGGCGCAGACCTATCTCGATATCGGCAAGGTGATCGATGCCTGCCGGCGCAGCGGCGCCGACGCGGTGCATCCCGGCTACGGTTTTCTGTCCGAGAACGCCGGCTTTGCGCAGGCAGTCATCGATGCCGGCCTGATCTGGGTCGGCCCGTCTCCCGCCGCGATCCGGGGCATCGGTGACAAGCTGGCCGCCAAGCGCCTGATGCAGACGGTGGGCGTGCCCACGCTCGATGCTCACGAACTCACCGAAGGTGCCGATGCGGCAGCCGCGGCGCAGCGCATCGGCTATCCGGTGCTGATCAAGGCGGCAGCCGGCGGCGGCGGGCGCGGCATGCGTATCGTCGAGTCACCGGCGGGCCTTGAGCAGGCGATTGCCGGCGCACGGCGTGAGGCCGCCGCGTCCTTTGGCAACGGCACGGTCTTTCTCGAGCGCTGGCTCACCGGCTCGCGCCATATCGAGATCCAGGTGCTCGGCGATCGCCACGGCAATCTGGTGCATCTGTTCGAGCGCGAATGCTCGATTCAGCGCCGTCACCAGAAGATTATCGAGGAGGCGCCCTCGTCCGCAGTCGATGCGGCGCTGCGTGAGCGCATGGGGCAGGCGGCGCTCGCAGCGGTCAGGGCGATCGACTATCACTCGGTGGGCACGGTCGAATTTCTGCTGAGCGGAAAAGAATTCTTTTTCCTCGAGGTCAATACCCGCCTGCAGGTCGAGCATCCGGTCACCGAGATGATCACCGGCATCGATCTGGTGCGCGAGCAGATCCGCGTGGCCGAAGGCGAGCCGCTGGGCTACACCCAGGCCGATCTGAAGATAGACGGCCACGCCATCGAAGCGCGCCTGTGCGCCGAGAATCCGGCCAACGGTTTTTTGCCCACGCCCGGCACCATCGATGTCTGGCAGCCGTCATCCGATGACGGTGCACGCTTTGATTCAGGCATCGAGTCGGGCAGCGAGATTGCGATCGAGTTCGATCCGATGATCGCCAAAGTCATCGTCAAGGCACCGACCCGCCGCGAGGCGGCAGCACGCCTCGCACGCGTGCTCGAGACCACCCGCATCCAGGGCATTACCCACAACCGCGACTTTCTGGTGGCCACGCTGCGCACACCCGAGTTTTTGCGCGGCGACACCACCACCGACTTCATCGAGCGGGTCGCGCCTGCGCCGGTGCGCGAGCCGGATACCCGTGAACGCGAAGCCGCAGCCATCGGTGCCGCCCTGCATGCCAGCCACCGCCGCCGGGCATCGGCCCGGGTGCTGGGCACGATGCCCTCGGGCTTTCGCACCTCGCGCATGCCCTGGCAACGCGTGAGTTTTCGCCCACACGGTGCAGCCGATGCCGCCACCGATCTGAAGGTCGAATACGACCGACAGCGCGATGGCAGCTTTGCGGTGAAGGTCAATGGCCAGGCGCATCAGGCAGTGGTGTTTCGTGCCGGCGAGCACGACATCGATCTGGCAATCGACGGCCAGCGCAGCGCAATCGCAATCACCCGTATCGGCGATCGATGCCTGGCGCATGGCGCCTTCGGCGATGTCGAGCTGCTCGAGCTGCCGCGCTTTGCGCCCACCGGTCGCGCCGATTTCCGCGGTGGCCTGAAGGCGCCGATGCCCGGGCGCGTGCTCTCGATTGCGGTGGCGCCCGATCAGGCGGTCGAGCGCGGCCAGCTGCTGCTGGTGTTAGAGGCGATGAAGATGGAGCACCGCATCACCGCACCGGCCGCCGGCGTGGTCAAGGCGGTGAAGGTGAGCGAGGGAGAGCAGGTCGCCAATGGCGCGGTGCTCGTGATGCTCGAAGACAGCAAGGACTGATCGCATGACAGGCACCGACAATTCGAGTGGCGCAGCGTCCGAGGCCACGCCTCATGCCACCCCCCAGGCTACCCCACAGGCCACCCCACAGGCCACCCCACAGGCCACCCCACAGGCCACGCTCTACTCGGTTGAAAAGGGCGCTGCCTGGATCACCCTCAATCGCCCGGCCAACCGCAATGCGCTGTCGACCTCGCTGGTCAACGAGCTTTACGATCATCTGGCCACCGCCATCGACGACCCCTCGGTACGCGCCATTGTGCTGACCGGCAACGGTCCGGCCTTTTGCGCCGGCGCAGACCTCAAGAACCCGCCGGGTCATGCGGTGGACGGCGGGCGGGCGGTCGCGTTGCCCGAGGTGCTGAAACGCATGATCGACAGCCCCAAGCCGGTGATCGTGGCGGTCAATGGCGCAGCCTTTGCCGGCGGTCTGGGTCTGGTGGGCGCAGCCGACATCGTGATAACCGCTGACGACGCGCCCTACAGTTTTTCGGAAGTTCGGATCGGCGTGATCCCGGCGATCATCGCGGTGGTTTGCGTGCCCAAGCTCGGCACCCATCACGCCATGAAACTCTTCATCAGCGGCGAGCGCTTTTCGGGTGCCCGCGCGGTCGAGATCGGCTTTGCGCATCGGGCCGTGCCGCTGGCCGATCTTCGGGCCGCAGTGCAGGAGGAGGTCGATACCATCCGACTCGGTGGCCCGATCGCGGTGACCGAGTGCAAGAAGCTGGTGCGCCGCGTGCAGCAGCTTTCGATGGACGAGGGCTTTACCGAAATGGCGACCTGGAGCCGGCGCATGTTCACCAGCCCCGAGGCGGCCGAAGGCATGGCGGCTTTCCGCGAAAAGCGCAAACCGTCCTGGATCAGGGAGGACTGACATGTCCAGCCGGAGACACGCACCATGGATCTGAGTTACGGCCCCGAGTACGAGGTCTTTCGCGACGCGCTTCGCGCCTTCATCGCGGCCAACCGCCATCTGGCGCCGGTGGCCGGCGGCCCGCGCGACGAAAAGGCGCGCGCCTGGCAGCGTCTGCTGATCGCCCACGGCTATACCGCGCGCACGATTCCGACCGAGTATGGCGGGGCCGGCCAGGCCCCCGACCTGCTGAAGTCGCGCATCATTGCCGAAGAATTCGCATCGGCCCGCATCAGCCCCGGCCTGGGCGGCCAGGGCATCTCGATGCTGGTGCCCACACTGCTCGAGATGGGCACCGAGCAACAGAAGCGCGATCACATTGCGTCGACGCTCAGCGGTGAAACCGTCTGGTGCCAGGGCTATTCCGAGCCGGGCGCCGGCAGCGATCTGGCCGCGCTGCGCACTTCGGCGGTTTTGAAGGGCGACGAGTGGATCATCAACGGCCAGAAGATCTGGACCAGCACCGCGCATCTTGCCGACTGGATCTTCTGCCTGGTGCGCACCGAGCCGGAGGCACCCAAGCATCTGGGCATCAGCTTTCTGCTCTTTCGCATGGACACGCCGGGCATCGAGATCAGGCCGCTGGTCGACATGACCATGAACGCGAATTTCAACGAGGTCTTCTTCACCGATGTGCGGGTGCCGGCACACCAGATCGTCGGGCGTCGCGGCGACGGCTGGAAGGTGGCGAATGTCATTCTCGGCAACGAACGCGACAGCCTTGCCGACCCGAATATCGCGCAGGCGCGCCTGAATGCGCTGGTCGAGCTGATGAAGACCGAAACCCTCGATGGCCGCCGCCTGATCGATCAGCCAATCTATCGTGATCGGCTGATGCGCCTCCAGGGCCGTGTGATGGCCATGAAATACAACGAGCTGCGGGTGCTCTCGAGCAAACTCAATCGCGGCCAGGACACAGCGCTTGCCCGCATGATCGTCAAGCTCCAGGGCACCGAACTGCGCCACGAACTCGAGGGCCTGGGCATCGACGTCATGGGCGAGCGCGGTCTGGCGTATGGCGCCAACCCTCATCTGCAGGACAACGGCGCCTGGCAGGTGCACTACATGTATTACCTCGGCCTGATCATCGGCGGTGGCACCAGCCAGATCCAGAAGAACATCATCGCCGAGCGGGGTCTGGGCCTGCCGCGCGAACCCAGAACCGCAGGGGCTGCCTGATGGAATTCGGACTGTCGTCGGAACAGGTCCTGCTCAAGGACAGCCTCGATGCCTATCTGCGCGAGCGGGCAGCCCTTGATCGGGTTCGCCGCTTTGCCGAGAAAGACGAAGGCCGTGCTGCTGAGGTGATGGCTGGGCTCAACGAGATCGGCCTGTCGGGTCTGATCATCACCACCGAACACGGAGGCGTGGGTCTTGGCGCGCTCGATGCCTGTGTGGCCGCTGAAACGCTTGGCTACCGCATCGCCCCGGTGCCTTTCGTGGCCAACGCGATCATGGTGCCGACCGCGCTGATGCTCGCTGCAAGCCCCGCGCAGCAGGCGCACTGGCTGCCCCGGATTGCGGCCGGCAAGACGGTGGTGGGCGCGGCGCTGGCCGAGCGCAGTGGAGCGCGGGCGGTGGCCGGGGCGCAAGCGGGCGTGACCGCTGTCGACGGTCGGCTGAGCGGTCGTGCGCTCTATGTGCTCGATTTCGAGGCCGATGCCTATCTGGTGGGCGATCTGGCCGGTGGCCTGCATCTGGTCGCTGCTGATGCCGCAGGGCTGGGCCGTCAGCGGCTCGAGACCGTCGATCGCACCAGACCGATCGGCGAGCTGGTGTTCGATCGGGTTGCAGCCGAACCGCTTGCCGGCGCCGATGCCGTGGTGATGCAGCGGGTGCTCGACATCGGCCGCACGATGCTTGCCGCCGATTCATTGGGTGCCGCGCAGAACATGATCGATCAGGCGGTCGCCTATGCCGGTCAGCGAGTGCAGTTCGGGCGCCTGATCGGTTCCTTCCAGGCGGTCAAGCATATGTGCGCGCAGATGGCGGCCGACCTTGAGCCCACGCGCGCCTTCGTCTGGTATGCCGGGCACGCGCTTGACGAGATTCCGCATGAGGCCAGTCTGGTGGCCGGTCAGCTCAAGGCGCATCTGAGCGAGGTGGCCACCTCGGTTGCCAAGACCGCAACCGAAGTGCATGGCGGCATGGGTTTCACCGATCTGGTCGGGCTGCACTACTGGTTCAAGCGGATCGGGTTCAATCGGCAGATGCTCGGCTCGCCTGAGTTTTTGCGGGGTGAGGCGGCGCGCTTGCAAGGACTGGTTTGAGTGCCTGAAAGGCCGAGATGAGTTAGCCTGACGGCCCTCGATCAGGAGAATGCCTTGACCACTTCCACGCCCTACGGTTCTTTGCCGGTGCATGCAGCGCCCCCCATGCGCCGTCCGATGAGCCTGCCCCGATTGCTCGAGATGCACTCGCGCGGCGAGAAGATCGCCATGCTCACCGCCTATGACGCCACCTTCGCGGCCGTGGCCGATGCCGCAGGCATCGAAGTGATCCTGGTGGGCGACTCTCTCGGCATGGTCTGTCAGGGCTTGTCGAGCACGGTCGGCGTGAGCCTTGAGACCATGTGCTATCACGTGCAAAGCGTGGCCCGCGGCGTGCGTCGCGTGCAGGGCACGGTGTGGCTGGTGGGCGATCTGCCGTTTGGCAGCTACCAGGAGTCGCGCGAGCAGGCGTTGCGCAGCGCGGCAGCACTGATGCAGGCCGGTGCGCATATGGTCAAGCTGGAAGGCGGCGGCTGGACCGCTGACATCGTGCGCTTCCTGGTCGAGCGCGGCATTCCGGTGTGTGCTCACCTCGGCCTGACACCGCAAACCGTCCATGCCCTGGGCGGCTATCGGGTGCAGGGCAAAACCGAGCAAGCCGCTGCTGAGCTGACCCGTCACGCGCTGGAGTTGCAGGATGCCGGCGCAGCGATGCTGGTTCTGGAGATGGTCCCGGCGGCACTGTCGGCGAGTCTGACGAAGCAATTGCCCCGCTGCCCCACCATCGGCATCGGCTCGGGCTTGGGCACTGCCGGTCAGGTGCTGGTCATGCACGACATGCTGGGCGTGAATCTGGGCAAGAACCCGAAATTCGTGCGCAACTTCATGGAGGGCGCAGGCGGCGTGCGTGAGGCCATCGAAGCCTATGTGAAGGCGGTCAAGGACGGCAGCTTCCCGGTTGACGCGCAACACGCCTGGTAAAGCCCCGACATGTACATCGCACACACCATTGCCGAACTTCGCGAGCACCTTGGCGCCTACCGACACCCGGCATTCGTGCCCACCATGGGCAATCTTCATGATGGCCACATCGCACTGCTGACCCGTGCCCGCACGCTGGGCGATGTGTCGGTGGTGAGCATCTTCGTCAACCGCCTGCAGTTCGCGCCGAATGAAGACTTCGACAGCTACCCCCGAACCTGGCAGGCCGATTGCAGCCGGTTGAGCGATGCGGGTTGCGATGTGCTGTTCGCGCCGAAAGAGCCCGAGCTTTACCCTGAGCCGCAGACCTTTTCCGTGCGCCCGCCGCCAGAACTGGCGGACATCCTTGAAGGACATTTCAGACCCGGTTTTTTTACCGGTGTGTGCACGGTGGTGATGAAGCTCTTTGCCTGTGTGCAGCCACGGGTCGCGGTGTTCGGCAAGAAGGACTATCAGCAGCTGATGATCATCCGCCGCATGGTCAGTCAGTTTGCGCTCCCCATCGAGATGGTTGCCGGCGAAACCGAGCGCGCCACCGATGGGCTTGCGCTGTCATCGCGCAACGCTTACCTCAGTGCCGCCGAGCGTGCCGAAGCGGTTCATCTGTCGCAAGCCCTGCAGCGGATTGCCCAGGCCGTGCGGTCTGGGCACCCGGACCTGGCTGCAGTCGAAGCCGAGCAGATGCAGACACTGGCCGCACGCGGCTGGGCGCCGGACTACCTTACCGCCCGCCGACAGCACGACCTGCAGCCACTGACAGCGGGTGATGCTGCCGTGGTGCTTGGGGCGGCCCGGCTGGGCACCACGCGGCTGATCGACAATCTGGAGGTCAGGCAGTAGCCGGCCTGACCACCTTCGCTTCCTTGATCGGAAGATTGATCAGTGCCGCAGCAACCGCCAGCACCGCGTCGGCCCACCACATCCATGTATAGCTGCCGGTGCTGACCACTGCGAGGCCGCCCAGCCAGGCGCCGAAAAAGCCGCCGACCTGATGAGAGAGCAGCGTCAATCCGAAGAGCGTTGCCAGGTATCTGACGCCAAACAGTTTTGCGGTGAGGCCTGCCGTCGGTGGCACGGTTGCAAGCCAGGTCAGGCCCAGGACCGCGGCAAACAGGTAGAAGGTCCAGGGCTCTTTCGGGGCGGCCATATAGACCAGTACCGCCACCGCACGACTGGCATACATCCAGAAAAGAATCATTTTCATGCGAACCCGATTGCCCAGTGACCCAACCACCAGGCTGCCCACCACATTGGCAAGCCCGATGATCGCCAGAGAGGTTGATGCGACGCCAGCACTCAGGCCGCAGAGGTTGATCTCGCCGGGCAGATGCGTGACGAGAAAGGCGATGTGAAAGCCGCAGGTGAAGAACCCGGCGTGCAGGCACCAGTAGCTGGGGTTGCGCATGGCGGCGGCGATCTGCTGCCTCATGCCCGATTGCTGCTCGCCAGACGCTGCGCCGGTTGCACTGGCCGTGCTTCGCGGCTCGCTTCTCAAAAACCAGCCAAGGGGCGCAGTCGTCAAGGCGATCACCGCCATCGTCCACAGCGCGGCCATCCAGCCATAAGCGGACATCACCGCCTGGTTCAGCGGGGCGAAAATGAACTGCCCCATGCTGCCACCGGCATTGATGACGCCGCTGGCAAACGCGCGCTTTTCGGCCGGGAGGCGCTGGGAGGTTGCGCCGATCAGAATCGAGAAGCTGCCGGCGCCTGCACCGGCGGCGCTCAGCACGCCGGCCGCCAGAATCAGGCCCCACTCGGTGGTCACCTGGGTGGTCAGATAGCTTCCTGCGGCCAGCAGGATGGCGCCCAGCACAATGATGCGCCCGGTTCCCCAGCGGTCGGCCACCGCGCCGAAAACCGGTTGCACCACCCCCCAGACCAGCTGACCGATGGCGAACGCGAAACTGATCGTCGCAATGCCAAGACCGGTGTGGGTGTTCAACGGCGACACGAACAGACCCATCGACTGTCGCGCGCCCATGGTGACCATGAGAATCGCGGCTGCAACCGAGATATAGAACCAGGATGCGCGTGCGCTCGCCGGGTGGTGCAGATCGTTCATGGGCGAGTCTCGTCAAGGTCGGATCGGGTGTCAGACGCCAATCTTAATCCCCTCGACAACCCGCAGGCCTGAGACACAGTGATTGTGACGGTGGCTCAGCCGGTCGCCGCAAGACCCGGGCTTCGCGCCATTGCACGCTCTGCGCTGATGATCGGACGGTGAGCGTTGTTCGATAGAATCGACCAACCAAATCACGAATTCACTGGGATAACAATGAAACTGACCGCTTCTGGTGCCAGCCCTTATGTGCGCAAGGCAATGGTTTGCGCAATCCTGAGAGGGCTTGATGCCCAGCTCGAAAAATGGGTGATCACGACGACCGATCCGGTGCTGGCTCAGTCAAATCCGCTTTCGAAAGTCCCGACCCTCTTGACCGACGATGGCCTGGCTTTGTTTGATAGCCCGGTGATTTGTGAGTATCTCGACAGTCTCGGCAGCGCGGCACCGCTCTTCCCTGCGATGGGTCCGGCGCGATGGAAGGCGCTGCGCCTGCATGCCATCGGTGATGGCATCCTCGATGCCAGTCAGCCCCGTCGCCGCGAAATTGCCTTGCCACAAGACGAAGGCCGAATCGGCTACATCGCCCTGCAGCGAGGCAAAGTCAGCCGGGCCCTGGATGAACTTGAGAAAGACGCCGATGGCCTCAGGCAGCTGAGCACGATTGGCGAAGTGGCCGTGGCGTGTGCACTGGGATACCTCGATTTCAGGTTCGACAATGAGCCCTGGCGCCCTGGCCATCCCAAACTCACCGCCTGGTACGAGTCAGTGGTGACCTTGCCGGCCATGGCCCAGACCATGCCGGCTGCCTGATTCGTCGCGATTATTGGTCGCGTTTATTCGTTGCGCTGATCAAGCTGACGTAAGAATGCCCCGGCATGAACATGGCCGGATGAGTCGCAATTGGCCGGTGCAGCGCCTCGGTGCGGTGTCCCGGTCTTTCGGAGGAGATCAGCATGATGAACCAGCACAACCTTGAGGTCGAAAACGCCGTGAATGATGAGATCGATATCCCTGCGCAGCGACGCTTGCATGGCCCACGCCGAGTGCTTCTGCAGGTATTGAGCGCCGGCGTGATGCTGGGCGCGCTGTCGATGCCTGCTGCGGCTCAGACTTATCCGAGTCGTCCGATCACGATCATTGTTCCGGCTGCGCCTGGTGGCATCCTCGATCAGGCGGCACGACTGGTGGCGCTCGAACTGACAAAGGTCGTCAGTCAGCCGGTGGTGGTCGAGAACAAGGCCGGTGCCAGCCAGATCATTGGTGCGCAGGCGGTCGCTCGGTCTGAACCCGATGGCTACACGCTGCTGATGGGCAGCATCGGACCTAATGCCGCCCACTACGGTCTGTACCCTAAGCTGCCTTACACACCGGCTGATTTTGCGGCAGTCGTTCATGTGATCTCGATGCCGAACGTGCTGCTGGTCAACCCCGAAGTGCCTGCGCGCACCGTGGCCGAACTGGTCAACCTTGCAAAAGCCAAACCGGGTGCGCTGGTGTTGGGTTCGTCAGGCACCGCCACTTCGGGTCATCTCGGCGCTGAACTGCTGATGTCGCGTGCCGGCATCACGCTGACCCATGTTCCCTACAAGGGCTCAACGCCCGCGCTCACCGACCTTATCGGCGGGCAGGTGCAGGTCATGGTCGACAACCTGGTGACCGCGGCACCGCAGATCAAGGCCGGGCGGGTGCGCGCGCTGGCGGTGACCGGTTTGCAGCGCGTGCCGGGTTTCCCGGATATTCCGACGATTGCCGAGTCCGGTTATCCGGGCTTTGATGTGACGGTATGGGTCGGCCTGATGGCCCCGGGCAAGACGCCGCCCGCGATCATCGACACCCTGAACCGCGAAGTCGGCAAGATCCTCGCCCAGCCGCAGATCAAGCAGAAAGTGGCCGAAATGGGCGGAGCGACCATCCCGATGAGCCCGGCCGAGTTCAATGGCTTCGTGCGTGCAGAGATCGACAAATGGGGCGCGGTCACCAAGGCGGCGAATATCAAGGTCGATTGAATCAATGGCTGATTGAGTCAATGGCCGACTGAGTCAAAGCCGACTGACTCATGGCTGACTGACTCATGGCTGACTGACTCATGGCCAACTGAGCGGCCTGCGCGCGCGTCAGACGGGATCCTGCATGAACAGCCGGCGCCAGCCTGTGTGCCCGAGGCGCCGCAGCGTCTCGATGTTGCGCTGGTAGATCTCGCCGGCATCCGGAAAGACGGCGACCGCACGCGCGATGCTGTCTTCGCGCAGCAGGTGCAGCATCGGATAGGGCGATCGGTTGCTGCAGTTTTCGATGTCGTCGGACGCGCTGCCGGCAAATTCATAGGCCGGATGAAAACTCGCGATCTGGAGCGTGCCTTCATGGCCCTGGCTGCGCAGCAGGCGGTCGGCCTTTCGCAAAAAGGCGGTGTAGTCGATGAAGTCGGTCAGCGCCTGCGGATGGATCAGCAGAGTCGTGTCGATCTCGTTCGCGTCGGCCTTTGCCAGCAGCGACAACTCGTCGCGCAGCACCACCAGTAAGTCGCTGTCGCTGCTCGCCTGCGTGACCGCATAGCGGATCTGCTGCTTCACATGAACCGCCTTGGCGAACGGGCACAGGTTCAGGCCGATGACCGCCACCTCAAGCCAGTGCCGGGTCGCGGCGACGATTTCGTACTGATCGGCGGTGTCTGGGCCATTGTTTCGATCAGCGGACTCATTCATTGCGAGGTGAGCGTCTTGACCGGCAGGACGCCGATCTCGCGCGCGAATCGATCGAATTCAGGCAGCCAGATGTCCTGTCCGCTACGACTTCCGAACATGCTGTGGGCATCACCCGCGGCGAAGGTGCCGAAGGCAACCATGCGAGCACTGCCACCCGCCTCGGTGTACGCGGCATGCATGGCTTCCCAGGTGTCACGGCGCCAATAGCTGTCGTTATCGCCATAGAACCACAGTGAGGGGACGCGGGTTTGGCCACCATAGGCACCGAAGGCACGTGCGAGGCCCGACTCCCACGCAACGCAATTCTTGTTTCGCAGGCCACCGGCAAAGTTCACCAGACCCCTGACCCCAGGTCGACCCAGGGTACCCAGCGCCAGCGTGGTCATGCCGCCGTGGGACGCGCCCATCACGATGATTCGGGTGGCATCTGCCTGCGGCAGCGTGGAGATGTGATCGAGCACCGCAGCGACGTCATCGGCCTGCTGCAGACCATTGCTCTCGGTATTGCAGCCGACCGAGTTGTAGAGGCCAGTTGATTTCGAGAAGCCGCTGCGCATCGGCAGCACAACCAGAAATCCGCGCTCGACCAGCGAGCGCGACGGCAGACTATAGCGGGCACGTGCTTGCCAGCGCGGGTCGCCGGAAGCCTTGCCGTGGTTGATGACCGCGACCGGGAAAGGGCCGTCGCCTGGCGGCGAAAAGAGCGTGACTTCAAGCGTCGGGCCCATGAAACCCGGTTTGGTGACGCTGATGATCTGCTCTCGCAGCTTTGCATCCAGCGGTGTCGTCTGAGCCAGTGCATCCGGTGCCAGCGGCGCCGCTGCCAGCCAGGCGATCGCCGCGAGGCAACTGACATATCGGCTCATCACTCGTGCTCCTCGTGGCTGTTGGTCACATCCGGAACACGCCAAAGCGCGTCTCGGCGATCGGCGCATTCAGGCTGGCCGACATGGCAAGCGCCAGCACCCGGCGGGTGTCGGCCGGGTCGATGATGCCGTCGTCCCACAGGCGCGCGGTGGCGTAATAGGGATGGCCTTCGCGCTCGTATTGCGCGCGCAGTGGCGCCTTGAACGCGGCCTCTTCTTCGGCGCTCCAGGCGCCGCCGCGCCCCTCGATGCCGTCGCGTTTGACGGTGGCCAGCACCGAGGCGGCCTGCTCGCCGCCCATCACGCTGATGCGCGCATTCGGCCACATCCACAGGAATCGCGGCGAGTAGGCCCGCCCGCACATGCCGTAGTTGCCGGCGCCGAAGCTGCCGCCGATGATCACCGTGAACTTGGGCACCTGCGCACAGGCCACCGCGGTGACCATCTTCGCGCCATTGCGTGCAATGCCTTCGTTCTCGTATTTGCGACCGACCATGAAGCCGCTGATGTTCTGCAAAAAGAGCAGCGGAATTTTGCGCTGGCAGCACAGTTCGATGAAGTGCGCGGCCTTGAGTGCCGACTCCGAAAAGAGGATGCCGTTGTTGGCGATGATGCCGATCGGCATGCCGTGGATGCGCGCAAAGCCGGTGACAAGCGTCGTGCCGTAGCGGGCCTTCCATTCGTCGAAGGCCGAGTCGTCAACGATGCGGGCAATGACCTCGCGCACGTCATAGGGCTTGCGGGTGTCGGTCGGCAGCACGCCATAGAGCTCGCGCGGGTCGTAGCGCGGCTCGACCGGGGCGGTGCGCACCAGCTGCTCGGGCTTTTGCCAGTTGAGATTGGCCACGATGCTCCTCGCAATCGAGAGTGCATGCGCATCGTCGTTGGCGAGCCAGTCGACCACGCCGGACTGGCGTGCGTGCACATCGCCGCCGCCGAGGTCTTCGGGTGTGACCACTTCGCCGGTGGCGGCTTTCACCAGTGGTGGCCCGCCCAGAAAGATCGTGCCCTGGTTGCGAACGATGATCGACTCGTCGCTCATCGCCGGCACATAGGCGCCGCCTGCGGTGCATGAGCCCATCACCACCGCGATCTGCGGAATGCCGCGGGCCGACAGATTGGCCTGGTTGAAGAAGATGCGTCCGAAGTGCTCGCGATCGGGGAACACCTCGTCCTGGTTGGGCAGGTTGGCGCCGCCCGAGTCGACCAGATAGAGGCAGGGCAGGCGGTTTTCGGCGGCGATCTCTTGTGCGCGCAGATGCTTTTTCACGGTCACCGGGTAATAGGTGCCGCCCTTGACGGTCGCGTCATTGCACACGATCAGGCATTCGACACCCGACACCCGGCCGATGCCGGTAATGATGCCGGCGCAGGGCGCCTCGTTGTCGTACATCTCGTGCGCGGCCATCGGCGAGAGCTCGAGAAAGGCGGTGCCGGGGTCGAGCAGCTGATCGATACGATCGCGCGGCAGCAGCTTGCCGCGTGAGGTGTGCCGGTCGCGGGCGGTCTTGCCGCCGCCGTCGGCCGCTTTGGCGCAATGCACGCGCAGCTCATCGACCAGCGCGGCCATAGCCTGCGAGTTGGTCTTGAAGTCGGCAGATCGGGTGTCAAGGCGGGATTCGATGGCGGGCATGGTGATCAGAAGGTATCAGTGCGAAAGAAAATCGGGCAGGCGGTGCATGTCGGCAAACACCGCGCTTGCGCCATGGGCCAGCAACTTGCGCGGATCGTTGCGCTCGCAGTATCCGAAGACGATCGCGCCGGCGGCCGTGCCGGCCTGCACGCCGACCGGCGTGTCTTCGATGACAAGGCATCGCGCCGGATCGGCGCCCAGCGCGCGGGCGGCCATCAGATAGACATCGGGCGCGGGCTTGGCCTGCTCGACCATGTCGGCACCGAAGAGCCAGGACGATTGCCGGTCGGGCGCCTCAAAACGATGCAGCAGACCGGTCGTGCCAAGCGTCAGGCGCATTTTGGCGCGATCGCCACCCGAGGCCACCGCGACGGCAATGCCGCGGGCGGCCAGGACATCAAGCACATGGACGATGCCTGTCACGGCCACCACCTGCGCCGACAGCGCGGCATCGCGGCGGGCCAGATAGGCGTTGGTCCAGCCTGCCGGCAGGGGTTTGCCGAGCTGCGATTCGATGATCCGGATGTCCTCGCTCAGCGACTTGCCCATGAAGAGCTCGGCCGCATCGTGCTCGGTGAGCGATAGTCCGGCGTCGTTGGCCATGGCGGTCAGCACTGCCATGGTGATCGGCTCGCTGTCGACCAGCACGCCGTCGCAATCGAAGATCACCGCGTCGACTCGCATCCCCGATCAGCCCGGCAGTCGCAAACCACGCGTCATGATGCCGACCCGGCGTCAGTCATGGCTCAGGTTCTGCTCGAAGAAGGCGAGCGTGCGCTCGAGCGCGGTCTTTGCGCTGTCGTCGTGCCAGTCGGGATGGCCGTGGCGATTGAAGCCGTGACCCGCCGGATAGACATGGCAGGCAGCCTGCGGATGGGTCTGGCTGATGCGCTTGACCGCGTCCATCGTGATCAGGGCATCTTTCTCGCCGAAGTGAAACATCATCGGCGCCTGCAGCCGCTCGTGCAGATACGGCACGGTGCGACCGCCGTAATAGCCCACCGAGGGCAGGCCCAGACGGGTGGCCGACAGATAGGCCACGGTGCCGCCCCAGCAGTAGCCGACCACGCCGGTTGGCAGCCCGCGGCCGATCTGCTGCTGGGCCGCGCGAATATCGCGCAGCGGCGCATCCAGACCCAGCGCATCGACCAGCGTGCGCCCGCGTGCCGTGCCCTCGGGCGTGTAGCCGAGTTCGACGAAAGATTCGATGCGATCGAAAAATGCCGGGGCCACCGCGAGATAGCCTGCAGCGGCATATTGCTGCGCCGCGACCCAGCGGATGTGGTCGTTGACGCCGAAGATTTCCTGCACGACCACGATGCAGCCTTTGGGCTCACCCTGCGGGCGTGCCACGAAGGCCCGTACTGACTTGCCGTCGATGGCGTCGATCTGAACTGTCTCCATCCGCATCTCCGTTTTGCATGTTTGTTGAATCGCCGGCCTCAGGCGCTGTCGGCATTGGCCAGCGCCCGCCCGATCAGGATCTTCTGAATATCGCTGGTGCCCTCATAGATCTGGCAGACCCGCACGTCGCGCCAGATCCGCTCGACCGGGAAGTCGGACACATAACCATATCCGCCATGAATCTGGATGGCGTCCGAGCAGACCCGCTCGGCCATCTCGGAGGCAAAGAGCTTGGCCATGGCGGCTTCTTTCAGGCAGGGCTGGCCGGCATCCTTGAGCGCGGCCGCATGCAGGATGAGCTGGCGCGCCGCCTCAAGACTGGTGGCCATGTCGGCCAGGCGAAACTGCACCGCCTGATGCTCGAAGATCGGCACCCCGAAGGCCTCGCGCTCTTTGGCATAGCGCAGTGCGGCTTCGAAGGCGGCGCGTGCCATGCCAAGCGACTGCGACGCAATGCCGATGCGCCCGCCCTCGAGCCCCGACAGCGCGATCTTGTAGCCCTGGCCTTCTTCGCCAAGCAGGTTCTCGGCCGGTACCCGGCAGCCCTCGAAGGCGATCTGCGCGGTGTCCGAGGCATGCTGGCCGACTTTGTCTTCGAGCCTTGCCACCCGGTAGCCCGGCGTGGCGGTGGGCACCATGAAGGCCGAGATGCCGCGCTTGCCGGCGGCCTTGTCGGTGACCGCCATGACGATCGCGACATCGGCATGCTTGCCCGAGGTGATGAACTGCTTGACCCCGTCAATCACATACGACACGCGTCCGTCTGCCGCGGTTTCGCGCCGGGCGGTGGTGCGCAGCGCCGAGGCATCCGACCCGACATGCGGCTCGGTGAGGCAAAACGCACCGAGCATCTCGCCACTGGCCACAGGCGCCAGCCACCGCGCCTTTTGCGCCTCGTTGGCGTACGCCATCAGGATCGAGGCGACCGGACAGTTGTTGACCGAGATGATGGTCGAGGTGGCGCCGCAGCCGGCCGCGATTTCTTCGATGATCACCGCGAGCGCGGTGTAGTCGAGACCCGCGCCGCCCCAGCGCTCGGGCACGGCCACGCCATAACAGCCGAGCGCTGCCAGCCCGCGCAGGGCCTGCGCCGGAAAGCTCGACTCCCGGTCCCAGCGAGCCGCGTGGGGTGTGATCTCGGCAGTGACGAAGGCGCGCACCGCATCGCGCACCTGGGCATGTTCGGCAGACAGGATCATCGAAAACTCGGCATCAGTTCGGTGTCAGAGCAGGGTGATCAGGCGATGTAGGGACTCGGCATCGCGGGCGGCGCAATCCGGGCATCGACTTCAATCTCGATCTTCAGGCGCGGATCGATCAGCCCGACGACCATTGCGGTGGCGACCGGCCGGGCGCGTGCGAAGTACTGCCCGAAGATCGGCGCGAGAAGGGTGAAGAGCGCCGGCTCGGTCAACAGGTAACGCACGCGCACCACATCGTCGAGCGAGCAGTTCGCCTGGGCGAGCGCAGCGCTGATGTTGGCAAAGCACTGATGGGTCTGGGCGACCGGATCGGCATCGATGCTCATGTCGGCATAGTTGAAGCCGGTGGTGCCCGCGACCAGCACACTGTCGCCGTCGACGATTGCCCGCGAATAGCCGGCAGCCGCTTCGAAGCTGGATCCCGACGAAATGCGCCGCAGCCCGCCTTCTGTTTTCAGCGTCGCCATGCCGGTCAGACCAGTTCGATGCCGACCGCGGTCGCTTCGCCGCCGCCGATGCACAGCGAGGCAATGCCGCGCTTGCCGCCGGTTTTCTTGAGCGCGCCGATCAGGGTCACGATCAGACGCGCGCCCGATGCGCCGATCGGATGGCCCAGCGCACAGGCGCCGCCGTGGATGTTGACCCTGGCCTGCGGCAGGTCGTGTTCTTTCATCGCCGCCATCGCGACCACCGCAAAAGCTTCGTTGATTTCATACAGATCGACATTTGCGCTGGACCAGCCGGTCTTGTCGTAGAGCTTCTTGATGGCGCCCACCGGTGCGGTGGTGAACCACTGTGGTTCCTGCGAGTGAGTGGTATGAGCCACCAGCCTGGCAATCGGTGTGACGCCGAGCTTTGCGGCGGTCGATGCCCGCATCATCACCATGGCCGCGGCGCCGTCGGAGATCGATGACGAGGTGGCGGCGGTCACGGTGCCGTCCTTGCGAAACGCGGGCTTCAGGCCGGGGATCTTGGAAGTGTCGCTCTTGAAGGGGCTTTCGTCCTTGCTGATCACGACATCGCCCTTGCGACCGGCAACCGTTACCGGGGCGACCTCGAAGGCAAACGAGCCGTCTTCATTGGCCTGGCGGGCGCGCTCGGTCGAGGCGATCGCATAGGCATCCTGCTCGTCGCGGGTGAAGCTGTATTTGCCGGCGCAGTCTTCGGCAAACTGGCCCATCGATTTGCCGCCGCCATTGGGCGTCTTGTCGTAGGCGTCTTCCAGGCCGTCGAGGGCCATGTGGTCGAAGAGCGTGCCGTGGCCGTAGCGATAACCGTTGCGGCCCTTGAGCATCATGTAGGGCGCGTTCGACATGCTCTCCATGCCGCCGGCTACGATGATGTCCTGGCTGCCGACTGCGAGCAGGTCATGGGCCAGCATGGCCGCTTTCATGCCCGAACCGCAGACCTTGTTGATGGTGGTGGCGCCTGCCGATACCGGCAGACCGGCGCCAAGCGCAGCCTGGCGCGCCGGCGCCTGGCCCTGACCGGCAGGCAGCACGCAGCCCATGATGACTTCCTGGATCTGCTCCGGCTTGAGGCCGGCGCGCTCGAGCGCTGCCTTGATCGCAAACGCACCGAGCTGTTGCCCGGCAAACGACGACATCTCGCCGTTCATGCTTCCGATCGGGGTGCGGGCGACCGAGACGATAACGATGGGATCGGACATGGTGGACTCCTTGACGGTTCAGGCTGACGTTGACTGGTGATGAAAGCGCATCGATTCAGGATAGGGAAAGACATCCTCGAGCAGGCCGGCGCGAATGCCAGTCTGCTTTTTCTGCCAGAAGGCGGCATCGAGCAGTTCGGCATGATGCTTCATGAAAAGCGCCCGGATGCGCGGGTCGCCGAGAAGGAAGGTGCCGAACTCTTCCGGAAAGACATCGGTCGGGCCCACGGTGTACCACGGCTCCGACGCCATTTCGTCTTCGGGCGTGCGGGGCGGCGGAATCCGGCGGAAGTTGCAGTCGGTCATGTAGGCCACCTCGTCGTAGTCGTAAAAGACCACACGGCCCTGGCGGGTCATGCCGAAATTCTTGTAGAGCATGTCGCCCGGAAAGATGTTGGCGGCGACCATCTGCCGGATGGCATCGCCATATTCAATGATCGCGTGCTCGCGCTGCGCATCGTCGGCCTGCTCGAGAAAAATGTTGAGCGGGATCATCCGGCGTTCGATGTAGAGGTGCCGGATCACGATGTTGGTGCCGTCTTCCTCGATCAGCGACGGCGCGGTCTCGCGCAGCTCCTTGAGCAGCGCCGGATCGAGCCTGGCCTTGGGAAACGGCACGTCGGAATATTCCCAGGTGTCGGCCATGCGTCCGACCCGGTCGTGCACCTTCACCAGCTGATACTGCTTCTTGACGAACTCCCGGCTGACATCCTTGCGCCGGGTGTCCTTGATGATCTTGAAGACATAGGGAAACGAGGGCAGCGTGAACACGCCCATCACCAGACCCTTGATGCCGGGTGCGATCACGAAGCGATCGTCTGAGTGGTTCAGGTGCGCGAGCATGTCGCGATAAAACGCGGTCTTGCCCTGCTTGTGCAGCCCGAGCATGGTGTAGATCTCGGACTCCGGCTTGGTCGGCAACAGGCTTTTGAGGAACCTCACATAGGCCGAGGGCACCTCCATGTCGACCATGAAATAGGCACGCGAAAAATTGAAGAGCGTCTCCAGGCGCTCGGTACCGAAGAGGACGGTATCGAGATACAGGCGCCGGCGCTCATCCTGCAGGATCGGGATTGCAAACGGCAGAAGCTCGCCGTCGTTGAGATACCGGCCGATCAGATAGGCGCCCTTGTTGCGAAAAAAGAGCGTACGCAGGACATGGACCTGACAATCGATGGCAGCATCGAGCGCCTCGGGCATATGCGCCCGCAGCGCCGCCAGCACCCGCGCGAGATCCCGTTCGATATCGACGAAGGGGCAGGCCATGCCGAGGTCGATGAACATATTGCGCAGCGACCGCTCGAAGCCCGCCTGCGCGGGATAGTAGGCCCGGTAGCTCGGCGGCTTGCCGTCGAGGTAGTCGGTGGCCACGCCCGGGCGAACGAAGATGAAATCGTTGTGGAAATAGGTGCGATGCAGCACCTTGGCGCAGACCGAGTTGAAGAAGGTCTCGGCCAGTTCGGGCTGGCGGTGTTCGGCCAGCAGGCTCACATACTGGCGCTTGACCTGCTGCCAGTTGCCGGTTTCGAGTCGCGCAGCACCGAACTCCCGGCCGATGCGTTCGACCGCTTCCTTTACCCTCGCGTCATAAAATTCGATGCGCTCGCTGGCGAGCGTGCGGATCGCATGCCAGTCGGCTGCCTCGTAGCGGGCCTTGGCCTGCTGGGCGTTGTAGCGAAACAGCGCGTAGTGCCGATCGAAGCCGACCAGGATCGACTGCGCGACCGCCGCCGCTTCGCGGCCCTCGGCACTGTTGGGTTCGTCGACCAGGCGGTCGGCGGCGCGCCTGGCGGGGGTGGCTGCTTTCGTCATTGTCTCAGCGGGTCTCATCGAAAAGTTCACGTCCGATCAGCATGCGGCGGATCTCGGAGGTGCCGGCACCGATTTCATAGAGCTTGGCATCGCGCCACAGTCGGCCGGTCGGATAGTCGTTGATATAGCCATTGCCGCCCAGGCACTGCAGCGCTTCGCCGGCCATCCAGGTGGCCTTCTCGGCTGAATAGAGGATGGCGGCGGCCGCATCCTTGCGCAGGCTGCGCACATCGATCTCGCCCCTCTGGGCACGATCGCACTGGCGACCGACCTCATACACATAGGCGCGGCAGGCCATCATGGTGCTGTACATGTCGGCGAGCTTGCCCTGCATGAGCTGGAATTCGCCGATCGGCTGGCCGAACTGCTTGCGCTCGTGAAGATAGGGCACGACCACATCCATGCAGGCGCTCATGATGCCCAGCGGCCCGCCCGAGAGCACCGCGCGCTCAAAATCAAGGCCGCTCATCAGGACATTGACGCCGCGGCCCACGCCGTCGAGTTCGCGGCCCTGGATGCCACCCAGCACGTTCTCGGCCGGCACTTCGCAGTCCTGGAAAACCAGCTCGCCGGTATGACTGCCGCGCATGCCGAGTTTGTCGAGCTTTTGCGCCACCGAAAAACCCTTGAAGGTTTTTTCGACCAGAAAGGCGGTGATGCCACGTGCGCCGGCTTCGAGGTCGTTTTTGGCATAGATCACCATCAGGTCGGCATCCGGGCCGTTGGTAATCCAGAACTTCGAGCCGTTGAGTACCCAGTGATCGCCCTTGAAGTCGGCGCGAAGGCGCATCGAGACCACGTCGGAGCCTGCGCCGGGCTCGCTCATGGCAAGGGCGCCAATCCATTCGCCCGAAATCAGCTTGGGCAGAAATTTTTCTTTCTGCCAGGCGGTGCCGTTGCGGTTGATCTGATTCACGCACAGGTTCGAATGCGCGCCATACGACAGGCCGACCGAGGCCGAGCCGCGTGAAATCTCTTCCATCGCGATCACATGGGCGAGATAGCCCATGTCGGTGCCGCCATACGCTTCCGGCACGGTCATGCCGAGCACGCCGAGCTCACCGAACTTGCGCCAGAGGTCCATCGGGAACTGGTCGTTGCGGTCGATTTCGGCCGCGCGCGGGGTGATCTCGGCGGCGGTGAATTGCTGCAGCGATTCGCGCAGCATGGCGATGTCGTCGCCGAGGTCGAACTGAAGGCCTGGCAGGTTGAGCATGTCGGCATCCCGGGGAGTTGGGTCCGGCGCGCAGGCCGGCCTGAGGTTAACTGTCGAGGGTATGTTTCTGTCGGTCGATCGTCAATCTGGCGCGGCGCCGGTCATTGCGCCGACCGCCGAGCCAGTGCGGGCCGCGCAGGGCCCTCGGGTAGACTCGGCCCCAGAAAATCGAGGAGACCGCTTGCGATGAATGCGCTTGAACACGAGCTGACCTACCCGTTTGGCGACACGCTGCCCAAGCCTGCCCAGCGGTTCGAAGTGGCACCCGGCGTCTGGTGGCTGCGCATGCCGCTGCCGTTTGCACTCGATCACATCAATCTGTGGCTGCTGCGCGACCGCTTTCGCGGCCAGGACGGCTGGACGATCATCGACTGCGGCGTCTCGACCGACGCCACCCGTGAGCACTGGGACACGCTGATCGCCAACGAGCTTGACGGCCTGCCGGTGGTGCGGGTGCTGTGCACGCACAATCACCCCGACCATATCGGGATGGCCGGCATGCTGACCGAGCGCTTCAGTGCACCGCTCTGGATGACGGTCGGCGAATATGCCGTCGGTCGCATTCTGTCGGCCACCATGCCGGGCCAGGACCCTGATGCCGCCTACCGGCATTACCTTCGCCATGGCCTGGTCGACGGCCCCCAGCTCGACACCCTGCGCCAGCGCAGCCGCTCGCACTTTCCGGGGCTGGTGCCGAATATGCCGCACAACTTTCGTCGCATTGCCGATCACGAGCGCATCACGATCGGCGATCGCCAGTGGCGGGTCATCATCGGCACCGGTCACTCGCCCGAGCATGCGGCACTGATGTGCGACGCCGACCATCTGCTTATCTCGGGCGACATGGTCCTGCCGCGCATCTCGACCAATGTCTCGGTCTTCGATCTCGAGCCCGAGGCCAATCCGCTCACCTGGTATCTCGATTCACTGCGCCGCTTCGAGGATTGTCCCGAGGACACGCTGGTGCTGCCCTCGCATGGCCGCCCGTTTCGCGGCCTGCACCGTCGTCTCGCCCAGCTTCATGAGCATCATGCCGAGCGGCTCGGCGCGGTGGCCGCAGCCTGCAGCGAGCGTCCGCGTCATGCGGCCGAGACCGTGTCGATCATGTTCGGCCGGGAGTTCGATGCCCATCAGATGATGTTCGCGCTTGGCGAGTCGCTCGCCCACCTGCATGCCCTGTGGTATCGCGGCGAGCTGAGTCGGGAAAAAGGCGAGGACGGGGTCTTTCGCTTCGCTGCAGCCTGAGTCAGACTTCGCGCGGTTTGACCCGCGACGCGGCATCCTTGGCATGACGCCGCGCGGACTCGACATCTTCGGCATGCGCCAGGGCAACGCCCATGCGGCGTTTGAGGAATGACTCGGGCTTGCCGAAGAGCCGCACGTCGCTCCCAGGCACCGACAGCGCATCGGCCAGGCCGTCGAAGACCACACCGCGAGCGGCCACACCGCCGTAGATGACTGCGCTGGCGCCCGGCGAGCGCAGCCGGGTATCGACCGGCAGACCGAGGATGGCACGGGCATGCAGTTCGAACTCCGACTGATGCTGCGTGGTCATGGTAACCATGCCGGTGTCGTGAGGGCGGGGGCTGACCTCCGAGAACCACACCCTATCGCCCTTGACGAAGAGCTCCACGCCAAACAGCCCGCTGCCGCCGAGCGCCTCGGTGACCTTGCGCGCGATGTCCTGCGAGCGCTCGAGTGCCACCGGGCTCATCGCCTGCGGCTGCCAGCTCTCGACATAATCGCCGGCCACTTGCACATGGCCGATCGGATCGCAAAAGTGCGTCGTGACGGCGGTGCCCTCTACCGGACCCACCCGCACGGTCAGCAGGGTGATCTCATAGTCGAAATCGATGAAGCCCTCGACGATCACGCGGCCGGCATCGACCCGCCCGCCGCTTGCGGCATAAGCCCAGGCGGCCTCGACCTCCTCGGGGCCATCGATCTTCGACTGCCCCTTGCCCGATGAGGACATCACCGGCTTGACCAGACACGGATAGCCGATGCCGTCGTCGATCGCGGCCTTGAGCTCGGCAAGGCTGCTGGCAAAGCGATAGGGCGAGGTCGGCAGCCCGAGTTCTTCGGCAGCAAGTCGCCGGATGCCCTCGCGGTTCATGGTGAGCCAGGCCGCGCGCGCGGTAGGGATCACCCGGACCACGCCCTCGCGCTCGAGCTCGATCAGGGTCGGTGTCGCGATCGCCTCGATTTCGGGCACCACCATCTGCGGCCGCTCTTTGTCGATCAGTGCGCGCAGCTGGGCCGGGTCGGTCATGTCGATGACATGGGCACGGTGCGCCACCTGATGGCCCGGCGCATCGGCATAACGGTCGACCGCGATCACCTCGACGCCCAGCCGCTGCAGGGCGATGATCACTTCCTTGCCGAGTTCGCCGGCGCCCAGCAGCATGATCCGGGTGGCCGAGGGTGAAAGGGGCGTGCCGATGGTGTGCATGAAAAGTCGTCCTGAAATGGGGATGAGCCGGTGCCGGGATCGAGAGCTTAGCGTGGCGCACCGCTCGCAGGCTCGATGCCGAGCGCCTGCAACTGGGCATCGACTGCTTCGGCCCAGCCGCGGTTGGCAGCCGGGCTGGCTGGGCTGGGATGCAGGATCTGACCGATCCGGATGCCGCGTGCCACGGCTGCATCGATGTCGCCGCCCTCAAGCACATGGCGCAGCCGCTTTTCGGCAAAGCCGCCGATGCCGATCGCCCAGTCGGGTTTGAGCGCCGAGAGCGCCTGCGCGAGGTGGCGGTCGCAGGCCTGATAGACCGGCGCGAGCTCTGAAGCCGGCAGCTGCACCGGCGTACGGTTGCGCCCCGAGGCTTCGAGCCAGACCAGCGGGCAGTAGTTGAGCACGAAAGCGTCGCTGAAAAAACGCTCTGCACTGCCCCAGCGGCGGTCAGCCCACGCCCACATGCGTCGACCGCTGACCTCGGAGCGTCGGCAGGCGAAACCCTCGATCGGTCGGCGCGGATGCATGTCGGGCGGCATGGTCACCGGTGCCGAGATGCCCATCCAGTCGCGCACCGCAGCCACTTCGCCGAAGGGCACACCGGTCTGCATCATGCCGAAGGGGCCGGGGTTCATGCCGAGCAGCACGATGCGTCGCGGCCCTTGTGCAAAGCGCCGCACATAAGTCTCGTAGGGCGCCCAGGCATAGTCGAGCGGGTTGCAGACATGCGTGACCGGCGCCGAAAACCGCAGCGGCGCCAGCTCGTCGGCCAGTGTTCGGGAGGCGGCGAGCAACTGGTCCGCCGTGCTGCGGGCCGGTGAGCCGCTTGCATCGGCTGATTCCTGCGGTTCAGGCGTCTTGGGCATCACCCGATGCTACCGGACCCTGCCGCCCCGCAATGCAGGAGGATGCCTGCCCCGCAATCCCTTGCCTGGGCGCTGTACAGGCGGGCGCTTCGGGTTTGGTTGGCCGCGCGGCTTGGGGTACGCTCGGACGCTTCGACTGATCACCGAGATACCTGCATGAACAAGCCACTCGAGCTTCCTGCCGGTCACGACGACCGCATCCCCTATCAGAAGCCGCAGCCCTGGGGCATGGTGCCCGACATGGTCGTGCCCGACGCGGTGAGCGACGACGAACGCCTGTGGGCGCCGCTGGGCCCCGGCATGTGGTCGCGTCCGCTGCAACTCAATGTCAGCGGCGGTTTCTACGTTCATCTGCTCAAGGTCAAGCGCTCCGGCCTGCTGCAGCGCCATCGTCACTCGGGCGCGGTCCATGCCTATGTGATCCGCGGCCGCTGGCACTATCTCGAGCACGACTGGGTGGCCGAGGAGGGCAGCTATATCTTCGAGCCACCGGGCGAGACCCACACGCTGGTCGTGCCCGATGACTGCACTGACATGATCACGCTCTTCACCGTGAACGGTGCATTGATCTATGTCGATCCGCAGGGCAACGCCACCGGTTACGACGATGTCTTCGCGCGCATCGAGCGCTATCGCGCCCATTTCGAGTCCGTCGGCCTGGGCGCCGACTATGTCAAACGGTTCATGCGCTGAGCGGGCTGCCGATGAAGCCTTTTGGCATGGCGGTGATTGGTCTGGGCGTGATCGGGCGGCGCATGCTCGAGCACGCACCGGCGATCCCGGGGCTGCAGGTGGTGGCGGCCTACGACAATTCGGCGCAGGCCAGGTCGGCCGCCGCGGCGGCTTATCCCGGGCTGCCCCTGTGCGCCAGCGCAGCCGAGGCGATCGAGCGGCTTGATGTGGATGTGGTCTATATCGGTGTGCCGCCGCTGGCGCACGAAGCCTATGTTCGCGCGGCGATCGCTGCCGGCAAGGCGGTTTTTTGCGAGAAGCCGCTGGGCGTCGATGTTGCCGCCAGCCAGGCACTCACCGAGGCCATGGATCGCAGCGGACTGGCACAGGCGGTCAACTTCGTCTTCGCCTCGTCGGATGCGGTCAGCCTGATGGCGCAGACCATCGCTGAGCCGTCCTTCGGATTGCGCAGCATCGAGATCCGTCTGCGCTTTCACCAGTGGCCGCGAGCCTGGCAGGCCGATGCGACCTGGCTGCAGCGCGCCGATCAGGGCGGCTTCACCCGTGAGGTCGCCTCGCACTTTGTCTATCTGCTGCACCGCCTGCTGGGTGATGTGGTGCTCAAGGGCGCACAGGTGCGTTGGCCGGACACGCCTTCCGGTGCCTGCGAGCAGTCGATCACCGCAGCACTGCGCTGCGCTGGTGTTCCGGTGTCGCTGTCGGCAAGCACCGGTGGTGCCGACCCCGATCTGGTCGAGGCCCGATTCATTGGCGCGCACAGCGAATTGCGGCTGTCCGACTGGTATCGCCTCGAACTCATCGATGCCGCGTCGCCGCAGGGGCGTCCGGTGCCGGGTTTGCCCGCCGACCCACGAACCGCCACCTACCAGCGCCAGCTCAAGCAGCTTTGCGCGATGCTGGCCGGCGAATCGCACTCCCTGCCCGATTTCAGTGACGCGCTGGCGGTCCAGCGCATCATCGAGGCGATGCTTCAGCCCGACCACTGACAGCCGACACCCCAAAGAGATGACCATGCCGATTCCTGCCACCATGCGCTATGTCGACCACGGAAACGGGGGCGGCCCGGAAGTGCTGAAAGTTGCCACCCGCGAGGTGCCGGAGCTCGGTGCCGGCGAGGTGCTGATCGAGGTAGTTGCCGCCGGCGTCAATCGCCCCGACTGCATCCAGCGCAGCGGCCGTTATCCGCCGCCTGCCGATGCATCCCCGCACCTGGGCCTTGAGGTGGCCGGGCGCATCGTCGCGCTTGGCCAGGGCGTCACCGAATGGAAGATCGGCGAAGCGGTGTGCGCGCTGGCCAATGGCGGGGGCTATGCCGACTATGCCGCCGCCCCGGCCGGTCAGGTCCTGCCGGTGCCGGCGGGTCTGACCATGATGCAGGCAGCCGCCCTGCCCGAAACCTATTTCACCGTCTGGGCCAATCTGGTCGAGCGCGGGCGACTGGCCGCCGGCGACACCGTCCTGATCCATGGCGGCTCGTCGGGCATCGGCATCACCGCCATCCAGATCGCCAAGGCCTGGGGCGCGACCGTGATCTGCACCGTGGGCAATGCCCAGAAAGCCGCCGCCTGCCTGGCACTGGGGGCCGATGCCGCGATCGACTACCGGCAGCAGGATTTCGTTGCCCAGACGCTCAAGATCACCGGCAGTCGCGGCGTCAATCTCATTCTCGACATGGTGGGTGGCACCTATGTCGAGAAGAACCTCAAGCTGCTGGCGGTCGATGGACGGCTGGTGCAGATCGCCTTCCTGCAGCCGTCAAAAGTCGAGATCGACCTGATGCCGATCATGACCAAGCGGCTGACCGTGACCGGCTCGACCATGCGTCCTCGCTCGGCCGCCAACAAGGCCGATCTGGCGGCTGCCTTGCGCACCCACATCTGGCCAATGCTCGAGCAGGGGCGGCTGCTGCCGTCGATCTACAAGGTCTTTGCGCTCGAGCAGGCAGCCGAAGCGCACGCCCTGATGGAAAGCTCCGAGCACATCGGCAAGATCATGTTCTCGGTGCGGCCCGACTGAGGGTCGGGCCGTTCAGCGCGGCATCATCGGGCTGCGATGCCGGTGAATGCTCATCAGCATGCCCATGCTCAGTCCGAGCGTCAGCAACGCGGTCCCGCCGTATGACATCCAGGGCAGGGGCACGCCCACCACCGGCAGGATGCCGATCACCATGCCCATGTTCACGAAGCAATAGGTGAAAAAACTCAGGGTGATCGATCCGGCCAGCAGCCGCCCGAAGGTGGTGCCGGCGCCGCCGGAGATCATCAGTCCGCGAAAGATGATCGCCAGATAAAGCAGCATCAGGATCATTACCCCGTACAGACCGAATTCTTCTGCATACACCGCCATGATGAAGTCGGTGGTGCGCTCGGGGATGAACTCGAGATGGGTTTGCGTGCCGAGGGTCCAGCCCTTGCCCGAGAGGCCGCCCGAGCCGACGGCAATCGTCGACTGGATGATGTGAAATCCCTTGCCAAGCGGATCAGAGGTCGGATCGAGCAGTGTCAGTACGCGCTGGCGCTGGTAATCATGCAGCTTGATCCAGATCAGCGGCATGGCGGCGAGTCCGGCGACCGTGATGCCGATGATCAGCCGCCAGCTCAGTCCGGCAAAAAAGATCACATAGGCACCGGCCGCCAGCACCAGGATGCCGGTGCCGAGGTCGGGCTGCTTGGCGATCAGTCCGAAGGGCACGATGAGCAGGGCGACCGCGATCAGGAAGTCGAACCAGCGCAAGGCGCCTTCACGCTTGTCGAAGTACCAGGCCAGCATCAGCGGCGTGGTGATCTTCAGCATTTCGGAGGGCTGGATGCGGGTAAAGCCAAGATCGAGCCAGCGGGTCGCTCCCTTGCTGGTCGAGCCAAAGAGCGCCACCGCCACCAGCAGGGCAATGCTGAGCACATAGAGCGGCAGGGCGGCTCGCATCAGCATGCTGGGCGGCAGCAGCGCGGCCACCCACAGTACTGCCAGGGCAATGCCGATATTGCGAAGGTGCCCGTTGAAGCGGCCCGGAAAGTCGAGCCCGGCCGAGTACATCGTGGCGATACTGATGATCAGGACCACGCCAAGCGCAATCAGCAGCGGTCGGTCGAAGACGAAAATGAATCGACTCACCTGCTCCCACGGGGAGCGTCGATTGAGCGACAGGGCGGTCGAACCCATCAGTTGCCAGCGCCAATGGCGGTTGGCGCGGTGCCGGGTTTGACGGTGGTCGGCGCAGGTTTCGGGGCGACTTTCTGTGAGGCTGGTGGTGAGGCTGGTGGTGAGGCTGGTGGTGTGGAGGACGCCGCAGCGGCCCCCGGTGCAGGGCCGGCGGCCGGCTCGGGCTCGGGTTCGGGGACGTCGCGCATCTCGCTTTCGTCAAGCTCCGGTCTGGCGGGGAAGGGCTCGGCCGTGTCCTTGGGCAGCTTGCCAAGCAACGCATAATCGAACACCTTGCGGGCAATCGGCGCTGCGGCCTGTGCGCCGAAGCCGCCGTTCTCGACGATCAGCGCGAGCGCGATCCGGGGTTTGTCCAATGGTGCAAAGGCCATGAAGAGCGAGTGATCACGAAAGCGCTCGGCAATCCGTCTGGCGTCATATTTTTCGTTCTGCTTGATACCGATCACCTGTGCCGTCCCGGTCTTGCCCGCGGCCACATATTCAGCGCCCGCAAAGGCGCCCCGACCGGTACCCGTGCGGTTGACATCGACCATGCCCTGCTTGACCAGCGCAACATAGTCGGGCCGCAGAGGGAGGGTGACATCAGGCTGATTGACTGCTGGGATACGACTGCCGTCGATCGGATCGACAATCGACTTGACGACATGCGGCCTCAGAACCCTGCCGCCATTGGCCAGGATCGCGGTGGCATTGGCAAGCTGCAGAATGGTGAAAGCGTTGTAGCCCTGCCCGATGCCGATCGATGGCGTCTCGCCCGGCAGCCATCGGGTCTTGTAGCGCTTCATCTTCCAGGCCGACGACGGCAGGATGCCGGTGGTTTCGCTGGGCATATCGATGCCGGTGAGTTGCCCGAATCCCCAGGGTTTCATGAAGTCGTGAATGCGGTCGACACCGAGCTCGTAGGCCGCGCCGTAGTAGTAGGTGTCAGACGAGACCGCAATGGATTTTCGCAGATCGACCGCGCCATGGCCGTTGGGATTCGAGTCGCGAAACCTGTGGCCGCCGAGCATGAAATAGCCCGGATCGTTGATGGTGGCAGTCGGGCTGCGTACGCCGTTCTCCAATATGGCCAGTGCCATGAAGGGCTTGTAGGTCGAGCCGGGCGGATAGGTGCCCCGAAGCGCCCGGTTGAGCATCGGCTTGTCGGGATCCTCGTTGAGCGACTGCCAGGTCTGCGGGTCGATCCCGTCGATGAAGTTGTTCGGGTCGAAGGTGGGCATCGAGACGAAGGCCAGCACTTCGCCGGTGGCCGGATCGATCGCGACCATCGCACCCTTGCGCTTGCCGTACCACTCCTGCACCAGGCGCTGCAGCCGGATATCGATCGATAAGGTGAGGTTCTTGCCGGTCTGCGCGGGGTCGCGCGACAGCGAACGCACCGCCCTGCCACCGGCCGAGACTTCAACCTCCTCAAAACCGGTCTCGCCGCGCAGCGTGCTTTCGTAGCTCAGCTCCACCCCGACCTTGCCCATATGGCTCAGGCCGGCGTAGTCGGAGTTCTCGCCATCGTCATCGAGGCGGCGCTTTTCATCGGGGGATATGCGACCGATATAGCCGACCACATGGGCACCGGTGTCGCCCAGCGGATAGTTGCGAAACAGCCTGGCCCGCACTTCGACGCCTTCGAAGCGAAACCGATTCGCGGCGATCCGGGCGACTTCTTCATCAGTGAGACGGGTCTTCAGCGGCAGCCACTCGGCATTGCGCGAGTCGTCGTAGAGGCGCTTGAAGCGGCGGCGTTCGCGCTGACCGATTTCGATGATCTGTGCCAGCTCATCAATCGTCTTGTCGAGATCAGCGATCTGCCGCGGTGACAGCTCGAGTGTGAAGGCCGAGACGTTCTCGGCCAGCATGACGCCGTTGCGGTCGTAGATCAGGCCGCGTGCCGGTGCCACCGGTACGACCGTGATGCGATTGTCCTCGGCCTGCGCGTGAAAGGCATCATGCCGGACGATCTGGAGCCAGACGAAGCGCGAGAGCACGACACAGAACATCAGGACGACCATCACCCCGGCGAACACCAGTCGCCAGCGCAGTCTTCTCAGGTCGGTTTCGCTCTTGCTGACGTCGATCACGGTCGGGGCTCAGATCGGGCGGTTTTCGTCGCGATTGACCGCGCGACGCTGCGGCAGCAACAGCAGCATGTCTGCCAGCGGCCACAACAGGGTCGACGACACGCTCTGCAGAAAATAGCCAAGCCCCGGGAAGGGCCCACCGACTGCCATGCGCACCGCCACCACCACGAGCTGGGCGGCCAGGAACAGTGGCAGCACATGCAGCATCTGCCCGCCGAGCTTGAACCAGGGCACCCGCCGGTGCATCGTGCTGGCGCCGTAGGACAGCAGGGTATAGGCCAGCGCCCGCTCGCCCAGCAGCGCCGAGGCATGCACATCCATCATCAGTCCCACCAGAAAGGACACGCCAAAGCCCACCATGCGTGGCTGGTGGATATTCCAGAACACCAGCACCACCGCGAGAAAGTCGGGGACACCAAAGCTGCGACCCCAGGGCATGATGTCGAGCAGCAGCGCGACCAGGATCGACAGGGCGATGAAGGCGCGATTGGCGGGCAGCAGCAGGTATTCGGCGGGCATTGGCATCGGATCGGCCTCGGTTCGCGTCAGTTGCGCCGTGCGGCGGCGGCGCGCTTGCTGCGCGGCGTCTCGACCGCCTCGACCGGCGGCGGTGGCGGCAATCCGGAACGGTCGACCAGCAGCACCAGCAGCAGGCGGCTGCTCTCGATGCTGGCAATCGGCTCGACCACCACACGGGCAAAGTTGCCGCTGCCGCTGCGATCGATCGTGACCACGCGACCGACCGGCAAGCCTGGCGGATAGAGGCTGTCGAGCCCTGATGTCACGATGGTGTCGCCTTCCCGGATATCGGCATTGACCAGCATATAGCGCAATTCGAGACGACCCGCGGTCGTACTGCCGGTGGCGATCGCTCGCTGGCCGCTGCGCTGAACCTGAACCGGGATGCTCAGGTTGCGATCGGTCACCATGGTGAGTTCGGCGGTCAGTGGAAACACCCGGGTGATCTGGCCGACCACCCCTGTGGCATCGACCACGGGTTGTCCGGCCGTGATGCCCTGCTGCAGACCCTTGTCGAGCACCAGTTTTCGGCTGAAGGGATCGCGGGTGTCGTAGAGCACCTCGGCCACGACGCTCTTGACCGCGCTGCGATCCCGCGCCTGCAGAACTTCCCGCAACTGGTGATTTTCCTGTGCGAGTTGCTCGACCTGCAGCAGTTGCCGGGCGTTGGCCGCCTCGATGCGTCGCAGTTCGCTGTTTTCGGTGCGCAGCCGGGCAATTTCGCCGACATAGTCGAAGGTCATCGAGAGCGTGTCGCGCGGCACGAGCAGGCCCCGCTGCAACGGATAGAGCACCGTGCCCACGCCCTGGCGCATGGCGCTGAGCACACCGGTGCGTGCGTCGATCATCAGCAGCGCCAGACCCAGAAGCGTGAAAAACACGAGCCGTGCGTTAGCAGACGGGCCCTGCTTGAAGAACGGCGGCGGGCTTCGATCCATTGCCCGGCCCTCAGGTCATTCGCTGGTGAAGATCGTCCCGAGCTTGTCCATGCGCTCGAGGGCCATTCCGCAGCCCCGCACCACGCAGGTCAGAGGGTCATCGGCGACCAGCACCGGCAAGCCGGTCTCTTCCATGAGCAGCCGATCGAGGTCGCGCAGCAACGCGCCGCCACCGGTGAGCATCATGCCGCGCTCGGCGATGTCGGCGCCGAGTTCGGGCGGGGTCTGTTCGAGCGCGATTTTGACTGCAGAGACGATCTGGTTGAGCGGGTCGGTCAATGCTTCAAGAATTTCGTTGGACGACACAGTGAAGGCGCGCGGAATGCCTTCGGACAGATTGCGGCCTTTGACTTCCATCTCCTTGACCTCGGAGCCGGGGAAGGCCGAGCCGATGGCTTTCTTGATGGACTCGGCAGTGGTTTCGCCGATCAGCATGCCGTAATTGCGGCGGATGTAATTGATGATGGCTTCGTCGAACTTGTCGCCGCCCACGCGGACCGACCCGGAATAGACCATGCCGCCGAGCGAGATCACGCCGACCTCGGTCGTGCCGCCGCCGATGTCGACCACCATCGAGCCGGTGGCATCCGAGACCGGCAGGCCGGCGCCGATTGCTGCCGCCATCGGCTCTTCGATCAGAAAGACCTGCGCTGCGCCTGCGCCTAGCGCCGATTCGCGGATCGCGCGCCGCTCGACCTGCGTCGAGCCGCAAGGCACGCAGATGATGATTCGCGGGTTCGGCGCAAACAGCGACCCGGGATGCACCATGCGAATAAACTGCTTGAGCATCTGCTCGGTCACGGTGAAGTCGGCGATCACGCCATCCTTCATCGGGCGGATCGCCTCGATGTTGCCGGGCACCTTGCCGAGCATCTGCTTGGCTTCCTTGCCGACCGCCGAAATGGTCTTCTTGCCGTTGGGGCCGCCTTCCTGACGAATGGCAACGACCGACGGCTCATTGAGCACGATGCCCTTGCCCCTGACATAAATCAGGGTGTTGGCCGTGCCGAGGTCGATTGCGAGATCGTTGGAGAGATATTTCCGAAAGTATCCGAACATGCCGGTTCCGGGTGAGTGATCCGGTGAATGAAAAGAGGGGGAGGCGGGTGAGGCCGAGGCTTTGCTGACGCGCCTTCGAAGCCGCCGCAGCGTCCTCAGAAACGACGCGAATCATACCTTATAATCCCTTCAGATCACGAGATAAACAGGAGTCTTGCGCTGTCCCTCACCGCTACCGAAGTCGCCCGAATCGCCGAGCTTGCCCGCCTCGAACTGTCTCCTGATGAGGCCTCGCTGATGCTGGCGCAACTCAACAGCGTGATGGGGCTGATCGAAACGCTGCAGGCGGTCGACACCACCGGTGTCGAGCCGATGACGCATGCGGGCGAGCCTTCGCTGCGCCTGCGCCCCGATCAGGTCACCGAACCCGACCGCCGTGCCGACTATCAGCAGGGCGCGCCGGCGACCGATCACGGCCTTTATCTCGTGCCGCGGGTGATCGAATGACGTCGGGCCTGACACCTGCCTGGCACGCCCTTCCCGCTTCGGCGCTGCGCAAGGCGCTTGACGCAGGCGAGGTCAGCGCCGAAGCTCTCGCCGCGCATTTTCTGCAGCGCATCGAGGCCAGCTCCCTCAACGCCTTCATCGATGTCCGGCCCGAGGCAACGCTTGCGCAGGCTCACCTGGCCGATCGGCGCCTGGTCGCCGGCGAACGCGCGCCGCTGCTGGGTATGCCGATCGCCCACAAGGACATCTTCGTGACGCGCCAGTGGCGATCGACCGCCGGCTCAAAAATGCTGGCCGACTATGTCAGCCCCTTTGATGCCACCGTAGTCGAAAAGCTGGCCGCAGCTGGCGCAGTCTGTCTGGGCAAGACCAACTGCGACGAGTTCGCCATGGGCTCGGCCAACGAAAACTCGTTTTTCGGCGCGGTGCGCAATCCCTGGGATACCGCTGCGGTGCCGGGTGGCTCGTCCGGTGGCTCGGCGGCTGCGGTCGCGGCAGGGCTGGCGCCACTGGCCACTGGCACCGATACCGGCGGGTCGGTTCGTCAGCCGGCAGCGATGTGCGGCATCACCGGCATCAAGCCCACGTATGGGCGGGTCTCGCGCTTCGGCATGATTGCCTTTGCCTCAAGCCTTGATCAGGGTGGCGCGATGGCCGCCTCGGCCGCCGACTGTGCGGCGCTGCTGAGTGCCATGTCCGGCTTCGATCCGCGTGATGCCACCAGCCTCGAGCGGGAGGCCGACGATTTTGTTGCCGGAATGCTGGCGCCGGTGTTGCCCGCGTCGCGTGCTGCCAGCCTCACCGAGTCCCGGCCGCTGGCGGGCCTTCGCATCGGCCTGCCGCGCGAGTATTTCGCGCAGGGGCTGTCGGCCGATGTCGAGCAGGCGGTTCGCATTGCGCTCGACGGGCTGGTTTCGCTGGGCGCCGAGCTGCACGACATCTCCCTGCCGCGCACCCAGCTTACTATCCCGGCCTATTACGTGATCGCCCCGGCCGAGGCCTCAAGCAATCTGTCCCGATTCGACGGTGTGCGATACGGCCATCGCGCCGAGCACTACACCGATCTGCGCGATCTCTACCGTAAAAGCCGTGCCGAGGGCTTCGGTCCCGAGGTCCGTCGCCGGATCATGGTCGGCACTTATGTGCTCTCGCATGGCTATTACGATGCCTATTACCTGCAGGCTCAGAAACTTCGCCGCCTGATCGCCGAGGATTTCGAGGCAGCCTTTGCTCAGGTCGACCTGATCGCCGGGCCTGTCTCGCCCACGGTAGCCTGGAATCTCGGCGAAAAAGGCGACGACCCGGTTGCCAGTTATCTCGCCGACATCTACACCCTGGGCGCTTCGCTTGCCGGTCTGCCCGGGCTGTCGATGCCGGTCGGCTTCGGTGCGGGCGGCCGTCCGGTTGGGCTTCAACTCATCGGCCCGCGTCTTGCCGAGTCGCAACTGCTGGGTGTGGCCCATCGATTCCAGCTCTCAAGCGACTGGCACCTGCGCCGGCCGCCCGCCTGAGCCATGCTCCGCGGTATGCAGTCGTGGGCGGTGGCATGCATGATCGTGCTGCTGACCGCCTGTGCTGGTGTTGGCCCTTCCACACCGATTCCCGATCGTCCGATCGACCTGTCGGCCAGTTGCGCTCAGACCGAAGAAGACGGCTTTCGCGAAAATGCCCAGCTCACGGTGCGCGCCAACCGGGTCGAGGCGCTGTCGTGGCAACTGTGGGTCGGCAAGCGTGGCAGCTGCAAGTTTGCGCTCGCCGACTTCCGCCAGGTCGCCGCCCGACCCTCCATCGAACTGACCGAGCGCAGCGGCGGCGCGTGCAAGCTGCTGATCTGGCAGGCGC
>CAMCXH010000008.1 GCA_945883285.1 Bordetella parapertussis | reverse complement strand
CCGATCATCAGCCGGCTCGACACCGCGCAGCCCGATTTCGATGCGCGGCTGGTCGCGCTGCTGGCCTGGGAGGCCTCGCAGGATGCCGCCATCGAGCAGGTGGTGGCCCAAATCATTCGCGACGTCCGGGTGCGCGGCGACGCAGCGGTGCTTGATTTCACCAGCCGCTTCGATCGCCTGACCCTGTCTGATGCTGCCGCGCTCGAGCTGCCCCGGTCCGAGCTCGATGCAGCACTCACCGCCCTGCCGGGGTCTTCGCGTGCGGCGCTCGAATCGGCCGCCGCCCGGGTACGGTCCTATCACGAGCATCAGCGCGCTGAGTCCTGGTCCTATGTCGAGGCCGACGGTACGCGCCTTGGCCAGAAAATCGGCCCGATCGACCGGGTCGGCCTCTATGTGCCCGGTGGCAAGGCCGCCTATCCCTCGTCGGTGCTGATGAATGCCCTGCCGGCCAAGGTGGCCGGTGTGCCCGAGCTGATCATGGTCTGCCCGACACCCGACGGCGTTCGCAACCAGATGGTGCTGGCCGCTGCCGCGATTGCCGGCGTCGACCGGGTCTTTACCATCGGCGGCGCGCAGGCAATTGCCGCACTCGCCTGGGGCACCGCGACCATTCCGGCGGTCGACAAGATTGTCGGGCCGGGCAATGCCTATGTGGCCGAAGCCAAGCGCCGGGTTTTCGGGACGGTCGGCATCGACATGATCGCCGGGCCAAGTGAAATTCTCATCATCTGCGACGGCCACACCGATCCCGACTGGATCGCGATGGACCTTTTTTCGCAGGCCGAACACGACGAGCTCGCCCAGTCGATCCTGCTGTGCCCCGACGCTGCATTTCTCGATGCGGTGCAGTCGGCGATCGAGCGCCTGCTGCCCACCATGCCGCGCCGTGACGTGATTGCCGCGTCGCTCGCCGATCGCGGCGCGCTGATCAAGGTGGCCAGCCTCGAGCAGGCCTGCGAGATCACCGATCGCATCGCGCCCGAACATCTCGAGATCTCCACCCGCGACCCCGGGCAGTGGGCCGATCGCATCCGCCATGCCGGTGCAATGTTTCTCGGTCCCTATTCGTCCGAGTCGCTTGGCGACTATTGCGCCGGCCCCAACCATGTTCTGCCGACCATGCGCACCGCACGCTTTTCGTCGCCACTGGGTGTCTACGACTTTCAGAAGCGCTCGAGCCTGATCGAGGTCTCGGCTGCCGGCGCGGCGGTGCTTGGCCCGATTGCGGCTGAGCTGGCCTATGGCGAGGGGCTGCAGGCGCATGCCCGCAGCGCCGAGATGCGACTGCCGGGGGTTCGGTCATGAGCCTTCGCAAGCCGGCTGGCCTTGTGCGGCCCGAGGTGCTCGCGATGTCGAGCTATCACGTGCCCGCTGCCTCGGGGCTGCTCAAGCTCGACGCCATGGAAAACCCCTATCGCCTGCCGCCCGAGCTGCAGCGAGCGCTCGGCGAGCGGCTGGGGGCGATTGCCATCAACCGCTATCCGGCGCCGTCCTACGCCCGCCTGAAGGCACTGATCCGCGACAAGTTCGGCGTGCCGGCCGATGCCGGGCTGCTGCTTGGCAACGGCTCTGACGAACTCATCACCATCCTGTCGGTGGCCACCGCCCGCCCTGGCGCGACGATTGTCGCGCCGGTGCCCACCTTCGTGATGTATGACGTCTCGACCCGCCTGGCCGGCAGCCGCTTCGTGCCGGTGCCGCTGGCCTGCGACTTCTCGCTCGATCTGCCGGCGATGCTGGCTGCCATCGCCGAGCATCAGCCGGCAATCGTCTGGATCGCCTATCCCAACAATCCCACCGGCAACGCTTTCGACCGCGGTGGCATCGAGCAGATCATCGCGGCCGCCCCCGGCCTGGTGGTGCTCGACGAGGCCTATCAGCCCTTTGCTCCCGACAGCTGGATGCCCGAGCTCGCACGCCACGACAATCTGGTGGTGATGCGCACGGCCAGCAAGCTCGGGCTGGCCGGTGTGCGCATCGGTTACATGGCAGCAGCACCCCACTGGATCGACGAGTTCGATAAGGTGCGCCCGCCCTACAACATCAGTTCGCTCGACGAGGCGGCCGCCGAATTCGCGCTGGAGCACCTCGATGTGCTGCTCGAGCAGGCGGCGCGTGTGCGCACCGACCGCGGCCATCTGCTGATCGCGCTGCGCGCCATGCCGGGTGTGGTGGCCTTCGATTCGGCGGCCAACTTCGTGCTGGTGCGGGTGGCCGACGGTCCGGCGACCGCTGCCGCCATGCGCACGCAGGGCGTGCTGATCAAGGATGTCGGTAGAATGCATCCGTTGTTGGTCAATTGCCTGCGTTTGACGGTGGGCTCGCCCGACGAGAACGCCACGCTGCTTGCGGCACTGAGGTCTTCCCTGGCGCTTGCCGGCTGAACCAGGCGCCAGCTGCGCCACCGCCTTCTCCACGCCAACGCCTTCTTCCTTTCGCTCACGCCCGCCCTTTTCAGCCCACGACATGCGATCCGCCGAAGTCCGCCGCGATACCGCCGAAACCAGGATCCGGGTGCGCATCGATCTCGATGGCACCGGCCGCCAGCAACTGGCCACCGGCGTGCCCTTCCTCGATCACATGCTCGACCAGATCGCCCGTCACGGCCTCATCGACCTCGATGTGCACGCTGATGGCGATCTGCACATCGACGGCCATCACACCGTCGAGGACATCGGTATCACCCTCGGTCAGGCGATGGCCCAGGCGGTCGGCAACAAGCAGGGCATCCGCCGATATGGCCATGCCTATGTGCCGCTCGATGAGGCGCTGTCGCGGGTGGTGGTCGATTTTTCGGGTCGCCCGGGGCTGGTCTGGAATGTCGATTTCAAGCGCGCCATGATCGGCGGCTTCGATGTCGACCTCGCGCACGAGTTCTTCCAGGGCTTTGTCAACCACGCGCAGATGACCGTCCATGTCGACAATCTTCGTGGCGACAACGCGCATCACCAGTGCGAGACCATCTTCAAGGCTTTTGCGCGCGCCTTGCGCATGGCACTCGAAGTCGATCCGCGTGCGCCCGGCCAGATTCCGTCCACCAAGGGCACGCTGCAGGGCTGAGCGACGCAGGCACCAATGACGACGATCGTGGTGGTCGACTACGGAATGGGCAATCTTCGATCGGTTGCCCGGGCGCTCGAGCATGTCGCCCCCGATGCGAAAGTCATCATTTCGTCCGATCCCGCCGAGCTGCGCAGCGCCGATCGCGTCGTGCTGCCCGGCCAGGGCGCGATGCCCGACTGCATGCGCCATCTCGATGAATCCGGCCTGCGCCCGGCGCTCATTGAGGCGGCCAGCAGCAAGCCGCTTTTCGGTGTTTGCGTCGGCGAGCAGATGCTGTTTGACCGCAGTGACGAGGGCGATACCCCGGGTCTGGGCTGGCTGCCCGGCGAGGTGGTCCGCTTTCCGGCCAGCGCCATGACCGCCCCCGACGGCAGTCGGCTGAAGGTGCCGCACATGGGCTGGAATCGCGTTCGCCACGACCGTGCTCATCCGCTGTGGGATGGCATCGAGGACGAGTCCTACTTCTATTTTGTACACAGCTACTACGCGCAGCCGGCCGATGCTGCCCTGAGCGTCGGCAGCACCGAGCACGGTCTGCGCTTTACCTGCGCGGTGGCGAGGGATAATATTTTCGCTACCCAATTCCATCCTGAGAAAAGCGCCGCCAACGGGTTGCGACTCTATGCCAACTTCGTTGCCTGGCAGCCCTGACCGGCGCTCGCCCCATTCACCCCATTCACCCCTGTCCGACGCGTCCGGCGTCGCCCCTCGATCCCGCCTGCGTCCAATGCCTGCCCCATGCTGCTGATTCCTGCCATCGATCTCAAGGATGGCCGTTGCGTTCGCCTTCGTCAGGGCGACATGAACGATGCAACCGTCTTCTCCGAAGACCCCGCCGCCATGGCCCGCAAATGGGTCGATCTCGGTGCGAGACGACTCCATCTGGTCGATCTGAACGGCGCCTTCGCCGGCAAGCCGCGCAATGAGGCGGCGATCAAGGCCATCCTCAATGAGATCGGTTCCGAGGTGCCGATCCAGATCGGCGGTGGCATCCGCGATCTCGATACCATCGAGCGTTACCTCGATGCCGGGATCGCTTACGTCATCATCGGTACCGCTGCGGTCAAGAACCCCGGCCTGCTGCACGATGCTTGCGGTGCGTTTCCGGGGCAGATCATCGTCGGCCTTGATGCCCGCGACGGCAAGGTGGCCACCGACGGCTGGAGCAAGCTCACCGGCCACGATGTGCTCGACCTTGGCCGCAAGTTCGAGGGCTATGGCGTCGAGGCCATCATCTACACCGACATCGGCCGCGACGGCATGCTCGGCGGCGTCAACATCGAAGCCACCGTGCGCCTGGCCCGCGGCCTCACCGTCCCGGTGATCGCTTCCGGCGGCGTGTCCGCCCTGGAAGACATCGATCGCCTTTGCGACGTCGAAGGCGAAGGCATCGAGGCCGCCATCGTCGGGCGCGCCATCTACGACGGCACGCTCGACTTCAGCGCAGCGCAGGCCCGTGCCGACGAACTCGGCGGCTCGACCTGATGCTGACCCGGCGCATCATCCCGTGCCTCGATGTCACGGCCGGGCGGGTGGTCAAGGGCGTCAACTTCGTCGGTCTGCGCGATGCCGGTGATCCGGTCGAGATCGCCCGCCGCTATGACGGCGAAGGCGCCGACGAACTCACCTTTCTCGACATCACCGCCTCAAGCGACCAGCGCGACATCATCCTGCACATCATCGAAGCGGTCGCCGCGCAGGTCTTCATTCCGCTGACCGTCGGTGGAGGCGTGCGCAGCGTCGAGGATGTCCGTCGACTTCTCAATGCCGGCGCCGACAAGATTTCGATCAACACCGCCGGCCTGCAGAACCCGGCGCTGATCGCGCAAGCGTCCTCCTACTTTGGCGCCCAGTGCATCGTCTGCGCCATCGACGCCAAGCAGGTGTCGCCCGGGCGCTGGAATGTCTTCACCCATGGCGGGCGCAACGACACCGGCCGCGACGCGCTCGAATGGGCGATCGAGGTCGAGCGGCTTGGTGCCGGTGAAATTTTGCTGACCAGCATGGATCGCGACGGCACACGTCAGGGTTTCGATCTGCCGCTCACCCGTGCGGTGGCCGACGCGGTGGGCATTCCGGTGATCGCCTCGGGCGGCGTCGGCACTTTGCAGCATCTGGCCGATGGCGTCGCGCAGGGCCGCGCCGATGCAGTGCTGGCGGCCAGCATCTTTCATTTCGGCGAGTTCACCGTCGGGCAGGCCAAACAGTTCATGGCCGACCAGGGCGTCGCGGTGCGCCTGCAATGAGCCCCCCTGCCGACTGGCTGGATGCGGTGCATTTCGATGCCAACGGACTGGTTGCGGCGATTGCCCAGGAAAGCGGCACCGGCGACATTCTGATGGTCGCCTGGATGAACCGCGAGGCGCTCGCGCAGACCGTGCTTACCGGACAGGCCACCTACTGGTCGCGATCGCGCCAGCGCCTGTGGCGCAAGGGCGAGGAATCGGGCCACACCCAGGCGGTCGCCGAGATCCGCCTCGACTGCGACGGCGATGCCATCCTGCTCATGGTCACCCAGACCGGCGGCGTGGCCTGTCATACCGGGCGGCACTCGTGTTTCTACAGTCGCCTCGAAGGCGGGCAATGGGTGGTGACCGATCCGGTGGTGCGCGACCCGGCGCTGGTCTATGCCCCGAAAGGTGACGGTCATGGCAGCCATTCCTGACGATCTGCTGGCGCGCCTTGCGGCCACCATCGAGGCGCGCCGGGGCACCGACCCGGAGCGCTCCTATGTTGCCCGGCTGCTGCACAAGGGCGAAGACGCCATCCTCAAGAAGATCGGCGAGGAAGCGACCGAAACTGTCATGGCGGCCAAGGATGGCGATCGGCAAAAGATCGTCGCCGAGACCGCCGACCTCTGGTTTCATACTCTGGTGATGCTGGCCCATTACAATCTGTCGCCGACTGATGTGCTCGCCGAGCTGGCCCGCCGCGAAGGGCTGTCGGGCATCGACGAAAAAGCGCGGCGCAGCCCCGACTGACGAGGAACCCGAGTGAAACACGACTGCATTTTCTGCCGGATTGTTCGCGGCGAAATTCCGAGCCGCAAGGTGTATGAGGACGACGATATCCTCGCGTTTCACGACATCAACCCTGCCACGCCGGTCCATTTCCTGATCATCCCCAAGGTCCATGTCGAAAACCTCTACGATGCCGACATGGGTCATCAGGCGGTGCTCGGCAAGATCCTCGGCATGGCCGGCGAACTCGCCCGCCAGCAGGGTCTGGACGACGGTTTTCGCACGGTCATCAACACCGGAAGGGTCGGTCGGCAGGAGGTGTATCATCTTCATCTGCATGTTCTGGGCGGTCCCGACCCCCTCAACCTGGGCATCAAGGGCGCCTGACCAAGGAGTGTCACCATGGGTTCATTGAGCATCTGGCACTGGCTGATCGTGCTGGTCATCATCATGCTGGTTTTCGGCACCAAGAAGCTTCGCAACATCGGGTCCGACCTGGGTGGCGCGGTTAAAGGGTTCAAGGAAGGCGTGAAAGACGGCGCCGAGTCGGCCACCGCCGACGCGAGTGCCTCAAAAACCATCGACGTCGACGCCCGTCCCAAGTCCTGATTCATTGCGGGCTAGACCCTGACGGGTCGGCCTGCGGCCAGACCCGTCGAGCAAGCGGCTTCGGGCCGCTTTTGTGTTTTATCGGTCTGCTGTTTTGCGGTTTGCTTTACTCGTTCGCCTTTTTCCTGACACCCGAGCATGTTCGATATCGGTCTTTCCGAGATGGCGGTCCTGGCGGTCGTGGCACTGGTTGTGCTGGGCCCCGAGCGTCTGCCCAAGGTCGCACGCCAGGCGGGTCACTGGATGGGCAAACTGCGGCGTTATGTCGACGATGTGAAGTCCGACATCAATCGCCAGATGGAGCTGACCGAGTTGCGCAATCTGCAGACTCAGGTCACTGATGCCGCCCGCGACCTCAAGACTTCGGTCGAATCGGGTGTGGCCGAGGCGCAGTCCCAGTTCAATGAGGTCCAGCAATCGCTCCAGTCCGAACCCACGCCGCCGCCGACCGACTGGGACGCGATCTACAAGACGCGCCGTCAGCGCGAAAAGATCAAGGATCGGCGCATCGAGCGTGAAAAAGAGCTCGGCATCAAGCGGCCGCGCCGCCCCTTCCACCGCTAGGCCGACGTCTTGGCACTGAACCCTTTTTCGCGCAAGAAGCCTGTGGTTGACGCCGCCCAGGACGAAAATTTCGTCTCGCACCTGGTCGAGCTGCGCGATCGGTTGATCCGCAGCCTGATCGTCGTGCTGATCCTGTTCGGGGTGTGCTTCTACTTCAGCGGCGACATCATGAAGTTCCTGTCGCTGCCGCTCTATGAGGCGCTGCCGGCCGGCAGCAAACCGATCTTCACCGATCAGGCCGGGGCGTTTTTCACCCTCACCAAAGTCGCCTTCCTCACCGCATTTCTGATGTCGATGCCCTGGGTGCTCTATCAGGCCTGGGCTTTTGTGGCACCCGGCCTCTACGAACACGAAAAGCGCTTTGTGCTGCCCCTGATTGTCTCGAGCGTGTTCTTCATGCTGCTGGGCATCGCCTTCGCCTACCTCTTCGTGCTGCCGGCGGCCTACAAGTTCTTCATTTCCTTTTCGGCGCAAACCGGCGCCGAGACCCTCCAGGATCTGCAGAAATACTGGGATTTCACCCTGTCGATCTTCTTCGGCTTCGGGCTGACCTTTGAGGTGCCGGTGGTCGAGATGCTGCTGGTCAAGCTCGGCATGGTGACCACCACGCAACTGCGCGAAGCGCGCCGCTATGTGATTGTCGGTGCGTTTGTGGTGGCGGCGGTTCTCACGCCGCCCGATGTGCTGTCGCAGTTCATGCTGGCGATCCCGCTCATCCTGCTCTACGAGCTCGGCATCTGGATGTCGGGTTTCATCACCGCCCGCAGCAAGGCGCCGGCAGATAAAGACCAGGCTGCAGCGGCCGGCGCGGGCGACTCGTCCTCCGGCTCGTCATCCTGAGAGATGTCGAACTGAGCCGCCGAACTGAGCCGCCGAACTGAGCCGCCGAACCCAGTGGCCTTCGCCCGGTGGCCCTTGATCAGTCCTTGACCTTGCCGCTCAGGCGCGACGCAAAACGCCGCATGCCGCCCAGCCAGCGGTCATAGTCCTTGGCTTTGCGCTCGACATAGCTCAGCACCTGCGGATGCGGCAGGATCAGGAAGGTCTCGGCATCCATGCCCTCGACCACGCAGTCGGCCAGCGCCAGCGCTGAGATGACGCCGTCGTTGGCCGCTGCAGCCGACCCGGTGCGACCCGCGATCATCGGCGTGTCGACCGCTTGCGGGCACAGCACCGAGACCCGGATGCCGTCGTCGCCGTGTCTGATCGACAGATACTCGGCCAGCGCAACCGCGGCATGCTTGCTCACCGCATAGGTAGCCGACGGCAGCGAGGTCAGCAGACCGGCCGCCGAGGCGGTATTGAGCAGATAGCCTGCACCGCGCGCCTTCATGCCGGGCACCACCGCGCGGGCTGCATAGACATGCGCCATCACATGGACCTGCCAGTTGAGGGTCCAGTGCGCATCCGGCGAAAACTCGTCGCCGTCGCGGATCAGCCCGGCGTTCGAGCAGAACACGTCGATCGGCCCGAAGCGCTCCTCGGTGGCCGCCACCAGCGCCTGCACCTGCGCCTCGTCGCCGACATCACAGGCAAAAGCCATGCAGGGCACCGCCGGCCTGTTGCCCTCGCCCTTGCTCAGGCGAGCCGCCAGCGCATCGAGCGCGCCAGTCTGCGCCGGCAGATCGGCCAGCACCAGGGCGCGCGGGCGCTCTGCTGCAAAGCGCAGCGCCAGGGCCTCGCCGATGCCGCTGGCAGCACCGGTAATCACGATTCGCTGATCGCTCAGTTTCATGTTGTCTCCTGCGCAGGGGCCGCGCCTGCGGTGGCGCGGCTCAGTGTGAATCTGCGCAGCTTAGCCGATCGGCTCAGCGCTGCTGAAGCGTCGACAGGTAGTCGGTCAGCGCCAGGATGCGCCCGCGCACGGTCCATTCGCTTGGAAACGGCATGCCGCGCATCTGGTGGTCCGACTGCTCGCGATAGACCTTGCCCCAGATCGGCATCTCGCGCGTGCCGTGCGGCCCCGGCTCGACAGTGGCGCGTCCGTCGATGAGTTCGGCGACCGCGTCCTTCGGAAACACGCCGCCGTTGCGGCGCGCCAGGCTGGTCAGATCGGCTGGCACGCGCGCCAGAAAGGGCCGCATCGGGCCTCCGCCGCGAGCGTCGATGCCATGGCAGATCGCACAATTCGTTTCGTACTCATGGCGACCGAGTTCGGCGCCGGTGACGGTCTGCGCCGATGCGTTGCACGGCAGGCTCGTCGCAAGCACTGCCGAAACCATGGCCAGTGCGACCACCGGCGCTCGGTAGCCCCCGCCGCAGCCCCCGCCGGCGAGCGCGCGAGCGGTTAAGGACGAGGAGGCGGGCGCGGTGATCAACAGGTCGGTCATGGCGGTGTCAGGTTGGTCTGAGGTTGGTCTGAGGTCGGACGATCGTGCAAGCCCAGTTGAGTCTGCCGTGGCGACGATCCTGCGTATTGACCCCGATCAAACACAGCTCGATTCGGGCTGCGGGGTAAGATCATGCGATCGATCCGTCGCTTGCCTGATCGACACTTCAACCATCCGGCAGACCGTTCACCCGCTGCGGGTCTGCTGCAGGAGATTGCCCGATGAACGCGCCCACAGAAGGCCTGCGCCTGATCTCCAGCCTGAACGATCGCTACCTCGCGACCGAAGGCTGGCTCTACATGACCGGCATTCAGGCCCTGGTGCGATTGCCGATTCAGCAGCGTCTGCGTGATGCGGCGGCAGGTCTCAATACCGGCGGCTATATTTCGGGCTATCGCGGCTCGCCGATGGGCCGCTACGACCTCGAGCTCTGGGGCGCGCAGGCGCAGCTCGATGCGCACAATGTGGTGTTCCGTCCGGCGGTCAACGAAGACCTTGCCGCGACTGCGATCTGGGGTGCGCAATACGTCGGCGTGTTTCCGGGGGCCAAGGTCGATGGCGTCTTCGGCATCTGGTACGGCAAAGGGCCGGGCGTCGACCGCTCGGGCGATCCGTTTCGGCATGCCAATCTGGCCGGCACGTCGCCCCACGGCGGCGTGCTCGCGATTGCCGGTGACGACCATGGCGCCAAGTCCTCAACCGTCGCCAATTTTTCCGACCTGAACTTCGTGGCGGCCGGCATTCCGCTGCTCTATCCGAGCAATGCGCAGGAACTCCTCGACTTCGGTCTGCATGGCATTGCGATGAGCCGGTATTCCGGCTGCTGGTCGGGCATGAAAGTGGTGACCGACGTGGTCGAAGGCGGCGGCTCGGTGCATGTCTCGCCCGATTCGCCGAGAATCATCGAGCCGCCCGAGATGGCGCTGCCCGACGGCGGTGTGCATACCCGGTCCTATGACGCGGCGCTGCCTCAGGAAGACCGGCTCTATCACCACAAACTGCACCGCGCGGTGGCCTATGCACGGGCCAATCGGCTCAATCGCATCGGCGGCGCCGGGCAGGGCGCCCGGATCGGTGTGGTGGCCGCCGGCAAGGCCTGGCAGGACCTGCAGCAGGCCTTCGTGGCACTCGGGCTCGATGCATCGCGCCTCGATCAGCTCGGCATCCGCACCCTGAAGGTCGGCATGGTCTGGCCGCTCGAGCCGGGCATCGCGCGCGAGTTTGCCGCCGGCCTGTCGCAGGTGCTGGTGGTCGAGGAAAAGCGTCCGCTGCTCGAAGACCAGTTGCGCTCGGTGCTCTACCGGATGGCCGACGCGCCGGCGATCATCGGCAAGCATGCCGGCGGCCCACAGTTTGCCGCCGAGCGCGGCGAAGCGGTCTTTCCGAATGCCGGCGAGATCACGCCGGCGATGGTGGCGCGTGCGCTGGTCGCTTGCCTGCGACGTGACGATGCAAGCTGCCCGATCGGCCAGCCCGAGTCGGTGGCCGGTGCTCAGTTGGGTACGCAGCCCGGCGCGCCCTCGCTTATTCGCGCGCCGAGCTTCTGTTCCGGTTGTCCGCATGGCCGCTCCACCAAGGTGCCCGACGGCAGCCGTGCGCTGGCCGGCATCGGCTGCCACACCATGGCGATGTTCCTCGATCCGACCACCACTACCACGGTCTCGCACATGGGCGGCGAGGGCGCGATGTGGCTCGGCCAGCAGCCGTTTACCACCGAGAAGCATGTCTTTGCCAACATGGGCGACGGCACCTATTTCCATTCAGGTTTCCTGGCGGTCAGGCAGGCAGTGGCCGCGCATGCACCGATCACCTACAAGCTGCTCTATAACGGCTTCGTGTCGATGACCGGCGGCCAGGCAATCGACGGCGAATTGACCATCCCGGGCACGATCGGCGAACTGGCCGCCGAGGGGGTGAAGAAGATCGCGCTGGTGAGCGACGAACCCGGCAAGTGGCAGGGCACGACCTTCCCGGCCGGGGTGAGCGTGCACCATCGCTCCGAGCTCGATACGGTCCAGCGCGAGCTGCGCGAATACCCTGATGTGTCGGTGATCGTTTACGACCAGCCCTGTGCGACCGAGCGCAGGCGGCTGCGCAAGCGCGGCAAGTGGGCCGACCCCGACCGGCGCGCCTTCATCAACAGCGCGGTCTGCGAGGGTTGCGGCGATTGCGGCAAGGTCACCAACTGCATGTCGATCGAGCCGCTCGAAACCGAACTCGGTCGCAAGCGCAGGATCAATCAGTCCTCCTGCAACAAGGACTTCTCCTGCACCGAGGGCTTTTGCCCGAGCTTCGTCACGGTCGAGGGCGGCACCCTGCGCAAGTCGGTTGCGCCGGCGGCCGCGGCCGTCATTGATCCGCGAGCGCAGGCCGATCAGGCCGCGCAGTCGGCCTTCGCCAAGCTGCCCGAGCCGCCGATTTCGCGCATCGATCGCTCCTTCAGCATCCTGGTGGCCGGCATCGGCGGCACCGGTGTGGTCACCATCGGCCAGACCCTGGCGGTCGCGGCGCATCTGGAGGGCTACTACAGCTCCAACCTCGATGTGACCGGCCTGGCGCAAAAATACGGCGCAGTCCTGTCGCATGTGAAGATCGCGCCCGATCCGGCGCTGCTGCATGCCACCCGCGTGGCCGCCGGCGAATGCGACACCCTGATCGGTTGCGACCTGATCGTCTCGGCCGGCGACGAGACGGTCGGCAAATTGCGCCCCGGCAGCAGCGGTGGCGTGATCTGCACCGACATGGTCCCGACCTCCGAGTTTTCGCGCAATCCCGACTGGAACCCTGATGCCGATGCCCTGGTTGCGCGGCTCACCGGCGCGCTCGGCGAACGCGGGCTGGGTCTGGAGGCGCTGCGCCTGGCGGGTGCGCTGATGGGCGATGCGATCACCGCCAACATGTTCCTGCTGGGCGCGGCCTGGCAGCGCGGACTGGTGCCCCTGTCGATGGCGGCGCTCGATCGGGCGATCGAGCTCAACGGCGTGGCGATCGACTCCAATCGTCGTGCATTTCTGTGGGGGCGGCGCGCGGCTCACGATCTGGCCGCGCTGGAGAAGATCGCGGTGGGCGCGACCCCGCAGGCGGTGCAGGTGGTGCGTTTCGATCCGCGCAAGCCGGCCACGCTTGAGCAGAGTCTGGCGCATCGCACCGCCTTCCTCACCGACTATCAGGATGCCGCCTATGCACGCCGATACGCCGACTTCGTCGAGCGGGTCGTGCAGGCCGAGCGCGCCGCCGGTCTGGGTGATTCGCTGTCGCGCGCGGTGGCCCGCAATCTCTTCAAGCTGATGGCGCACAAGGACGAGTGGGAAGTCGCGCGCCTCTATGCACGCCCCGAATTCAAGGCCGACCTGCAGCGCACCTTCGAAGGCGATTTCAAACTGCGCTTTCATGTGGCGGGCGGCCCTTTCGGGCGGCGCGATCCGGCGACCGGTCGGCTCATCAAGCGCGAGGTCGGCCCCTGGCTGATGACCGCTTTCCGCATGATGGCGCCGCTGCGCACGCTGCGCGGCAGCCTGCTCGATCCGTTTCGCAAGTCCGATGAACGTCGCCTTGCCCGTGAACTCCTCGACGGCTATCGCGCCGACATCGAGCGTCTCTTGCCCGAACTGTCATCGGCCAATCATGCGATTGCGGTGCGGATCGCCTCGCTGCCCGACAAGGTTCGCGGCTATGGCCATGTCCGCCAAACCAGTGCGACCGCGGTCGGCACCGAACGCGACGCGCTGCTCGCGCAATGGCGTCAACCGCGGGCGCCCGCCGAGTCAGCCTGGGCCACCGAGCTGGCACGATGATCCGGATCGACTCGCATGAGTGCAGGCCGGTCGCAAGGCTCAACGGCGGTGGGCTGACCCGCGAGCTGGCGCGCGGGCCCGGCGCGTCTTTGCAGGCCGATTTCGGCTGGCGGCTCAGTCTGGCCGACATCGAGCGCGACGGCCCCTTTTCGAACATGGCCGGCTGCGATCGCAGCTTCGCGCTGGTCGAGGGTGCGATTTCGCTCGAGTTTCCCGACGGTCGGGTTGTGCTTGATGCCCGAAGCGATCCGGTGCAATTCGCCGGCGAGGTCGCGCCGATGGCCGAATTGCAGGGCGATTCGATCTGTCGGGCGTTCAATCTGATCCTTGCGCGCGGTCGCTGGACCGGCCGGATGCGGCGCGTGCGGCTGGCTGACGGCCAGCTGCTGGTGGCCGACTGGGAGACTGCGAATCAGGCCGACAGCGGTGGTTGGGCGCAGTCGCTGCGCGCAGTCAGCGCCGCTGGCCCCGACGAGCAGCCGGTGCATGGTTGCTTCGTCTGCCGCGGCCGGCTGATGATTCAAGGCACACAGGTCGAGGCGGGCGAATACCTGCAGTTCGGCCCCGCCGACCCGATGCCGACCGCCATCGGTACGGTCAGTCTGCTGCAGATTCTGATCACACCGATCCTGCCCCGACCCGGCACAGCGCCGTCAACCGCCGGCTGACACATCGATCGGTTTTCCCCGACGACCATCGACCGACCTGGGGCGCCAATGCCGCATGTCGATACCGGCCTGCCCGCCGATCTGGCTGCCCGGCTCAACCCGACGGCTCTTTCGCTGGCCGACACCGACTGGCATCTGCCGCGGGTCTAGGACGTCGTAAGCGAGATGGGCGCCACGCTGCTGGTGGCCATGCAGTCGCGGTATGTCATCGACCTCAATCGCCCGCCCGACCTGAATTTCGGGGCGGTCGATGGCCACTCCTGCGACCCGGCCTGGACCGAGGCGATCCTGGCGCCGGTGCGAGCGCAGTCCGATGACTCCTGGGTGCTCAACGGGCGCTACAAGGGCGGGCAGATCAACCGGTCCAATGGCCTGGGTGCCGGCGGCGTGCCTGCCATGCAGCTCGAGAAGGCCCAGGACATCGACATGGACGAATCGGCATCCTTCGCCTTGCTCGAAGACCGGGTCGCGCGACTTCGCCCCCTGCTGAAACACTGTCTGCAGGCCGCGACCGACTGGGCCGAGGCTGGCTCGGTCGCTTATTTCCCGTTGCGTGCGCCCGGCTTTGGCCGCTGACCGACCATGATCGGCAACTCGGTCTCGCGTCCGTCGCGGATGAATGTGAACTTGCTGGTCGAGCCCGGCTTGAGCATTGCGATCGCATTGAGCATGGCTGCGGTGTTGGGGATCGGCTGGCCATCGATCTGAAAGAGGATGTCGCCGGCGATCACGCCCGCCTTGTCGGCCGGGCCGCCGCGCATCACCCCGGCGATGATCGCACCATCCTGTCGCGGCAGCTTGAAGGCCTGTGCCAGTTCGGGGGTGACATCCTGCGGCTCGACGCCGATATAGCCACGCACGACGCTGCCGTTGCGAACGATCTGGTCCATCACGCTGCGAGCGGTCGAGGTCGGGATCGCAAAGCCGATGCCGAGCGATCCGCCGGTGCGTGAATAGATGGCGGTGTTGATGCCGATCAGCCGGCCATCGGTATCGACCAGGGCGCCGCCCGAATTGCCGGGGTTGATGGCGGCATCGGTCTGGATAAAGTTCTCGAAGGTATTGATGCCCAGTTGCGTGCGTCCAAGAGCCGATACGATGCCCATGGTCACGGTCTGACCGACGCCAAACGGATTCCCGATTGCGAGCACCACATCGCCGATCCGGGCATGCTCCGGATCGCCGAAGACAATCGTCGGGACATTCGGCAGGTCGACGCGCAGCACTGCCAGGTCGCTCTCCGGGTCGGACCCGACCAGCACCGCCTTGCCGCGACGACCATCCGACAGCAGCACTTCGATGCCGTCGGCGCCGTCGATGACATGGTGATTGGTCAGGATGGTCCCGTCGTTCGAAACCACCACGCCTGATCCCAGACTGGAGGTCGGCTGGCTGCGCTGCTGCTCGCCCAGATAGCGCTTGTAGAGCGGGTCGTTCAGGAAGGGGTGATCGGGCGGAATCCGGCTTTCCTTGGATGTGTAGATATTGACCACCGCCGGCGTGGCCCGGGCGGCCGCGTCGCTGTATGACAGAATCGGATTGCTGCGGGCGGCATGGGTGGCGGTCTGACCCATCTGGTCAGCCTGGCCGGCCGGCCGGTTCGCGATGCCGGGCAGGGCGCCGCCCGGTTCGACGAGTCTTGCCGGCAGCCACTCCGGTCGCAGGGTGGCCACCACAAAGACCATGGCCAGTCCGATCGCCACGGCCTGTGCGAATGTCAACCAGAGCTTCTTGAGCATGACGAAAACCGGGAATGGGATCGGAAGGCAGGAAGCGGGCCGTGCGGCGCCGCTCGATCGGGACGAACTCGCAGGATTTCTCGATGGTCTGCTGGACGCCCGGCGATTCACCGATTATTGCCCAAACGGTCTGCAGGTGGAAGGCGCGCCGCAGATCACCAAGGTTGTCTGCGGCGTCACCGCCAGCCTGGCACTGGTCGATGCCGCGGTGCGCGAGGGCGCGCAGGCGATGCTGGTCCATCACGGCTGGTTCTGGCGCGGCGATGATCCTCGCGTGATCGGGCCCCGCCGGCGCCGCCTCGCCACCCTGCTGGCCCACGGCATCAGTCTGTTTGCCTACCACCTGCCGCTCGATGTCCATCCCGAATTCGGCAACAACGTGCAGCTTGCCCGCCGGATGGGCTGGCCGGAAGGTGAAGCGCTCGGCAAGGACGGGCTTTTGCGGATGGCCGCGCTCGATGTGCCGGGCGCCGAGCCGCTCAGCGCAGCCGCCCTGGCGGCTTCACTGTGCGCGACCCTCGGTCGGGAGCCGCTGCTGGTGGGCGAATTGTCCCGGCCGATCAGGCGCATCGCCTGGTGCACCGGCGCAGCTCAAGACAGCCTTCAGCAGGCAATCGATGCCGGCGCCGATGCTTACGTGAGCGGTGAGATCGCCGAACGCACCACCCATCTGGCCCGCGAGGCCGGGGTGATTTATGCGGCGGCGGGCCATCACGCGACCGAGCGGTACGGTGTACAGGCGCTCGGCGAGGTGCTGAGGGACCGTTTCGGGCTCGAGGTCGTCTTCGTTGACGACCCGAACCCGGTCTGACGAAAACCGGCCTGCTTCAGGCCGGGCGGCGACGCAGTTCGTCGCGGATCTCGGAGAGCAGCTTTTCGGCGGCAGGGACTTCAGGCGGCGCCTCGACCGCTTCGTGATTGTCGGTCAGCTTCTTCAGCTGGCGAATCAGCATGAAGATCACGAATGCCATCAGGATGAAATTGATCAGGATGGTGATGAAATTGCCATAGGCAAACACCGGCACCCCGGCCTTCCTGATCGCGTCAAGGTTGTTGGCCACGCCGGCCGGAACCGTTCCGAGAACGGTATAAAGGCTCGAGAAGTCGAACTTTCCGCCGAGCAGCGCCGCCAGGAAGGGCATGATCACATCGCCCACAAGCGAATCGACGATCTTGCCGAACGCGGCGCCGATGATCACACCGACTGCCAGGTCGATGGCGTTGCCCTTGACGGCAAACTCCTTGAATTCAGAAAACAGGCTCATGAAACGATCACTCCGTAATAGGTTCAGTCGGTCAACATGACTGAGATGAAGGGCGAGGGCTGACCGGGCGAGTCGCCCCGGGGCGTGATAAGTATCACGGGTGTCGCCCACCTGCCAAGCTTTGGGCGGCGAGATTTCTATACTGCGCCGCAATACGCTAGACTCCCGGTTTAGGTTTTCAAGGCGTGCGCGAGCATTGCCCCCATTCGTCTTCACGAGGCTTTCATGGCTGACCACTCCTCGGGCGTGTCCTTCGAGCACGACGAGCTAAACGATTCATCCCGCCGCAATGCGCTCGTGACCGCCTCGGCTGTCGGCGCTGTCGGTGCCGCTGTCTGTGCCATTCCGTTCGTCTCGAGCTTTGAGCCTTCCGAGCGCGCCAAGGCTGCCGGTGCACCGGTCGAAGCCGACATCTCCGGCATGGCGCCGGGTGAACTGCGCCGGGTCGAATGGCGCGGCAACCCGGTCTGGATCGTCCGTCGCACGCCCGAAATGATCGAGTCGCTCAAGGTCACCGAAAACGAGGTCGTCGACCCCAAGTCGCTCAAGCCCTACCAGTTGCCCACGCCGGCCTACGCCCAGAACCAGGCTCGCTCCATCAAGCCGGAATATCTGGTTGTGGTCGGCATCTGCTCCCACCTCGGCTGCTCGCCAAGCGACAAGTTCACCCCTGGCGCTCAGCCCTCGCTGCCCAGTGACTGGGTGGGCGGCTTCCTGTGCCCCTGCCATGGTTCCACTTTCGATATGGCCGGCCGGGTCTTCAAGAACAAGCCGGCCAATGCCAACCTCGATATCCCGCCGCACACCTACCTCTCAGACACGCGCCTGTTGATCGGCGACGACAAGAAAGCCTGACGACTAAGGAACATCAATGGCAACGACCGATAAGAATATCGACACCACGGGTGTGCTGGGGTGGGTAGACCAGCGATTTCCGCTCACGTCCACCTGGAAGGCGCATCTGTCCGAGTACTACGCGCCCAAGAACTTCAACTTTTTCTATTTTTTTGGTGCGCTCGCAACGCTGATCCTGGTGCTCCAGATTGTGACCGGCATCTTCCTGACGATGCACTACAAGGCAGACTCGGCCAAGGCCTTCGAGTCGGTCGAATACATCATGCGTGATGTCCCCTGGGGCTGGTTGATCCGCTACATGCACTCGACTGGCGCCTCGGCCTTCTTCATTGTTATCTACCTGCACATGTTCCGCGGCCTGCTCTACGGCTCCTACCGCAAGCCCCGCGAACTCATCTGGATTTTCGGCTGCCTGATCTTTCTGGTCCTGATGGCTGAGGCTTTCTTCGGCTACCTGCTTCCCTGGGGCCAGATGTCCTACTGGGGCGCGCAAGTCATCGTGAATCTGTTTTCGGCGATTCCTTTCATTGGCCCCGAACTGTCGCTCTGGATTCGCGGCGACTACGTGGTCGGCGATGCAACGCTCAACCGCTTCTTCGCGTTTCATGTCATCGCGATTCCGCTGGTGCTGCTCGGTCTGGTCGCCGCTCACATCGTTGCGCTGCATGAGGTCGGCTCCAACAACCCCGATGGGGTCGAGATCAAGGCCAAGAAAAACGCTGCCGGCATTCCCCTCGACGGGATTCCTTTCCATCCCTACTACACCGTGCACGACATCATGGGCGTCTCGGTGTTCCTGCTGGTCTTCTCGGCGGTGATCTTCTTTGCCCCGGAGATGGGCGGCTATTTCCTCGAGTACAACAACTTTGTTCCGGCCGACCCGCTCAAGACACCGGCCCATATCGCACCGGTTTGGTACTTCACGCCCTACTATTCGATTCTGCGAGCGATTACCTCCGACTTTATTCTGTGGGGTTTGACGCCTTTCCTGCTGATCTTCCTGGCAGTGGTCTGGATGAGTCGCGGCACGAGGTCTCTGTCCAAGCTGATTGCGACGCTGGCGGTCGGCGCGATGCTGGTCGGCTTTCTCCTGCTTGACGCGAAATTCTGGGGCGTTGTTGCCATGGGCGCGTCCGTCATGATCTTTTTTGCCATGCCCTGGATCGACAACAGCGAGGTCAAGTCGATCCGCTACCGGCCCGGGTGGCACAAATATGTCTACGCCGCATTTGTCATCGTGTTCCTGGTGCTTGGCTACACCGGCGTCCAGCCGCCGTCACCGGTGGCGCAAGTCATCGCGCAGGTCGGAACGCTGCTCTATTTCGCGTTCTTCCTGTTCATGCCGTGGTGGAGCGCAATGGGCGAATTCAAGCCCGTACCCGATCGTGTCACGTTCGCCCCTCACTGAGCCGGCGCACCGAGACAAGACCCGACCGAACTGGACTCTGCTATGACGCACCCGCTTTTTGGAATGGTTTCCCGGATCGTTTCCGGTTCCGCGCCCACCCTGATCGTGGCAGCTCTGGGTCTGTTCGCGCTGAGCGCGCAGGCCGCAGGGGGTGGGGCGCCGCTTGATCGCTTCCCGACCGAGAAACTCAAGGATCAGCCTGCTCTGCAAAACGGAGCCAAGATCTTCACCAACTACTGTCTCAACTGCCACGGCATGTCGCTCATGCGCTACAACCGCATGACAGACCTCGGCCTGACCGAAGCCCAGATCAAAGACAACCTGATCCCGACTGGCGCAAAAGCAGGCGACACGATGAAAGTGTCGATGTCGGCCAAGGACGCCAAGGAATGGTTCGGCGCGATGCCTCCGGACCTCTCGGTGACTGCCCGGTCGCGGTCGTCGCACGACGGCAGCGGTTCCGACTGGCTCTACACCTACCTGCGCGGCTTCTATCGTGACTCGTCACGGGCGACCGGCTGGAACAATACCGTCTATCCGAATGTCGGCATGCCGCATGTGCTCTGGGAACTCCAGGGCTCGCGCGGCGCAAGCATCGAGGATGTCAAGGCGGCAGCCGATGCCAAGCCGGGTGAGCATTCGCTCGTCAAAACCCTGACGACGATCGATGCCCTGACCGGTCAGCGTACCGAGACGGTCGAGGCGATCAAGGAAGGCCATCCTCACGAGGGCTCGACCGTGACGCTCACCCCGGCGGTTGGTGGCAAGCTGACCCAGTCTCAGTACGATGGACAGATTGCCGATCTGGTCGCGTTTCTGACCTATGTATCCGACCCGTCCGCGCAGACCCGCACGCGACTGGGTACTGGCGTGCTGCTGTTTCTGGCCCTGTTTTCTGTTCTGGCCTGGTGGCTTAATCGCGAATACTGGAAAGACATCAAGTAATCGCATTCGCCGCACCCCGAGACAGCGCGAGCCGACGAAGCTTTGCGCCGTCTCTTTCAGTTTTAATGATCACTGCACCGGTGTCAGCCGGTCTGTCTCCTGAGGAGCGAAGCCCATGATGGTCCTGTATTCGGGCACGACCTGCCCGTTCAGCCAACGCTGCCGCTTCGTGCTGTTCGAGAAGGGCATGGATTTCGAGATCCGTGATGTCGACCTCTACAACAAGCCCGAAGACATCTCGATCATGAATCCGTATGGCCAGGTGCCGATCCTGGTTGAGCGCGATCTGATCCTTTACGAATCGAACATCATCAACGAATACATCGATGAACGGTTCCCGCATCCGCAACTCATGCCCGCTGATCCGGTGATGCGCGCACGCGCACGCCTGTTCCTGTTCAATTTCGAGCGCGAACTCTTCGTCCATGTACAGCAGATCGAGCGGCGCGATCACAGCAAAGAGACAGCCAAGCTGATGGAGCGGGCACGCCTGCAGATCCGCGATCGTCTGACCCAGCTCACTCCGATCTTCATCAAGAACAAGTTCATGCTCGGTGAAGACTTTTCGATGCTCGACGTGGCGATCGCGCCACTGCTCTGGCGCCTCGACCACTATGCGATCGAGATGCCCAAGAGTGCCGCGCCGCTGATGAAATATGCCGAGCGCATCTTCTCGCGTCCGGCTTACATCGAAGCGCTGACGCCCTCTGAAAAGGTCATGCGGCGATAAGGCGGTCTTCATCGTGTCCGAGACCTCCACCAAACCCTATCTGATCAGGGCCATCCACGAATGGTGCAGCGATAACGGCTTCACGCCGTATCTCGCGGTAGCGGTCGATCACCGCACCGAGGTGCCGATGGAATACGTCAAGGCCGGCGAGATCGTGCTCAATGTCTCTCTTGGCGCGACCAATCGGCTCGCGCTCGGCAACGATCTGATCAGTTTCCAGGCACGGTTTGGTGGCGTGGCCCGCGAGATCTCGGTACCAATCGACTGCATCAGCGCCATCTATGCTCGCGAAAATGGGCATGGCATGGCTTTCGATGTGCCCAAGGCGATGGCAAATCCTGATGCCGCCAGTGAGAGCCCTTCGTCGACGGCAACTGCCGCGGTGGCGGGCTCGCCGTTTTCGCTGGTGAATTCGGCGGCCTCCGAACCAGGGCCCTCGCCAGATGCGCAAGGCTTGACGCCCGTGTCAGGTGCCGAGAACGCCGGCAGCGGCCAGGATGGCTCTGTCCCGCCTCCGGATGACCCGCCCGCCGGTGGCAGTCCGCGGTCCGGCCGTCCTCACCTGACTCGCATCAAGTAGGCCGCGTGCGTTGAACGGCCCGGTCAGCCTACAATGTCGGACCAGTGCTTGCGCATAGGCGACACCGCTTGCATTGCTGCAGTTTCAAGAGATGCCCCTGTAGCTCAATCGGTAGAGCAGCGGTTTTGTAAACCGAAGGTTGTGGGTTCGATTCCTATCGGGGGCACCACTCAGGGCTGCGGCTTGCGGCGTTCGAAGCGACGGGCCTGATCCTTCATCTGCTCGGACAACTCGGTCAGCCGGTCGGTCATCTGTTTGGCTGACGCCACCATGGCGAGCAGCGACAAACGCGCCCGTTCGGCATCTGATTTCCCTTCCAGCTGGCTGTCGAGTCGTTCGATCATCGCTTTGGCAGCGTTGGCATGTTTGCCGCCACGAGCAATCTCGATGGCCAGGAGCGCCTTGCGCCGGGCCTCGAAGGCCGCTGGGTCACGTTGATAGAGTGTCGCCCATTCGTTGAAGTCGAATTTGGGAGCGGCATTGAACTTGATCATCGGAGGCACCTGCCGTTTGTCGGCCGAAACTGGCCGTTCACTGGCATTGTCGCTCCTCGCGGGCGCTCGACCGGTGACGTGCGTCACGCTTGATTCCCGTATGATCGGATCCGGCTCGAGAATTTGAAACAACGGGTTGCCTGGCGTCGATGACAGAGCAAAAAAAAGTCTTCTCCTGGAAGCGACCGGTTCTCAATGACAGGCGAGCGTCGATCCGTCTGACCGCGTCGGGCCGCAAGTGGGATGTCCGCCTTGTCGGGCAGATCTCCAGGATCCGCTTTCTTGTGACCCACCCGTCTGACGACGGCATGCTGGTGTTCGTCAAGGAAGGCGAGACATTCGGCGTGAGCAATTTCGATGGCGCGTTTCTCTCGACCTTCGACAGCACGGTGACGCGGGTGATCCTGGGTGAGTCGCCCGGTCTCGAATTGTCCTTGCCACCCCCCGAGCAGCGGCGACGCGAAATCGTTCGCAAGCTTCGTCGGGCGGGCGTCATGATTCCGTGTGCGGTGCGCTACGGATCGGGTGAAAATCAGCTTCGCGCCGGGTTTACAGGTGATCTGAGCGTGAGGGGCATGCAGGTGGCCATTGAAAACCCGCTGCCTGTTGGCACGACCGAGCTCGATGTGTCACTCAGACTGATGGTGCTTGGGTCCGCCTTGTCGCTTCAGGTCAAGACGGCCATCCGTTCGGTGACCCGAGATCATCGGCCTGAGTTCCCCGCCACTTTGCTCGGCCTCGAGTTCTTGGATATCGATGCGGCCAATCAGCTGGCCGTCAGCCAGTATGTCGGCGAAAAACTCCTCGCAGAGCAGGACGACGTCTTTGGAATGGTTCGCTGAATCAGGCGTTCTTGCGCAGTACCACCGCGCTGACCGCCCAACTGACTGCGCTGTAGACCAGCGCCGCGACGATCGACCAGCCGAAGCTGTCGATCTGAAAACCCGAGAATAGTCGCGACGCCAGCCAGAACATCAGGCCGTTGATCACGAACAGAAAGAGCCCGAGCGTGAGCAGGGTGATCGGCAGCGTCAGGATCACCAGCAGCGGGCGAACGATGGCGTTGAGCAGCCCGAGCACCAGCGCGACCATCAGCGCGGTCACGAAGTCATGGATATGGACTGCCGAGATCAGATAGGGCAGCAGGAGCAGCACACCGGCGTTGATCGCCCATCCAAGCAGCAGTCGCATGATCGTGAGGCCCTGAAATGGAGTCGACTGTGAATCGGCGGGCTTACTTGACGAGCACGACCGGGGTTTTGGCGAGTGAGGCGACCCGCTGCGCAACCGACCCGATCATCAGATCCTTGATCGCGCTGCGGCCCTTGGAGCCAAGCACGATCAGGTCGCATTTGCTGTCGTCGGCCGACTCGGCGATCGCCTGAGCCACCCGGCCGCGAAGCACCCGCGACTCGAAGGGCACCCCGGCCTTGCGCGCCTGCTCAATGGCCGGCTTGAGCTCCGACTCGGCGAGCTCCTCAAGGTAGCGGTCGACAGCCTGCTTGCCGACGAACTGGCTGGCGCCGCGCAGGGCCATGTCGTCGTGGGCATTGGCCAGGATGAGAAGCGATGGTTCGGAGAGCTTGCCGGCGAGCTTGATGGCGTATTTGAGCCCGCGCAGCGAGTTTTTTGAACCGTCAATGGCGACAAAGAGTTTCATGGCCTGTCCTGTCAATGTCGGGCGTCCGAATTATTGCATGGCGGCAGGCGGGTCGGACGGTCCGGATCCGTTCGCCTCGGCCTGGTCGTGCAGATCGTCGCTCGACGGTGGGGCGGGCGTCTGGTTGGAAGGCGTCGCCTGCGCGCTGGTCTGCTCATCGCTGTGCAGCGTCGCTTTTGAGGCCGACAGTGCGCCTGACAGCTCGTTCATGAGACTCAGTGATCGACGGGCGATACGCTGGCGGCCGACTGTTCGGGGTGCAGAAAACGATCGCCAGGCGTCGATCAGGGCCGTGGCTCTGACAGCCGCTTCGGAGGGAACGCCGGGTCTGGCCATGGCTTGCGTGGCCACATCGCGGGCCACTGCCAGGTCCTGGCCGGCACCGAGCTCGTCCTGCCAGCGGGCAAGGGCGGTGGTCATGCGGGGCACATCGGCGCTGCGTGAGACTGCAAGGGCTGAGAACTCAAGCGCGTAGCGCAAATTCTTGATTGCAATCCGGGTCCGGTGCCAGTCGGCCTCGGACCGGGCGCCGCGTGCCCGCCGGCGAACCCGTGCCATGAGCGCCGGCAGACGCACCGCAGCGAAGGCGCCGAAGTCGACACCCGGCAATTCCGCAGGATTGCTCGCGTCGGCGAGCCGCTCTGCCATGGCCGACACCTGCAGGACGAACTGCGATGCATCAGGGCCCGAAAGGGTTCGCCGCAGTTCCATGCGCGCTGATTCGCGGGCGTGCCCGACTGCGCGCGACAGGGTTTCGAGCGCGGCGTCGCCCTTGAAGCGGCTTCGCAACTCGGGCAGGAGCCCCGACTCGAAGACATCAAAGTCGCGGACCTTGCCTGCGGCATCGGCCAGACTCGAGGCGGTCCGGTCGAGGGTCTCCCAGACGGGATCGATCTCGCGCAGCCCGAAAAATCGCAAGGCAGCCCTGAACCGTCTGAGTGCGACCCGGAACTGATGCGGGCCTTCCGGTACATCCGAGGACAGGATCGGCTCGATATTCGCGCAGGCATGCGCGATGCAGGCCGCCAGAATCTGCGCGGCCGCGGCGCCGGGCCTCTGGCTGCGAGCAGGCACGGTCGCGGGCGCCTTGAGCGGACTCGCGACCAGCGGCAGGCGTGCCGCGAGCCGGAGTCCGCGCTCGTTTTTCGTGGGAATCAGCAGGCAGGCCTGCATTGCCTTCGCCCAGTCGAGTGCCCAGTCGAAGAATTCGGCGCGCCCGCCCTGCAGACATTCGAGCTCGACCTCGCGGATCGACTCGGTACGATCGCCACAACGCAATTCGCCGATGTCCTGAGCGATCTCGATCACCAGGCCCGGGGAGGGCTCGATGGCGCGGCTGCGTCGCTCGAAGTCGGTCTCGAAGAGCGGGCGCCACAAGCCGAAACTGCGGTGCGCGATCGCGCCCAGCTCGGTATCGGCGGGCGGCAGAGCGTCGCGCTGTGGTCCCGGGCCGTCGATGGCTTGTTCCCATTCGAAGCGCTCGAACTGACCGGCACCCTCGGCCTTGACGGTCTGCAGCCAGCGCTCGCCATGCCGGCGCACGCGCACCGCCATCCGGGCGCGTGTCAGCTCGCCATCGGGCGTGTCGTAGTAGCAGGACCAGACCCGTTCGCGATCCCAGGCATTGGCGGCACCGTCATCGAGCTTGTCCTGCAACGACAGCGGCAACGAGAACTTCAACTCGAGTTCGCGGTGGCTCATGGCGAGTCCTCATTGGCAGCTGCCCGCGCCGAGGCAAGCCCCTGCCAGGCGGGCGAAAGTGTCTGCGACACGTCGAGCAGATCGAGCACCCGGCCGACGGTATGGTCGATCAGTTCGTCGACCGACTGCGGCCGGTTGTAGAAGGCCGGCACCGGCGGAAAGACGATGCCGCCCATCTCAGTGACCGCGGTCATGTTGCGAAGATGCGCAAGGTTCAGGGGCGTCTCGCGGACCATCAGCACCAGCCGGCGCCGCTCCTTGAGCACCACATCGGCCGCGCGGGTGATGAGATTGTCCGACATGCCATGCGCGACGGCCGCCAGGGTGCGCATCGAGCAGGGCGCGACCACCATGCCGTCACTGCGAAACGACCCGGAGGCGATGCTCGCGCCGACGTCGCGAACGTTGTGCACGACATCGGCAAGCGCCTCGATGTCGCGTCGCCCCCGGCCAAGCTCCTGTTCGATATTCAACCAGCCGGCAGCCGAGACCAGCAGATGGGTCTGCACCTCCGGCAGATCGCGAAGGGCTTGCAGCAGGCGCACGCCATAGACCGCACCCGATGCGCCGGTGATGGCAACGATCAGTCTTCGGGTCATCGGCAGGCTCCGGGAGAGGTCAGCACGTCGGCACAGGACCGAACGTCAATCCGGTCGATTGTACCGACCTCGCGATAGCCGAAACGCCGCGTCGGCGTGGCCGCAAAAAGCGGCAATAACTGTCCGACGCGGCCGGGTCGCTGTCAGGCCAGCGGTCTCGGATGCGATGCAGGCGTGGTCGGTGCCGGGGGCGCCTGCATCGTGATCGCTGAACCCGGCGCGCAGGAGCGCGCGATCGCGATCAGGCGGCGGGTGCCTCGCCCGCAAAAAGCTTCTGGAGCTCGCCGCTGTCGTACATTTCCTGGACGATGTCGGCGCCGCCGACGAATTCGCCGCCGACGTAGAGCTGTGGGATTGTCGGCCAGTTGGAGAAGGTCTTGATCGCCTGGCGGACTTCGTCATCGTCGAGGACGTTGACGGTGACCATGCTGGTGACGCCGCAGGCCTTGAGCAGCTGCACCGCACGGCCCGAAAAGCCACACTGCGGGAACTGCGCGGTTCCCTTCATGAAGAGCACGACCGGATGGTCTTCGACCGTCTTTTTGATGAATTGGCTGGCGTCCATGTCATTGAGTCCTTGAAAGAGGGCGCAGTGCGCCGCTGGCAGGGGACCGAGTCTAGGCAGCGCCGCGGCCCGCGTCAAACGTCAGGGTATCGCTGGGGTATCGCCGACCCAGACTGACCCGCTCGAGTCCCTGCAGATCGGCCAGCGTGGCCACCTCCGACAGGCCCGCCCGCGTGAGTCGATCCCGCACCGCCAGACCCTGCTCGAAACCATGCTCAAGCAGCAGCCAGCCGCCGGGCAGCAGGTGGGCAGGGGCCTGCGCGACGATCCGCTCGATTGCTTCCAGGCCCCGGGGGCCGCAGGCCAGGGCGCCCGCCGGTTCATGTCGCAGCGCCGGATCGTTCAGATGCGGGTCGTCGTCGGCCAGATAGGGCGGGTTGGAGACCACCATGTCGAAGCGCGGCGTACCGGGCGGCAGGGCTGTCCACCAGTCGCCCTGATGCCACTCGATCGGCGGTGCCGACAGGCGGTCGGCATTGGCCTGCGCGCAGGCGAGGGCCGTCACCGAGGCGTCGGTGGCGCTCAGGTGAAGGTCGGATCTGGCCAGCGCGAGCGTGATTGCGATGACCCCGCTGCCGGTGCCCAGGTCGAGCACGCGCAGGGGCAGGGGTCGGCCCGCGGACATTCGCTTCGCCGTGTCGCCGGCGGTCGATGAAAACGCTGCTGCTGCCGGTGATGCTGTCGAGGCGCTTGTCGGGGCCGCCACCCGAGCCGGCAGACGGCTGAGCGCCGCCTCGACCAGCCCTTCGGTCTCGGGGCGAGGCACCAGCACATGCCGATCGACCGCAAAGCGTCGGCCGAAAAACTCGCGGTAGCCGGTCAGGTAGGCCAGCGGCTCACCCTCGCGACGCCGGGCCGCCAGGGCATCGAACTGCTCGGCAACAAGCGCGTCGGCCGGCTCATCGCCATGGGCCACCAGCCACTCCCGGGCCCGCCCGCTGACATGCTCGAGCAGCGCGCGGGCATCGAGCCGCGGCAGCCCGGCGGCGGCCTGCAGCGCGTCCCACGATCGGGGAGACTGGCCGCTCATTGCGGCGAGGTCGCTTCCTCGGCGAGCGCTGCGAGCTTTTCGGCCTGATGCTCGGTCATCAGCGGGCCCAGCAGGTCATCGAGATCGCCATCCATCACCGCCTGCAGCTTGTAGAGCGTGAGGTTGATGCGATGGTCGGTGACGCGGCCCTGCGGAAAGTTGTAGGTGCGGATCCGCTCGGAGCGGTCGCCCGAGCCGATCAGCGATTTGCGCGTGGCGGCTTCCCTGGCCTGCGCAGCCCGCACCTGCAGATCGCGAATGCGGGTGGCCAGCACCTTCATCGCCTTGTCCTTGTTGCGATGCTGCGAGCGGTCGTCCTGGCATTCGGCCACGATGCCGGTCGGCAGATGGGTGATACGCACTGCCGACTCGGTCTTGTTGACATGCTGGCCGCCGGCGCCCGAGGCCCGGAACACATCGATGCGCAGCTCGTCCGGCGAGATCACCACGTCCGAGACATCGTCGGCTTCGGGCATGACCGCCACCGTGCAGGCCGAAGTGTGGATGCGGCCCTGCGCCTCGGTTACGGGCACCCTTTGCACCCGATGGCCGCCCGACTCGAACTTCATGCGCGCGAACACCGAATTGCCTGCGACGCGCACGATCACTTCCTTGTAGCCGCCGAGCTCGGCGGCGCTCTCCGAGAGCAGCTCGGTCTGCCAGTGCTGTCGCTCGGCATAGCGCAGATACATGCGCAGCAGGTCGCCGGCAAAGAGCGCGCTCTCGTCGCCGCCGGTGCCGGCGCGGATCTCGAGGATCACGTCGCGCCCGTCATCCGGGTCGCGCGGCACCAGCAGCCGTTCGAGCATCGCGCCTTCTTCGGCGAGCCGCTGATTGGCGGCGGTGGCTTCGTCGTCGGCAAAGTCGCGCATCTCGGGATCGGCGCGCAGCTGCTCGGCGGTATCGAGGTCGCGGCGGGCCTGTCGCCAGGCAACGAAATGCTCGACCACTTCGGCGAGCTCGGCATGCTCGCGGTTGAGGCGGCGGTATTCGGTGATGTCGCGGGTGGCCTCTTCGGTCGACAGTAGCGCCGAGACCTCAGCCAGCCGCTCTTCGAGCCGCGACAGCTTGTCGAGCATCGAGGGATTCATGGCCATATCAGACAGTGCCCGGCGGGCTGGAGTGCGCCGGCGCGACCCTCAGGAGGATGATTTGTCTTCGGGCAGCAGACGGTCGATGAGCGCGCCGATCTGCTGCTGCGCCGGACCCGGCTGCTGCAGCAGGGTGGTGGGGCCGTGAAGGAATTTGCCGGTCAGACTGCTGGCGAGCGCCTCGAGGACGGCCTGAGGGTCGTCGCCGCGAGCCAGCATACGTCGTGCACGTTCGAGTTCGCCCTGCTTGAGCGACTCGCCGCGGGCATGCAGCGCCTTGATCGCCGGCACGGCCTGGCGGGCCGACAGCCAGTGCATGAAGGCGTCGACGCGGGTCTCGATGATGGTTTCAGCCTGGGCGACCGCCGACTGGCGATTTTCCATGCCGGTCTGGACCAGCTTGCCGAGATCGTCGACGGTATAGAGAAAGACGTCGTCAAGGCGCGCGACTTCAGGTTCGATATCGCGCGGCACGGCCAGGTCGATCATGAACATCGGCCGGCGCCGGCGCTGTCGTAGCGCCCGCTCGACCATGCCCAGACCGATGATCGGCAGCGAGCTGGCGGTGCAGGACACGATGATGTCGTGGTCGCCCAGCGTCTCGGGCAGATCTGACAGCTTGACCGACTGGGCGCCGAAGCGCTCAGCGAGCTTTTGGGCGCGCTCGGCGGTGCGATTGGCGACTGCGATGCGCTTGGGCTGCTGGGCCACAAAGTGGGTGGCGGCCAGCTCGATCATCTCGCCGGCGCCCACGAACAGGATCGAGGTTTCGCGCAGATCTTCGAAGAGCCGCTGGGCCAGCCGCACACCGGCGGCCGCCATCGACACCGAATGCGCGCCGATCTCGGTCTGGCTGCGCACTTCCTTCGCGACCGCGAAGGTTCGCTGAAAGAGCTGATGCAGATGGGTGCCGAGCGCATCGGCTTCCTGGGCGACGCGTGCGGCGTCTTTCATCTGGCCGAGGATCTGCGGCTCGCCGAGCACCATCGAATCAAGGCCTGAGGCCACCCGGAAGGCATGGCGTACGGCTTCGTTATTGGGAAGGGCGTAGAGATGTTCGTCCAGGCCGGGCGCCGATCCCAGCCCGTTGAAGTCGGCCATCCAGCGGGTGATCGCCTGGCGCGCCTGCGCCGGTTCGGGCGTGGCGCAGTAGATCTCGGTGCGGTTGCAGGTCGACAGAATCGCGGTCTCGGGCAGAACGCTGCGCAGCTCGCCCTTCAGATTGGCCACCGCATCGCGCAGCGCCTCGCCCGGAAACGCCACCTTCTCGCGAAGCGCCAGGGGCGCGGTAGTGTGGTTCAAGCCAAGGGTGAGGAGTTGCATGGGGCAGCCCGTTAAATCGCCTGGACGGCAGTTGGCCGTGACTGTCAGCCGTGACAGTCAACCAAAGTTTACAGTCAGTTTACCTGTTGTGGGGCTCGTGGTCGGCCTGGATTGTCTCGCCCGGTTTCAGGATCGGTCGGATTCGCCGCCAGCCGCCAGAAAGAGCCGGTAGGCAGGATGCTGGCTTTCGTCCCACCAGCGATAGCCCAGGACCGACAGAAAGGCGTCGAAAGCGGCCTTGTCGGCGCCCGGCACCTGCAGTCCGACCAGGATCCGTCCGTAATCGGCGCCATGGTTGCGGTAGTGAAAGAGCGAGATGTTCCAGTTTGGACTCATGCTGGTCAGAAACCGCATCAGCGCACCCGGGCGCTCCGGGAACTCGAAGCGATAGAGCAGTTCATCGCGGGCCAGCGGCGAGTGACCGCCCACCAGGTGGCGGACATGCGACTTGGCGAGTTCATCATCCGACAGGTCGAGTGCGGCAAAGCCGCTGGCCTCAAAGCTGCGGGCGGTCTCGCGGGCCTGCTCCCGATTGGCGACCTGCAGGCCGACAAAGACATGGGCCACCCGGGCATCGGCAATGCGGTAGTTGAATTCGGTCACGTTGCGCGGGCCGATCAGTTCGCAAAACCGCCGGAAGCTGCCGCGTTCTTCGGGGATGGTCACTGCGAAGACCGCTTCGCGCTGCTCGCCGATCTCGGCGCGCTCCGAGACAAATCGCAGCCGGTCGAAGTTCATGTTGGCGCCGCAGGTCAGCGCGATCAGGGTCAGGCCGGTGGGCGCCTGGCCGCCGTGGGCCAGCGCCTCGCGCTCCAGCCAGGCCTTGGCGCCGGCCACCGCCAGCGCCCCGGCCGGCTCGAGGATCGAGCGGGTGTCCTGAAAGACGTCCTTGATGGCGGCACAGATTTCATCGGTATCGACCAGGATGACGTCGTCCAGGCAGGCCTGGCACAGCCTGAAGGTCTCGACGCCGACCTGCTTGACCGCCGTGCCGTCGGAAAAAAGACCGACTTCGGACAACTCGATGCGCCGACCGGCCTTCAGCGATCGGGCCATGGCATCGGAGTCGACGGTCTGAACGCCGATCAGCCTGATCTCGGGCCGAAGCTGCTTCACATAGGCCGACACGCCGGCCGCCAGCCCGCCCCCGCCGATGGGAATGAAGATCGCGTCGATCGGGCCGGGATGCTGGCGCAGCACTTCCATACCGATCGTGCCCTGACCGGCGATGACATCGGGGTCATCGAAGGGATGCACGAAGGTGAGCTGATCGCGGGCCTGCAACTCGAGCGCATGGGCATAGGCATCGGAGTAGGAGTCGCCGTGCAGCACCACCTGCGCGCCGCGCGCGAGCACAGCGTCGATCTTGACCTGCGGGGTGGTCACCGGCATCACGATGACCGCACGGCAGCCCAGCCGGCCGGCGGCCAGTGCCACGCCCTGCGCATGGTTGCCGGCCGAGGCAGCGATCACGCCGGCGGCAAGTTGCTGTGCCGACAGATGCGCCATCTTGTTGTAGGCACCGCGCAGCTTGAAGGAGAAGACCGATTGCAGGTCTTCGCGCTTGAGCATCACGGTGCTGCCGAGTCGGGCGGACAGCGTTTCGGCGCGTTCCAGCGGTGATTCGAAGGCAACGTCGTAGACGCGCGCGGTCAGGATGCGTTTGAGATAGTCGGCTGGCATAAGGCGACCGATTCTACCCGCCGGCATAAACTGTCCGGATGCAACCCATCGTCGATCACCTGCTGGCCTGGTACGCCGTGCCCGAAAACGGCCTGCTGAGCGTTGCGCTCATCGCCTTTATTTCCGCGACGCTCTTGCCGATGGGATCGGAGCCGGCGGTTTTCGGTTTCGTCAAACTCAATCCTGACCAGTTCTGGCTGACGGTGTCGGTGGCGACGCTGGCCAATACCCTTGGCGGACTCACCAGTTTCTGGCTGGGGCTGGGCGCCAAGAAAGTGCTGGCTGAAAAGCGGGGCCACCGCTATCTCGCCTGGCTCGAGCGTTTCGGCCCGAAGATGCTGCTGCTGGCCTGGTTGCCGGTGGTCGGCGATCCGCTGTGTGCGGTGGCCGGCTGGCTCAAGCTGCCGTTCTGGCCAAGCGCGGTCTACATGGCGATCGGCAAGTTCATCCGCTATGTGAGCTTCACCGGCGCGCTGCTCTGGATCCCCGATGCCTGGTGGATGAAGTTTGCCGCGCCGTTCATGTCCGGCTGAGTCCTTGCCCGGGTGCATGCTCGGGTACATGCCCGAGTTGGGCCGCGTCCCCCCCGCGCATGCATGCCCCCGCTGACAGGCGGGGAACCGGTCGGCGGTCTACAATCGGTCGAATGAATGCACCTATCCCGCTGGCCGTCACTGGCATTGCATCCGAGGACGGCGCGCGTCTGCGCGAAATTCCCTACAACTACACCTCGTTCTCCGACCGCGAGATCGTGCTGCGGGTGCTCGGAACCGAAGCCTGGGATATTGTCGAATCGCTGCGCGCCGAACGCCGCACCGGCCGCTCGGCGCGCATGCTCTATGAAGTGCTGGGCGACATCTGGGTCGTCCAGCGCAACCCCTTCCTGCAAGACGACCTGCTCGACAATCCGCGCAGGCGCGAGGCCCTCATCGAGGCGCTCAGCCATCGCCTGACCGAGATCGAACGGCGTCGCGAGCCCGATCCGATCCCGGCTGATGGCGCCAGTCCGGGTGTGCGCGCCGAGCGTGTGGCACGCCTGCTTGAGCTCGCGCAGGCCGCGATCGAGCGATTTCGCGCCACCTTCGATCAGACCGCCGATCTGCGCGCCCGCACCCTGCGCCTGCTCTCGAAAGTCACCGCCCGCGACAATATCCGCTTCGACGGCATGTCGCGGGTCTCGCATGTGACAGATGCCACCGACTGGCGCGTCGAGTATCCCTTCGTCGTGCTGATGCCCGATTCCGAGGCGCAGATCGCGCAACTGGTGGCCGGCTGCATCGAGCTCGGTCTGACCATCATTCCGCGCGGCGGCGGCACCGGCTACACCGGTGGCGCCATACCGCTCACGCCGATGTCGGCGGTCATCAACACCGAAAAGCTCATCGGCATCGGAGCCGTGGCGCAGCAGCAGCTGCCCGAGGTCGATGGCCCGGTGGCCACGATTTTCTCCGAGGCCGGTGTGGTCACCAAGCGCGTGACCGAAGCGGCCGATGCCGCCGGGCTGGTCTTTGCGGTCGATCCGACGTCGCTCGAGGCTTCGTGCATCGGCGGCAACATCGCCATGAATGCCGGCGGCAAGAAGGCGGTGCTCTGGGGTACCGCGCTCGACAACCTCGCCTGGTGGCGCATGGTCGATCCGCAGGGCAACTGGCTCGAGATCACCCGTATCGGTCACAACCTCGGCAAGATCCATGACGCGGCCACGGCGCGCTTTCGCCTCGACTGGTATGCCCCCGACCGGCTCGGTGCCGACGGCACCATGCGCGGCGAGCCGATGCGCACCGAGCTGCTCGAGATCCCGGGCGCCCGCTTTCGCAAGCAGGGTCTGGGCAAGGATGTCACCGACAAGTTTCTGGCTGGTCTGCCCGGCATCCAGAAGGAAGGCTGCGACGGTCTGATCACCTCGGCGCGATGGGTGCTGCATCGCATGCCGCGTCATGTCCGCACGGTGTGTCTGGAGTTTTTCGGACAGGCCAAGGATGCGGTGCCCTCGATCGTCGAGATCAAGAATTATCTCGATGCCCGCCCGCATGGCGCCATCCTCGCCGGCCTTGAGCATCTGGATGAGCGCTATCTGCGCGCGGTCGGTTATGCCACCAAGTCGCGTCGCGGCAGCCTGCCCAAGATGGCGCTCTTTGGCGACATCGTGGGCGACGACGAAGAAGGCGTGGCGCGCGCCACGTCCGAAGTCGTGCGCATGGCCAATGCCCGCAGCGGCGAGGGTTTCGTGGCGGTCTCGCCCGAGTCGCGCAAGACCTTCTGGCTCGACCGTGCCCGTACTGCGGCCATCGCGCGTCATACCAACGCCTTCAAGATCAACGAAGACGTCGTGATCCCGCTGCCGCGCATGGCCGAATACACCGACGGCATCGAGCACATCAACATCGAGCTGTCGATCCGCAACAAGCTGCGCCTGGTCGACGAGCTCCAGACCATGCTGTCGGGCGACCCGGCGGCCCTGCCACTTGGCAAGTCCGACGAGGGCGGCGCCAATGCCCGCGTGCCGGTCGAGATGCTGCTCGAGCGGGTGGCGCAGGCCCGCGAACTGCTCACGCAGGTGAGGGCTCGCTGGGAATTCCTGCTGCACGAGATCGATGCGCCGCTGGCTGTGGCGGCCACCGGTTTCCAGGCGCTGGGACTGGAGGCAGCCCTGCAGCAAGCTCAGTCCCGGTCGGCCGGCGATGCCGGCCAGCGCCTCTTCCATCTCCTGCAGGACCGCACGATCAGGGTGTCCTGGAAGACCGAGTTGCTTGCCCCGCTGTCGGCGGTATTTTCCGGGCAGGCCTTCGGCCCGATTCGCGAGCGCTGCATCGAACTGCACCGAAAGGTGCTGCGCGGGCGGGTGTTCGTGGCGCTGCACATGCATGCCGGCGACGGCAATGTGCACACCAATCTGCCGGTCAACTCCGACGACTACACGATGCTGCAGGAGGCCAATCAGGCGGTGGTGCGCATCATGGCGCTGGCCCGTTCGCTCGATGGCGTGATCTCGGGTGAGCACGGCATCGGCATCACCAAGCTCGAATTTCTGACGGCCGACGAGTTGAGCGAGTTTCGCGACTACAAGCAGCGCGTCGATCCTGAAGGCCGCTTCAACCGCGGAAAATTGATGGCCGACGGCGATCTTCGCAACGCCTACACCCCGAGCTTCGGGCTGATGGGCGCCGAGTCGCTGATCATGCAGCAGTCCGACATCGGCTCGATCGCCGACTCGATCAAGGACTGCCTGCGTTGCGGCAAGTGCAAGCCGGTCTGCGCGACCCATGTGCCGCGCGCCAATCTGCTCTACAGCCCGCGCGACAAGATTCTCGCCACCTCGCTGCTCATCGAGGCCTTCCTTTACGAAGAGCAGACCCGCCGTGGTATCTCCATCCGGCACTGGGATGAATTCGGCGACGTGGCCGATCACTGCACTGTCTGCCACAAGTGCGCCACGCCTTGCCCGGTCGATATCGACTTCGGTGAAGTCTCGATGGCGATGCGCAACCTGCTGCGCAAGATGGGCCAGAAGCGCTTCAACCCGGGCACCGCGGCCTCGATGTTCTTTTTGAACGCGACCAACCCGAGCACGATCAATCTGGCCCGCAAGGTCATGATCGACTGGGGCTATAAGGCGCAGCGCATGGCGCACGATGTGCTCAAGGCGCCGGCCAATGCCCAGACCGCGCAGCCGCCGGCCACCGTGGGGCGCCCCAAGCTTACCGAGCAGGTGATTCACTTCATCAATAAAAAGATGCCGGGCAATCTGCCCAAAAAGGCGGCGCGCGCGCTGCTCGACATCGAGGATTCGCGCTATGTGCCGATCATCCGCGATCCGCGCGCGATGGCGGTCGATGCCGAGGCGGTGTTCTATTTTCCGGGCTGCGGCTCCGAGCGCCTGTTCTCGCAGGTTGGCCTGGCCACGCAGGCGATGCTCTGGCATGTCGGCGTACAAACCGTGCTGCCGCCGGGCTATCTGTGCTGCGGCTATCCGCAGCGCGGCTCTGGCGATTTCGACAAGGCCGACAAGATCATCACCGATAACCGGGTGCTCTTTCACCGGGTTGCCAACACGCTCAACTACCTCGATATCAAGACCGTGGTGGTGTCGTGCGGCACCTGCTACGACCAGCTCCAGAAGTACGAATTCGATCGCATCTTCCCGGGCTGCCGCATCCTCGACATCCATGAATTCCTGATGGAAAAGGGTGTGCGCCTCGAAGGCGTGACCGGCACCCGCTACATGTATCACGACCCCTGCCACAGCCCGATGAAGGCGCATGCGCCGCTCAAGGTGGTCAATGCGCTGATGAACGAAGACGTCAACGGGCGCATCGTCAACAACGACCGTTGCTGCGGCGAGTCGGGCACGCTTGCGGTGACGCGCCCCGATATCTCGACCCAGGTGCGTTTTCGCAAGGAGTCGGAAATGACGCGGGCCAGCCAGGCGATCCGCGAGGGTCGTCAGGCAGCGCCGGCCGGCAGCAGCGGCGAGGCCTTCGACGGGCCGGTCAAGGTGCTGACCTCCTGCCCGTCTTGCCTGCAGGGTCTGTCGCGCTACGAAGGCGATGTCGCGGTCGAGGCCGACTACATCGTGGTCGAGATCGCCCGCCATGTGCTGGGCGCCGACTGGATGCCTGACTATGTGCGGCGCGCCAACGACGGTGGGATAGAGCGGGTGCTGGTCTGATCGTTATCATGCGCGATTGACTCACCCCCGCTCATCGACCCCATCCAGACGCGGCAAGCGCCCCCACAAGGAGACCCTCTCATGTACAAACCCTTCGACCTCACCGGGCATGGCTCGGTCATCACCGGCGGTAACGGCGGCATCGGCTACGGCATGGCGCGTGCGCTGCTTGCTTCGGGCGCGTCGGTCGCAATCTGGGGCTCGCGTCCCGAAAAGACCGAAAATGCCCGCGCAGCGCTGGCCAAAGAGTGCGGCGACGCCTCGCGGGTGCATGCCTTCGTGTGCGACGTCGGTGATGAGGCGCAGGTTGAAAGCAGCTTTGCCGCCTCGGTGGCGGCGCTCGGACGTGTCGATTCATGCTTTGCCAATGCCGGCATCGGCGGCAAGGGCAAGACCGTGCTCGACATGACGCTCGAAGAATTCCGCCGTATCCAGCGCATCAACGTCGAAGGCGTGTTTCTGACCTTCCGGGCGGCCGCGCGCCATATGGCCGAGCATGGCCAGGGTGGTTCGCTGGTGGCCACCGCCAGCACGGCGGCGGTCGAGGGCGCGGCCCGCAACAGTCACTACGGCGCCTCCAAGGGCGCGGTCACCGCCTATGTGCGCGCACTCGCCGTCGAACTCGCCCGGCATCGCATCCGCGTCAATTCGATCCTGCCCGGCTGGATCGAGACCGAGATGACCGAGCCGTCCTTCAACAACGACAAATTCGCCGGCAATGTCATGCCGCGCATCCCGATGCGCCGCTGGGGCAGCATCGACGACTTCGGCGGCATCGCGGTTTATCTGGCTGGGGGCGGGGCGGCCTACACCACCGGCGAGCAGTTCATCATCGACGGCGGCTACACCAAGTTCTGAGTCAGGGCCTGCGTCTCATGCGCCTGCTTGTGCTCTCCGATCTGCATGTCGAGCATGCCGCCTTCGTGCCGAGCGCACCACCCGATGCTTTCGATCTGGTCGTGCTCGCCGGTGACATCGGCCAGGCCACGCTCGCCCTGCAGTGGGCGCGCGAGACCTTCCCTGATCACCCGATCGTGCAGATCGCGGGCAATCATGAGTACTTCGACACCCGTCGCGAGCAGGCGCTGGCCGCGATGCGCCAGACGGCAAACCGGCTGGGCATTCACCTGCTTGAGCGCGATGCGGTGACCATCGCCGGTGTCGAGTTTCTGGGCTGCACGCTCTGGACCGACTTCCACCTCTACGAGGTTGCCGGCCGCCCGATCAAGATGAGTGCGGCTGAGGTGATGGCGGGTGCACGTCGGGTGATGGTCGACTACCGGGCGATCGAAGTGGCGAGCGCGCAGGCGCCAAGCGGTGTGCGTCGCTTCGATCCCGATGACTCGGTCGCCCTGCATGTCCAATCGCGCGACTGGCTGGCCGACCGGCTGGCATCGCCGTCAGCCGGCCCCCGGGTGGTCATTACCCATCATCTGCCGAGTTGGCGTTCGGTGGCGCCGTCCTTCATGCGGGCCCTGTCCAATCCGGCCTTTGCCAGCGATCTCGACGAACTCTTTGCCGGCGTCGACCTCTGGATCCACGGCCATGCCCACACCTCGCACGACTATCTTGCGGCCGGTTGCCGGGTGGTCTGCAATCCGCGGGGTTATCCGATGCGCGCCGGCGGCTTTGAAAATCCGCGTTTCAACCCGCTGCGTATTCTGACCGTCTGACTCGCGGCCGATCGTGAACAATGCCCGCGCAGACAAGCGCGGAGCGCGGCACGATCGCAGCCATGTCGATCATTCAACGTCTCCTTCCCGCGCAGCGCCGGCCCGCCCAGCGCAAGGCCTGGCTGCCGGCACGGTCCCGCGCCGAGCCCGATGCCGATCTGGCATTGATCGCCAGCGGTATCGAGTCCATCACCGCCGGCGGTCTTGCGCCCGAGGCAAGAATGCTGGCGCTCGAGACAATGCGCGCCGAGATGCTGACTGCTGCCGAGCCGGTGATTTCGCGTCTGCGGGATCAGCCGATTCCGCTGGCGCTCGCCGAGATGGCGACTTTTCAAAGCCTGTTGGGCGTTCTGATGGCCGGACGCGACGCCTTCAAGCGGGTCTACATCGACCTGTGCGAGCCGGGCGTCGAGTCCTTGCAATCGGCAAGCCCGGTGCCGCGTGCGCTGCTTGCGCTGGCCTGGGCCCTGGAGATTCAGTCGCGGCTGTTGACCACGGCCGCGCGACTGCGGGTGACGATGCCGCGCAACGAATGGGACGAGCTTTGCCGCCTGGCCTATCCGCTGTGGCGATCGCCGACGTTTCAGGAGGCCTTCCCCGACTCCTCGACGCTCGGCGGTGATGCCGAGGGCATGCGTATCGGCTCGCCGGCAGCCGGGCTGGCGCTGCCGCTGCTGATGCGGCTGGTCGAGCCGCTCGGACTGGACAACGATGAACTGTCGATGGCCCACCGGCTGGCCTGGACGGCCGCGCGCAGTGTCGGTCTTCGCATCGAACTCGACGGTCTGCCGCATGTGAGTTCGGCCGGCCCCTGCCTGATGCTGTCGCCCAACCACACCGTGCAGATCGATTCGTCCGAGGCACTCACTGTGCTGCTTCGATGTACTGACGGGCTCTCGAAGGGCCTGACGCCCGAAGCGGTCGGACTGCGCACGCTGCTGTCGGTCGAGCGGCTCACCGCCTTGCTCGGCAGGCTGCGCGTGGTCTGGGGCCCCTGCCATGTGCCCACACCGCTGGTGAAATCCCCGGTGCCCAGGGCATCCCTGCGAATCGGCTTGCCCAGGCTCGACAGTGGCTCCGACACCGCCCCCGACACCGCCCTCGACACCGCCCTCGACATCGGCGAGGAAGTCG
>CAMCXH010000007.1 GCA_945883285.1 Bordetella parapertussis | reverse complement strand
CGCATCGCCTGCGTATCCTCTCGCTACCGATCGGCGTGTCGCGCATCGACGCCTCGGCCGAGACCATCGTGCTGCAGTTCGTGCCCAGCCCGCCGATCCCGCCCGAGCGGATCATTCGTCTCATCCAGACCCGCAAGGACGCGCGTCTGGCCGGCCCCGACCGCTTGCGCTTTACCATCAAGACACCCGAACCCGCCCAGCGCATCCTGCGCATCCGCGAGATTCTGAAGGCACTTTCGACATGACCCGACTCGTCATCCAGCATCCGAGCCTGAGCGATGCGGCCGTGGCCGCGCTCGAGCACGCTGTCGGCAAGCCGCCGCAACGCCGCACCACCTGCCTGGCGATCTGGGACACGGTCAGTTTGACCGGCGAGCAGGTCGATGCGCTGGCCGCCTCGCTTCAGGTCGATGCCGAAATCGTCAGCCCGGCTTTGCATCTGGCCGACTTCGGTCTGGCGGCCTTCGACATGGACTCGACCCTGATCACCATCGAGTGCATCGACGAGATCGCCGACTACATCGGCCGCAAAGCGGAGGTCGCCGCAATCACCGAAGCGGCGATGCGCGGCGAAATCACCGATTACGACGAGAGCCTGCGCCGACGCGTCGCATTGCTGGAAGGCCTGCCGCAGGAGACGCTGCAGCGGGTATGGGACGAGCGGGTACAGCTGTCGCCCGGCGCCGACGAACTGATCGGCGCGATGAAGCGCGCCGGCCTGCGCGTGCTGGTGGTCTCGGGCGGCTTCACCTTTTTTACCGAGCGCATCAAGCAGCGCCTGGGCCTCGATCTGGCGCGCTCCAACGTGCTCGACGTCAGCGACGGCAAACTGACCGGGCGGCTGGTCGGGCCGATCATCAACGCCCAGGGCAAGCGTCGCGTGGTTGAGCAGACCTGTGCGATGCTGGGCATCACGCCGGCTCAGGCCATCGTCGTGGGCGATGGCGCCAATGACCTCGCGATGATGTCGATCGCCGGAATGTCAGTCGCGTATCACGCCAAACCGATCGTCCACAGCCAGACCCACCATGCGGTGAACCACAGCGGGCTCGACGCAATCCTGAATTACTTCTCGGATCAGACGACAGGCGCCAGCACACTCGCCTGAAGGTCGTGATCGTCCGAGCCCGAAATCAGGACGCTCGCAAACTGCCCGACCTTGAGCGAGGCGTGTGGCGCAATCTGCACCACACCATCGATCTGCGGCGCATCGGCTGATGAACGACCCACCGCGCCTTTGGGGCCGACCGAATCGATGATCACCCTTTGCGTGCTGCCCACCTTGTGCGCCAGCCGCGCGCGGCTGATCTCCTGCTGCACCGCCATGAAACGGCCACGGCGCTCCTCGCGCAGCGCATCGGGCACTGCACCCGGCAGATCGTTGGCCGCGGCACCGTCCACCGGCGAATAGGCAAAGCAGCCGACCCGGTCGAGCTGCGCCTCACGCAGAAAATCGAGAAGATGCTCGAACTCGCTCTCGGTCTCGCCCGGAAAGCCGGCAATAAACGTGCTGCGCACGGTTAGCTGCGGCACTGCTGCCCGCCATCCGAGCACGCGATCGAGATTTTTTTCACCGCTTGCCGGACGCTTCATCCGCTTGAGCACCTCCGGATGCGAATGCTGAAACGGCACATCCAGATAAGGCAGGATCAGGCCGTCTGCCATCAGCGGCAGGATCTCGTCGACATGCGGATAGGGATAGACATAATGCAGCCTTACCCAGGCGTCGTGGCTGCGGGCCAGCTCGCCGAGTTCGCGGCACAGCTCGGTCATGCGGGTACGCACCGGGCGGCCCTCGACAAAATCAGTCCGATACCGGATGTCGACGCCATAGGCACTGGTGTCCTGCGAGATCACCAGCAGTTCTTTGGCACCCGACTTGAAGAGCGCCTGCGCCTCGCGCATCACCTCACCGATCGGTCGGCTCATCAGGTCGCCGCGCATTGAGGGAATGATGCAGAAGCTGCAGCGATGATTGCAGCCTTCGGAAATCTTCAGATAGGCATAGTGGCGCGGCGTGAGCTTGATGCCGGCTTCGGGCACCAGGTCGGTGAAGGGATCATGCGGTCGGGGCAGATGGGTGTGCACATGGCCCATCACTGCCTCGAGATCATGCGGGCCGGTCACGGCCAGCACACTCGGATGGACTTGTGCCACCAGATTGCCGCCCGCTTCGCCGGGCTTGGCCCCGAGGCAACCAGTGACGATGACCTTGCCGTTTTCAGCCAGCGCCTCGCCGATGGCGTCGAGCGACTCCTGCACCGCTTCGTCGATGAAGCCGCAGGTGTTGACGATCACAAGATCCGACTTCTGGTAGGTGGGCGAGATCACATAGCCTTCGGCACGCAGCTGCGTGACGATGCGTTCCGAGTCGACCAGCGCCTTGGGGCAGCCGAGCGACACGAACCCCACCCGCGGCGGCGAGTCGGCTCGATCGATCGAAGAGGGGGATGACCGCTTTGAAAAATTGGGGCGCTTGATACTGACAGGAGGCAAGATCGACCTTATTTGCTGCGCTCGCCGGGCTCCGAGCCGTCGCCTGTCGGCTCAGGTCTGGGGCTCTGAGCCGTTGGCATGGGAAACGGGAAACCCGGAAACACCGTCCGGGCCTGCTGCTGCATCTGTTCCTGCATCTGCACGAACAGGTTCTTCGACTGCTCGATGTAGTGGCTCATCATGCCCTGAACCATCGGCGTCTGGACCTGCATGAACTGCGTCCAGAGTTCGGGGTTAGAGGGCAACCCCTTGACGTCGTAAAAGGCCTTCGACTGTTCCTGGAACTTGCTCTGGATCTCGACAAAAGAGTGCATGGTCTTTTCGAGGTAGGCGCCCATCATCCCCTGCATCGCATCGCCATAAGACCGGATGATCTGAGAGAGCATCGGTGCCGAGAAAAGCGGCGCGCCACCAGCCTCCTCCTCGAGAATGATCTGCAACAGGATGCTTCGGGTCAGATCCTCTTCGCTCTTGGCGTCGACGACTTTGAAATCTTCGTTATCAAGAACCAGCTTCTTGACATCGGACAGCGTGATGTAAGAACTGGTCCTGGTGTCGTACAGACGGCGGTTCGGATATTTCTTGATCAGTCGACTTTGGGCAGCCATCCAGCGTCTCCAGGTTCAAATCATCGGGCCATCATCCCATATGAAGGCCGCCGTTACACGTAAAGTCGGCTCCGGTGGAAAAACCTGCCTCATCCGTGCTCAGCCAGCCGCACATCGAGGCGATCTCCTCGGCGCGGCCCAGACGCTTGACCGGGATGCTCTGGATGATCTTTTCACGCACGTCTTCGCGCACTGCCATGACCATGTCGGTCGCGATATAGCCCGGTGAGACGGTGTTGACCGTCACGCCCTTGCTGGCGACTTCCTGGGCCAGCGCCATCGTGAAGCCATGCATGCCGGCCTTGGCTGCCGAATAGTTGGTCTGGCCGAACTGTCCTTTCTGGCCATTGATCGACGAGATGTTGATGATTCGGCCAAAACCCTTGTCGAGCATGCCGTCGATGACCTGCTTGGTCACGCAGAACAGGCTGTTGAGATTGGTGTCGATGACTGCCTTCCAGTCGTCGAGCGACATCTTGCGAAACACGCCGTCGCGGGTAATGCCGGCGTTGTTGACGAGAACATCGGGGTTGCCATGCTCGGCCTTAACCTTGTTGAAGGCCGCAACCGTCGACTCCCAGTCGGAGACATTGCCGACCGATGCATGGAAGTGATAACCCTCGGATTTCTGCTGGCTCAGCCACTTGTCGAAGTCGCGGGTCGGGCCACACCCGGCAATCACGGTGTAACCCATGTCATGAAACCGCCGGCAGATTGCCGTCCCGATACCACCCATTCCGCCAGTCACATAGGCCAGTTTGCTCATTGCATGTCTCCCGTGCCAGAAGGCATCTTTGTGTTGTGTTGTGTTGTGTTGTGTTGTGTGTGTCGAAAAATCTCAGATGCCCGGCAAGCTCGACGGATTACCGGCCTTGACCTTCACATACTGACCCGGCGCCGCTTCGATCGGAGGGTACGCCGCGTCGCCAAGCTGTGTCGGTGCACGCCTCGCGCCACCCTTGAAGTCTTCCAGCCATTTCGACCAGTCGGTCCACCAGCTGCCGGGATGTTCGGTGGCCGACTGCAGCCACGTCTCGGCCGAGTCCGCCTGCCGCGAGCCATCGGTCCAGTAGCTTCGGCGATTGCGAATCGCCGAGTTGATCGACCCGGCGATATGGCCACTTGCACCGAGGACGAAACGCACATCGTTCGACATCAGTCGCGTGGAAGCAAAGGCCGCCTGCCACAGCACGATGTGATCTTCGCGAGCACCAAAAATATAGGTCGGCACATCGATCAGGCCCAGATCGACTTTCTCGCCCAGGCAGGTCAGCGCACCCGGCACGCGCAGTTCGTTGCGCAGATACATGTGGCGCAGATACCAGACATAGAGCGGGCCCGGCAGATTGGTACCGTCGGCATTCCAGAAGAGCAGATCGAAGGCCGGCGGCGATTCGCCCTTCAGATAATTCGAGACCACATAATTCCAGACGAGGTCATTCGGGCGCAGGAACGAGAACGTGGTGCCAAGGTCGTGAGCGCTCATGATTCCGCGCTCGCCGATGGTCTGCTCACGCCAGGCCACCTGAGCCTGGTCGACAAAGACACCGATCGACCCTGGCAATTCGAAATCGAGCAGTGTGGTCATCAGGGTCAGTGACGCCACCGGGCGCTCGCCGCGCGCGGCCAGCACCGCAAGCGCGGTGGCCAGGATCGTGCCGCCGACGCAAAACCCAAGCGCATTGATGGTGTCGTGCCTGCCGATGGCACGCGCCGCCCCGATCGCATCGATCACGCCGCGCTGCACATAGTCGTCCCAGGTCAGCGACGCATGCTCGGGCTGCGCATTGATCCAGGAGACCATGAAGACCGTGTGACCCTGGCCGACCGCATGGGCCACCAGCGAATTGTCCGGCTGCAGATCGAGGATGTAGTACTTGTTGATGAAGGGCGGCACCAGCAGCAGCGGCCGTGCGCCAACATTTTGCGTCGAGGGCGAATACTGGATCAGCTCGATCACATCATTGCGAAACACCACCGCGCCCGGGGACAGCCCGACATTCACACCGACCTCGAAAGCCGCCTCGTCAGTGATCGAGATATGACCGCGACTGACATCGGCCATCATGTTCTCGAGTCCCTTGCGCAGGCTTTCGCCCTGGGTCTCGATCATTTTCTTTTGCGCGTCGGGATTGGTCGTTAGGAAATTCGCCGGCGACATCGCATCGACCCACTGCTGCGTGAGGAAGCGGATGCGATCGCGCGTCAGCGCATCCGAATCGACCGCATCGGCCATTTGCCGCATGAACTCGGCATTGAGCAGATAAAGCGCGGCGTTCCAGGCAAAGGGGCGCTGCTCCGACCACGCAGGTGCAGCGAAGCGCTTGTCGGACAGGGTCGGGGCAGCCAGCTCGGGCGATGCAAAATCAGCCCAGAGCTTTTGCAGCTTTGCGCCGTAATCGGCCTGCAGCGACATCAGTCGCGAGGGATCGATGTGCCAGGCGGGCATGCCTGAAACAACTGCAGCCGCCAGCTCCTGAATCGGGCTGGTCGGTGAAACCGGTGCGGTCTGCGCAGGTCGCGGGCGTGGCGACGATGGTGCGGCTGCAGCACCCGGGACAAGATCCTTGAGCACTTGCGCCGAAACCGCGGGCGCGGACTTCGGCGCAGCGATAGCCGGCTTCTTTGCAGCGGGCTTTTTTACAGCTGCCTTTTTCGCAGCGGGCTTTTTCGCAGCGGGCTTTTTCGCAGCAGAACTGACAGGCGCTTTCACGCCGGCATAAGCCCTTGCCTGACTCGGCGCTTTCACAGCCACCTTCCTCACCGGCAAAGGCGAAACAGCGGCCGCCTTCGTGGCCGACTTCGATACTTTGGCGGCCTTTGCTGCCCTACCCGCGGTGCTGCGGGACTTCGTCGAAACTGCCATGTTCTTCCCCGAGAGCGGCTGGCAATGCGATGATGACCCAGCCAGCGCCACTGCATCTTGCATTTCGCGCTTCGGCTTGTCCAATCGCATCGGTACCTTTGCCATGTATATCGTTGCAATCGCGTGGCTTTACGTCGTCGTCCTGATGGCGCTGACCGAAACCTCGTTCATCGCCGGCCTTGTCACGCTCGTGTTTTATGGCATCGCGCCTCTTGCGCTTTTTCTCTGGCTGATGGGCACGCCCGAGCGGCGACGCCGGCAGCGTTCACGCCAGCAGCCAGATGAGTGAGGCCATGCGCCCGGTGCGTCGATCGCGCCGATGCGAGTAAAAGCGCGTCGGATCACGCACGGTACACAAGTCGCCGCCGCTCACTCGGGTCACGCCGCGCGAGACCAGTCTGCGCCGAGCGAGTGCGTAAAGATCACACCAGTATTTTCCTTCGGCGGGGCCAGGCAGGAATGCCGACGATGCCTGACCATCCTGTTCGCAAAAGGCATCCATCACCTCCTGCCCGACCTCGAACGATGCCGGCCCGATGGCGGGCCCCAACCAGGCGGCAAGCTCGGCGTCTTCACCAAGGCGCGCCCGCATCGCATCGACGGTCGCCTCGATGACCCCTGCCGCGAGCCCTCGCCAGCCCGCATGCACCGCGGCGACGATGCGACCCTGCGCATCGGCGAGAAGAAGCGGCAGACAGTCAGCCGTCATGATCGCAAGCACCTGCCCTGCCCGCATGGTGATGGCCGCATCCGCGGTCGGTAACGTCGCCCGGGCTGACACAGCGCTGTCTGCGTGATGCACGTTGATGCCGTGGACCTGCTGCAACCAGCAGATCGGCCCGGGCAGCCCCGCCTGCAGCCGGGCGCGGTTCATCGTGACCGCCGCCGGGTTGTCGCCGACATGCTCCCCCAGGTTGAGTCCGGTCGCCGAGCCATCGGCGGCGCCGAATTCACCGGCACTGACACCCCCGGTCCGGATGGTGACAAAACCGCCGATGTGGTCGGGAAGCGCCCAGTCGGGCGCGATACCCGCCAGCCCTGCGAGCCTTGAGTGGGGGGGCTGATTCATCAGCGCTTTCCTCGCGTCGACTTTGCTGCAGTGTCGGGAAGACGGCTGATGCTGGCTGGTGGCGGCACTGGCACCGGCAATTGCAGGGCATCGAGAAGCCCCAGGATGTCGGCAGGCACAGGACTGACCATCTGCAGCCGCTGTGCGCTCACCGGATGGTCCAGCTCGAGGCGCCAGGCATGCAGCGCCTGCCGACTGAAATCGCCACGCGGACTGCTGCCGTATACCGTGTCGCCGATCAGCGGATGGCCGATGCTGGCCAGATGCACCCTGATCTGATGGGTGCGCCCCGTCTCGAGGCGGCACTCGATCGATGCAACCCGATCGCCGGCAGACAGCCGCTCGACATGGGTGGTCGCCGCCTTGCCCCGCTCCGGCGACACCACCGCCATGCGGAGACGGTCGCGCGGATCACGCCCGATCGGTGCGTCGATGGTCAGCCGTTCAGGCGGCAAGCCCTGAGTCACCGCGAAATAGCGCCGACTGATGGTGCGCGCCGCAATCGCTGCGCTCAGTCGCTCGAAGGCACGCTCGCTGCGTGCGACCATCATCAAGCCGCTGGTGTCCTTGTCGAGCCGGTGCACGATTCCGGCTCTTGGCAGCTTTGCAGAGTCGGGGCGTGCATGCAGCAAACCATTCATGAGCGTGCCTCGCCAGTGCCCCGGGGCCGGATGAGCAACCAACCCGACCGGCTTGTCGATCACCATCAGATCGGCGTCTTCATGAATGATGCTCAGTGCAATCTCGTCGGGCTCGAACGAGCGCTCAGCCTCGGTGGGCATCGGCCAGACCTCGATCGTCTCGATGCCGCGCAGTCGGTGCCTCGCCAGCACAGCCCGGCCGTCGACCGTCACCGCAGCCAGCGCGATCCAGCGCTGAATTCGCGTGCGCGAGACATCGGCGAGTGCTCCTGCCAGGAAACGATCGAGGCGCTGACCAAAGCCGGCGCGCGCATCAAAGCGAAGCGGCGCCTGATCAGCAGAGTGGTCCGAGGCCACTGGATCGAAGGGATCGGCGCTCACTCAGGCCCCTTGGCTATAATCGACCTTTGGATTGATGGAGCAGTCATGACAACAGCGCGAAGCTGGTATTGGCGGCGGATTGCGACTGCGGTGGTGTTGCTGGGGATGCTGGCCGGCTGCGGCGTTTTCGGATCGGGCCCCGAATACGATCCTACCGCGAAGATGCCGCCTGCCGAAATCTATGCCAGTGCCAAGGAAGAGATGGGTGCGGGTCGCTGGTCGGCAGCGGTCAAACTGCTGATCAAGCTCGAATCACGCTATCCATTCGGGGTCTGGGCTCAGCAGGCGCAACTCGATACCGCCTACTGCCAATATCGCGACAACGAACGGATCCAGGCGCTGGTCAGCATTGAACGTTTCATCCGGCTCTATCCGACCAGCGCTCAGCTTGACTACGCCTTTTATCTGAAGGGCCTGATCAACTTCAATGAAGACTTGAGCCTGATCGGTGGTTTCGGTGGCCAGGACCTGTCTGAGCGCGACCAGAAAGCTGCTCGCGAATCCTTCGAAGCGTACCGTCAGGTGCTCACTCGGTTTCCGACCAGTATTTATGCGGCGGATTCGAGGGCGCGGATGCAATACCTCGTCAATGCGATGGCCGGCAGCGAAGTCCATATCGCCCGCTATTACTACATCCGGGGCGCTTATCTGGCTGCGATCAACCGGGCACAGAACGTGATCATCCAGTATCAGGGGGCGCCGGCGGTCGAGGAGGCTCTCTTTATCGTGATGAAGGCGAGCGAGCGACTCGGCCTTGACCAGCAGCGATCAGACGCCGAGCGGGTGCTGCTGCTGAATTTTCCGAAGACCCCATTGTTGGCAACCGGTCTGAAACTCGACGACCGGTCCTGGTGGGAAGTCTGGCGCTGAAGGGTCTGACGATGAAGGGTCTGACGCTGAGGAAGGGCCGGCCGACTCAACCACACCCAGCCGTCCCTCAACTGCGTCCTTGGGGCTGCGGCAGGAACGGCAGAGCGTCCTCCCAGCGCTCGACTCGCCGAAACGGCGGCAGACTCGCAATCAGCCTGCGGCCATAGCCTCGGGTGATCAGGCGCTCGTCGCAAATCACCAGCACACCCCGATCCGACTCGGAACGAATCAAGCGCCCGGCGCCCTGCTTCAGGGCCTGGGCTGCGGCCGGCAACTGATCATGTGAAAACGGATCTCGACCCGACCGGCGCAGGGCTTCTGCGCGAGCCTTGATGACCGGGTCATCGGGCGGAGCGAAGGGCAATTTGTCGATCACTACCAGCGACAGCGCATCGCCCATGACATCGACCCCTTCCCAGAAGCTCGCGCTGCCCACCAGAACCGCTGCGCCGACCGATCTGAACCGGTCGAGCAAAGAAGCCCTTGCAGCCTCGCCCTGAACCAGCCACTGCATCCCCGCGTTGTCGCTGGCATCCAAGGCGCGCAGGGCCTGCGCAATATCGCGCACCGCCCTCAGGCTTGTGCAAAGTACAAAAGCGCGACCACGGTTGGCAAGAATCAACGGCCAGATGAACTGCGCAACCCGCGCTGAAAATCCGGGCGCCGAGGCCTCGCCGATACCTCGCGGTATCCAGAGCGCTGCCTGCCCGGCAAAGTCGAAGGGACTGACAAAGCGCTCGCAGCGCGCATCCGACAGCCCGAGGGCCTCATTGAAATGGTTGAAGTCGTCGCCGACCGAGAGGGTGGCCGAAACGAAAACCCAGGCGCGTGCAGGGCCCGACCGATGGCGACCGAAGGCAGCCGCCACCGACAGCGGCGTGCGCCTGAGCGTTGCGTGGGGCCCGCTCGCTTCGGCCCAGACAATCGCCGGATCCTCGTTCGAATCAGCCTCGATGGCTTGCGCCTCATCGGTCAGCACTGACGACCATCGGGTGACCCGCTCAAGAAGCTCGGTGGCCCGCAGACCACAGCGGTCGAGTTCGAGCCCCCGTCCGGCGTTATTGGCGATGATTGCCGAGATCGACACCAGATCGCTCGACAAGGCATCAAGCGCGTCGGGAAGATCGGCCAGCGACTGGAGCTGCGACAGGCTGTAGCGACGCGCCAGCTGGGCTCGGCTCGCCCCTTGAATGCCGAACCCGCGGCCGCCCGCTGTGGCCGACTCGTTGCCATCGAGCACCAGGCGCAAGTCGCGACTCGACTGTTCGAGGCGACCGGCCACCGAGCGCCAATCGGCTGCGTCGCGGGCCTCGACAAGGCCTGCTCGGGTCAGGTCGCGAACCAGATCCTGCAACTGACGGGTCGAGACCGACTCGCCGAAGAACTCGGTTGCTGCCTCGGGCAACTGGTGCGCTTCATCAAAGATGACTGCATCGACGGTTGGCAGGAGTTCGGCCATCGACGATTCGCGCAATGCAAGATCGGCGCAGAAAAGATGGTGATTGACCACCACCACATCAGCTGCCATCGCTTCGCGCCTGGCCTGAAAGACGAAACAGCGCTTGAATTCGGGACACTCCTGACCGAGACAATTGTCGCGAGTCGAAGTGGCATGCATCCAGACCGGATCATCCTCGGCCAGTGCGGTGCAGTCAGCGCGATCGCCGCTCAGGCTGATCTGGGCGAACTGCCTGATTTTGCGCAACTTGCCAGGCATCTGCGGATCGGCAAAACGCCCGTCGGCCATCTGCTGGTCGAGGTGGTGATGACAGACATAATTCGCCCGCCCTTTGAGCAAGGCAATGCGGGTTCCCAAACCGAGCGCCGCTTTCACTGCAGGCAAGTCGCGATGAAAGAGCTGGTCCTGCAGAGGACGGGTTCCGGTCGAGATCATGACGCGTACCCCCGACAGCAGCAGCGGCACGAGATAGGCGAAGGTCTTGCCGGTGCCGGTGCCGGCCTCGGCAACCAGACTGCTGCGCTCGGCGATGGCTCGCGCAACGCTGGCAGCCAGGGTCTGCTGACCCTCCCGCGCCTTGAAGGCCGGCATGGCCCGCGCAAGTAAGCCCCCGGCAGCCAAGGCGTCAATGGTGGCTTGCGACAGTAATGCCGCACTCGAATCGGCCTGCGGCCGGTCGTCGGTCATCGCAGACGACTCATGCAGGCGTGTCCGGAACCAATCGACGCTGCAATTGCATGATGGCGTCCTTGATGGCCAGCTTGCGCTTTTTCAGCCTGCGAATCGTCAGTTCATCAAGCGGTACGCTCGACTGCAAGGCAAGCAGACTCAGGTCGAGATCGCGGTGCTCGATCTGGAGCTCGACGATCCGGTCGTACAAGGGCTGCAACTCTTGCATGGTCAAAGTGGGTCAGCGGTGCGAATGCCATGGCGGCGGCGCGCCAAGCCCACGACTATAGGCCGGCTCGTGACCGCACTCAAAGCGCCATAGCCTTTCGGCTGTGGCATCGAGGCATCGCAAGCCGTCTGAAAGACTCGTGAGTCGCCCGTGACGCCGCGTTCACGGCGCGATCCCCGGTGCGGGCAGTGGCGCCCTTCGACGCGACTCCTCGAGCAGACGCTGGTCACGCTGGGCCCGTTCGCGGGCCTCGCGGGCCTGCAGGCGGAGCCGATTCTCCTCGAGGCGCCTTTCGCGCTCGGCGACGAACACCGGGTCTTCAGCGGCGCGAGTCGCGGCTTCGGCACGACGAATGGCGTTTTCCTTCTCGCGCCGCTCACGCTCGGCACGAGCCGCGAGTGCCTGACGTTCGAGTTCGGGCGCCTCGCGCTCGCGCTCGAGTCGTGCCTTCTCGGCAGCCTCGATACGGGCCTCAAAGGACTTCAGATTGTCGAGTGCCTTCGCTGCCTCGGTCGCACTCACGGCCGCACGCTCCTCAAGTGCTCTTGCAGCGCGCTGATTGAGCGCCAAAGCCGCGCTCTCTCTCACGGTCTGATTCGCAAACACCTCGACCGCATCGATGCGACTGTCGACAAGGCGCTGTCGGGACATCACATCGGCAAGGCAACGCGTAACCATAAAACGGCGATAGCAGGCAATCCGTTCGCGCAGCAGCGCATCATCCGCCTCATCGCGCGCCAGTGCCGCCGCCTTGAGTGCAGCTTGCGCGGTCTCGACATCCATCGGACGCGACACATCGAAAGCCGTGAGGACTGATTCGGGATCGACCGGCACCGGCTCGATTCGCGCTCCCGTGGTTGAACCGATACTCGAGCAAGCGACTGCTGTCAGCAGCAGCACCGACACCCACAGCGTGACGAGGCAGGTCCTGATCACGCCAGCGCAGCCGGAAGCGCTCAGGCCAGCGAATCAACCAGACCACGCCGCGGCGCAGCCTGATAGTCGGGCGACTGCATTTCGATCAGCCGGCTCACGGTCCTGTGAAACTCACTCGACATCGCCCCCGCCACATAGAGCTCCTCCGGCGGCACCTCGGCGGCAATCAGCAGCTTGACCCTCTGATCGTAGAAAACATCGACCAGCCAGGTGAATCGTCTGGCCTGAGAGGACATGGCCGCGGTCATCCGGGGCACCGAAGAAAGCATCACGGTATGAAATCGGGTGGCAATTTCAAGGTAGTCGATCTGCGATCGCGGCCCGTCGCAAAGGGTCGCGAAATCGAACCAGACCACGCCACCCGAGCGGCGCAGGGCCTCGATGACGCGATTCTCGATCGTCAGGCGAGGGTCATCGGTCGTGGGCCCGGCGATCTGCTCGAAAGCCTTCGCGAAGCGGCGATCCGTCTCGGGGCACAGCGGACTGATATAGACATCGACACCCTGCAGTGCCAGACGCCGATAATCGGTTCCGGCATCGACATTCAGCACATCGAGATGATGCTTCAGCAGCGCGATCGCGGGCAGGATGGTGTCGCGATTCAGGCCGTCAGGATAGAGATCATCGGGCCGGTAATTGGAGGTCATGACGAAGACCACGCCGTGGCCGAAAAGCCCGTTCAGCAGGCGCTCGAGAATCATGGCATCGGCCACATCCGAGACATGAAACTCATCGAAACAGATCAGTCGATACCGCTCGGCAAGCCTTCGGGCGACCTCATCGAGCGGATCACTCACCTGCCTGAGGTCGCGCAGTTCGCGATGCACGCCGCGCATGAACTCATGGAAGTGCACCCGGGTCTTGCGCACCACCGGCACGGCTTCGTAGAACACATCCATCAGAAGGCTCTTGCCGCGTCCAACGCCGCCATACATCCAGATGCCGCGCGGCACCTGCGGGCGATCAAAGAGCTTTCGCAGCAGACCGGATCGCCGGCGCTTGAACTCGAGCAGATCATCGTGAAGCCGCTGCAGCCGCTCGACCGCAGCCAGCTGAGAAGCATCGCTGCGATAGCCACGTTCGGCCAGCAGCGTTGAGTAGCGCTCGAGGACATTCATCGGACGTAAGTTCATCGCTGCAGGCTTGCCTGCCGTGCCGCGGCGCTGCCGGCAGCAGGCAGCCGCAGAATTACATGTTGAGCGCGCGTTTGTCGACCGCCAGCGCCGCCTCGCGCAGCACCTCGGAGAGCGACGGATGCGGATGACAGACCCGGGCGATGTCTTCGCTCGAGGCCTTGAACTCGATGGCTACCGCGGCCTCGGCGATCAGATCGGAGGCACCCGGCCCGATGATGTGAACACCCAGCAACTCATCGGTCGTCGCGTCCGCAAGCATCTTCACGAAGCCATCGGCGGTCGCCATGCCAAGCGCCCGACCGTTGGCCGCGAAGGGAAACTGCCCGGTCTTATAGGACCGGCCTTCGGCCTTGAGCTGCTGCTCGGTGCGACCCACCCACGCGATTTCCGGCGAGGTATAGATCACCCACGGAATTGCGTTGTAGTCGATGTGCGGCTTTTGCCCGGCGATCAGCTCGGCCACCATCACGCCTTCGTCCTCGCCCTTGTGAGCGAGCATCGGTCCGCGCACCACATCGCCGACCGCGTAAACCCGCGGCAGCACCGTACGACAATGATCATCGACTGGAATGAAACCGCGCTCGTCCAGGGCAAGTCCGACCGACTCGAGCCCGAGCCCATCGGTGTTGGGGACCCGACCGACCGAGACGATCAGGCGATCGACCTCGAGCGTCTGCGCCACACCCTTGGCGTCGGTCCAGTCGATGCTGACAGCCTTCTTGCCGACTTTGACAGCGCCGATCTTCGCGCCAAGATTGATCGCCAGCCCCTGTCTGGTAAAAAGCTTGAGCGCCTCTTTCGAGATCGACTCATCGCAGGCGGACAGAAAGCCCGGCAAGGCTTCAAGGACGGTCACGTTGGCACCAAGTCGCCGCCAGACCGACCCAAGCTCAAGACCGATGACGCCAGCGCCGATCACGCCGAGCCGCTTGGGCACCGACGGCATCGCCAGCGCGCCTTCGTTGTCGCACACCAATTGATTGTCAACCGCAATACCCGGCAGATGGCGCGCCTTCGAGCCGGTCGCAATGATCACGCTCACCGCCTCAACCTGAATGGCACCCTGCGCGGTATCAACCTCGACGCCATAAGCATCGCCGCTGATCCCGGTCAGCCGGGCATGCCCCTTGAGCCAATCGATCTTGTTCTTGCGAAACAGGAACTCGATGCCCTTGGTCATCTTCGAGACGATGCCGTCCTTGCGGGCCTGCATCTTCTCGATATCGATCTTTGCACCGGCAATCTCGATGCCATGAACATCGAGATGCGACTGCGCTTCCTCGAATTTTTCGCTTGAAGCCAGCAAAGCCTTGGACGGAATGCAGCCGACATTCAGGCACGTGCCACCCAGCGCCAGCTCGCCCTTGGGGTTGGTCCATTTCTCGGCACAAGCCACCTTCATACCGAGCTGCGCCGCGCGAATCGCTGCGATATAACCGGCCGGCCCTGAGCCGATCACCACCACGTCATAACGTTGATTGGTCATCGCTGATCTCAGAGGTCAAGCAGGAGACGTGAGGGATCCTCGAGCGCATCCTTGACACAGACGAGAAAGAGCACCGCCTCACGGCCATCGATGATCCGATGATCGTAGGACAGAGCCAGATAGTTCATCGGCCGAATCACGATCTGACCGTTCTCGACAACCGCACGATCCTTGGTAGCGTGCACACCAAGGATGGCGGCCTGCGGCGGGTTGATGATCGGCGTCGAGAGCATCGAGCCGAACACACCGCCATTCGAGATCGAGAAGGTGCCGCCTGACAACTCCTCGATGCCGAGCTTGCCTTCCTGGGCGCGCTTGCCGTAATCGCCGATCTGGTTCTCGATCTGGGCGAAATTCATCTGATCGGCATTGCGCACCACCGGCACGACCAGGCCGCGGGGCGATCCGACCGCCACGCCGATGTCGAAATAGCCGTGGTAAACAATATCGGTGCCGTCGACCGACGCATTGACGACCGGATATTTCTTGAGCGCATGGACGGCTGCCTTCACGAAAAAGCTCATGAAGCCCAGACGCGTGCCATGCTCTTTTTCAAACCTGTCCTGGTACTTCTTGCGAAGATCCATGACCGGTTGCATGTTGACCTCGTTGAAGGTGGTCAGGATGGCATTGGTTGCCTGCGACTGAAGCAGCCGCTCGGCGACGCGCTGACGCAGACGCGACATGGCCACCCGCTGCTCGGGTCGACCTTCGATCATCTTGTTCGGGTCGACCGGCGCAGTCACTGACGGCAGACTGCTGGTGGGGGCACCGGTGGGGATCGGCGCAGCGACTGCGGCCCTGGCTGGCGACGGTGCAGCCGCACCGGCCGCCACCGCACCGATGACATCGCCCTTTGTCACCCGGCCATCGCGCCCGGTGCCGGCAACATTCGATGCAGACAGTCCTGCCTCAGCCAGCATTTTGGCGGCAGCGGGCATGGCAACCCCAGCATGAGCGCCGCCGGTCGCGGCGACAGCGGGAGCCGCCGGTGCAGCCGCCGCAGCAGCGGGCGCAGGCGCAGGCGCAGCAGCCGATGTCGATGCGACCGCTTCGGTATCGATGATGGCGATCACCTCGCCAGCGACCACGGTTTCGCCGTCGGCCTTGAGAATACGCGCCAGCACACCCGCATTGGGAGCTGGCAACTCGAGCACCACCTTGTCGGTTTCGACGTCAATCAGGTTGTCGTCGCGTTCGATCGCATCGCCCGGCTTCTTGTGCCATTGCAACAGCGTCGCTTCCGCAACCGATTCGGAAAGTTGCGGGACTTTAACTTCGATCAATGCCATGTCAGGAAGCCTTCCGTGTCTTTGTCTTGGGAGCATCACCCAGCGCAGCGATGAGAAGCTCCTTCTGTTGGGCATAGTGTTTGTCGTAGTAGCCGGCTGCAGGCGATGCCGACGCCGGTCGACCGGCGTAACTCAGTCGCTGCCCTTCCTTGAGTGCATCCTGGATGTGATGCTGCACAAAGAACCAGGCGCCCTGATTTTGCGGTTCGTCCTGGCACCAGACCACCTGTGTGGCGCCCGGGTACTTGCGCATTTCGGCCTCAAGCGCCTTGTGCGGGAAGGGATAGAGCTGCTCCAAGCGCAGAATCGCCACATCGGTCAGTTCGCGCTCTCGCCGAGCACCCGTCAGGTCGTAATAGACCTTGCCGCTGCAGATCACGACCTTGCGGACCGCCTTGGCATCAATGCCGGCGGTGGCCTCACCGATGACCGTCTGAAAACCACCCTTGGCCAGTTCCTGAAGGGTCGAGACGGCCTCCTTGTTTCGCAGCAGCGACTTGGGCGTCATGATCATCAGCGGCTTGCGGAAAGGCCGGATCATCTGACGACGCAGCACATGGAAAATCTGGGCCGGCGTTGTCGGCTGGCAGACCTGCATATTGTTTTCGGCGCACAGCTGCAAAAAGCGCTCGATTCGCGCCGAGGAGTGCTCGGGTCCCTGCCCTTCGTATCCATGCGGCAGCATCATCGTGAGACCGCAGGAGCGCCCCCACTTCGACTCGCCTGACGAGATGAACTGGTCGATCACGACCTGAGCGCCGTTGACGAAATCGCCAAACTGCGCCTCCCAGATCACCAGGGCATTGGGCTCTGCTGTGGCATAGCCATACTCGAACCCGAGCACAGCCTCTTCTGAGAGCACCGAATCGATCACCCGGAACGGGCCTTGATCATCGGCGACATGCTCCAGCGGAATGTAATAACCCGCATCCCAGCGCTCACGGTTCTGGTCATGAAGCACTGCATGCCGGTGAGTAAAGGTGCCTCGACCGGAGTCCTGACCTGACAGGCGCACGGCATAGCCGGCCGCCACGAGCGACGCAAAGGCCATGTGCTCGCCCATGCCCCAGTCGAGCGCCAGCTCGCCACGACCCATCGCACGACGATCGGCAATCACTTTTTCCACCAGCGGATGCAGCTTGAGCGACTGCGGCACGGTGGTGATCTTCTCGGCGATACGGCGCAACTCGGTGATCGGGACCGCTGTGTCAGCCGTGTCAGACCATTTGCGATTGAGCAGCGGCATCCATTCAACCGCCAGCTTGCTCTTGAAGTTCGAGATCACCGGATTGGACGTCAGACGACCCTCATCGAGCGCCGCCCGGAACTCCTTGACCAGTCGATCGCCATCGCCAGAGGCCAGGAGGCCCTGTGCTTCGAGCCTGTCTGCATAGAGCTTGCGTGTGCCGGGATGCTCGCCGATGCGCTTGTACATCAATGGCTGCGTCAGGGCCGGCGTGTCCTGCTCGTTGTGGCCGAGCTTGCGGAAACAGACGATATCGACGACGACGTCCTTGCTGAACTGAGCTCGATAATCCATGGCCATCTGGGTGGCAAACACCACTGCCTCGGGATCGTCGCCGTTCACATGCAGGACCGGTGCCTCGATCATCTTGACCACGTCGGAACAATAGATCGTGGAGCGCGAATCGCGTGGATCGGAGGTGGTGAATCCGATCTGATTATTGATCACGATATGCACCGTACCGCCGGTGCCATAACCACGAGTCTGAGCGAGATTGAGGGTTTCCATGACGACACCCTGGCCAGCGAAAGCGGCATCGCCGTGCACAAGGACCGACAGCACCTGGCGACCTTCGACATCACCGCGCCGATCCTGACGAGCGCGCGCAGAACCCTCGACCACCGGATTGACGATTTCGAGGTGCGACGGATTGAACGCCAGAGACAGGTGGACCGGACCACCGGGCGTGGAGACATCACTGGAAAAACCCTGGTGATACTTGACATCGCCCGAAGGCAGGTCGTCGGCGTGATGGCCTTCGAATTCGGCGAACAACTCGCTGGGCATCTTGCCAAGGGTATTGACCAGCACGTTGAGCCGGCCGCGGTGAGCCATCCCGATCACGAACTCCTGGATACCCTGCGTTCCGCCGTGCTGGACGATTTCGTCCATCGAGGCAATGAAGCTCTCGCCGCCTTCAAGCGAGAAACGCTTCTGGCCTACATAGCGGGTGTGCAGGTATTTCTCGAGACCCTCGGCAGCGGTCATTCGATCGAGGATGCGCTTTTTCTTCTCATCACTGAACTTGGGCTTGGCCCGGCTTGACTCGAGCCGCTCCTGAATCCAGCGCTTTTGCGCCGGATCGGTGATGTACATGAACTCGGCACCGATATTGCCGCAATAGGTCTCCCTGAGAGCACCGAGGATCTCGCGCAACGGCGCGCTCTCGAACCCGAAGAAAGTATTGGCAGCCGAGTAGATATTGGCCTGATCGCCCTCGGTGAAGTCGTAGAACGCGGTCTCGAGTTCGGGGATCTGTGCACGCTCCTGTCGCTTGAGCGGATCGAGGTTGGCCCATCGCGAACCGAGGAACCGATAGGCTGCAATGATCTGCTGAACGTAGACCTGCTTTCGTGCGGTGGCCGCATCGCCGCCCATGACACGGGGCTGCAGGGTACCGGCCTTGGCGCGCTCTGCGAACGATTCGACGATCGGCGCGTGAGCAATGTCGCGGGTCTGAGGGTTGCCATCAGCCGCCGGCACCACCTGCATGCTGTCGAAGTAGCTGCGCCACTGCTCGGAGACCGAGCCCGGGTTGTTCAGATAGCTCTCATAGAGCTCTTCGACGTAGGGCGCGTTGCCGCCAAACAGATACGAGTTGCCCTGAAAGGACCTCATCATTTCGCTTCACCTCTCTATGAACGAGCTTCTCGTCGAGGATACGGCCGCTGCGTGAAGGATTGAACCTCGGGCCTTCGCCCCGCAACAGCCACCCGCTCACCGACTCCGGCCGGCTTGCAGTCGCCTCATTGCAGCGCGCCGGACACAGGCCGGACTGCACTGCGTAATTTGCCGAGGATAGCACGCACAAATTAACGAAATCTGAAAACTGGCCGGGTTACTTGCCGCTTATCGAGCCTTAACGGGCGTCTGGTTGACTAAAGTCCATCGCTGGCGTGCCGTTAAACCAGACAGCGGTCGCTGCGGCCGCATCAGCCGCAAGGGGAAGGCCTCCGTGTCTGCGATCATCGCCAGAGAAGTCGACAACGCCGTCAAGACAACGAGTCATGCCGGTCGTCGCGAATCGCGGCTGGGCCTGTTCAGACCCGATGATTGTGTCTACCGACCTGCAGGTGGTGAGCGTCGGGCACTGGTCTGCGACTGGGATGCCGCTCACGGTCGGGAGAGCAAACCCGATGCCCTGCGATCTCTCAGTGGTCCGATGTCGCTGTTGGCGGTTCTGGACGCCGCGATTGAGTCTTTACCGAAGGTCGACCGAGCCCGCCGCATCGACCGCAGCCTGCATGACCCTGACCTCCAACTGACGCTAGATCCGGTCCGCACGGCCCAGGCGCTTGGGCGTCTGCTGACCAATGCCTGCCGATTCTCATCGTCAATGACGCCGATCGGTATCCGATCGAGGATCGACACTGCAGACGATACCGATCATCTGGTCCTGACGATTGCAGACCGGGGGATCGGCATCAGCCGCGCCCACCTGCACCGCGCCTTCGAACCGTTCTGGCGCGGGCCGCAGACCGGGCAGACGCCCGGTCAGGGAATGGGACTACCGATCGCCAGGCGACTGATCGAAGCACAGGGCGGCTGGATCGAACTGCGCAGCGCCCTCGGTGTTGGAACCGAGGTCGATGTCTGGCTGCCCCCCGGACCTCAGCGCTGATCGACCGGCATGACGTCACGCCGCACCGGGCCCATGTAGAGCTGGCGCGGACGACCGATCTTCTGATCGGGGTCGGAAATCATTTCATTCCACTGCGCGATCCAGCCGACGGTACGCGCCAGGGCAAAGACGCAGGTGAACATCGAGGTCGGGATGCCGAGCGCCTTTTGCACGATGCCCGAATAGAAGTCGACGTTCGGATAGAGCTTGCGCGAGACGAAGTATTCATCCTCGAGTGCAATCTGCTCGAGCTTCATCGACAGCGCGAAGAGCGGATCGTTCTGCAGGCCCAGCTCCCCGAGCACTTCGTAGCAGGTCTCGCGCATCAGCTTGGCTCGCGGATCGTAGTTCTTGTAGACCCGATGGCCAAAGCCCATCAGCTTGACGCCCGAATTCTTGTCCTTGACCTTGGCGATGAACTCGCCGATTCGCTCGACACCGCCCTGAGCCAGGATATCGTCGAGCATCTCGAGGCAGGCTTCATTGGCGCCACCGTGAGCCGGACCCCAGAGCGTTGCAATCCCTGCGGCGATACAGGCGAAAGGATTGGCACCTGACGATCCGGCCAGTCGAACGGTCGAGGTCGAGGCGTTCTGCTCATGATCGGCATGCAGGATCAGGATGCGGTCGAGTGCCCGAACCAGCACGTCGTTCGGTTCGTATTCCTCGCAGGGTGTACCGAACATCATCCGCATGAAGTTCGCTGAGTACGACAGATCATTACGCGGATAAAGGAAGGGCTGGCCTACCGAGTATTTATATGCCATCGCCACAAGGGTCGGCATCTTGGCGATCAGACGGATCGCCGAGATATGGCGGTGCTCGGGGTTATTGATGTCGAGCGAATCATGGTAGAAGGCCGACAACGCGCCAACGCAACCGACCAGAATCGCCATCGGGTGCGCATCTCGGCGGAAACCCTGGAAAAACCGGGTCATCTGCTCATGCACCATGGTGTGATGCACGACGCGATAAGTGAAGTCTTTCTGCTCGGCACGGTTGGGCAAATCACCATTGAGCAGCAGATGGCAGGTCTCGAGGAAGTCGCAATTCTGTGCGATCTGTTCGATCGGATAGCCGCGATACAGCAGCTCGCCCTTGTCGCCGTCGATGTAGGTGATCTTCGAGTCACAGGCCGCGGTCGACAGGAAGCCGGGATCGAAGGTGAATTTGCCGGTCTGCCCATACAACTTTCGAATGTCAACGACATCAGGGCCCACCGTACCCTCATAAATCGGAAACTCGACGGACGGGCTGCCATCCGAGAACGTCAGCGTGGCGGTCTTTTTAGAGCTCATGGATGCATCCCCTATTGAACGATTTTTCTGAGTGAAACGGATACGCCTCAAACCAGACGCAATCGCTGCAGCATCGCCGCTGAATCAGCATCGGTGGCGGGCAATTCTGAATCTGTGCGCTGCAGAATCAGGTCGAGTAACTCGTTGTCGCCGAGTTCGAGCAGTTGATGCAAGCCTGACACCTCGGCATCCGTCAGCGTTTCCTCATAAAGGTCGAGAAAGCGTGTCAGCAACAGATCATTTTCGAGCAGGCCGCGGCGCGCACGCCAGCGAAGACGTCTGCGCTGCGCCGGGTCGGCCTGATGACTCGACACGGCTGCAGAACCCGACGTCACCACCGGATGATCGGCCGACATGGCCGCTGAGTTGGGGGAGCCGGAAGTCGTCACTGAGGCGGCAGGTCAGACAGCACGGCGGACCATCAGGTCCTTGATCTTGCCGATGGCCAGCGTCGGGTTCAGGCCCTTCGGGCAGACATCGACGCAGTTCATGATGGTGTGGCAGCGAAAGAGCCGGTAAGGATCTTCGAGATCATCGAGTCGGGCGCTGGTCGCCTGGTCACGGCTGTCTGCGATGAAACGGTAGGCCTGCAACAGACCGGCCGGTCCGACGAACTTGTCGGGGTTCCACCAGAAGGACGGGCAGGACGTCGAACAGCAGGCGCACAGAATGCACTCATACAGGCCGTCGAGTTCATTGCGCTCTTCGGGGCTTTGCAGCCGCTCTTTCTCGGGCGCCGGCGTGTCATTGATCAGGAAGGGCTTGATCGAATGGTATTGCTTGAAGAACTGCGTCATGTCGACGATCAGATCGCGGATGACCGGCAAACCGGGGAGCGGTTTGAGCACAATCGGCTCTTTCAGATCGCGCAGATTGGTGATGCAGGCCAGGCCGTTCTTGCCGTTGATGTTCATCGCATCCGAACCGCACACACCTTCGCGGCAGGAACGACGGTAGGTGACTGAATCGTCTGTCACCTGCTTGATGCGGATCAGCGCATCAAGCAGCATCTTGTCGGTGTCCTCGAGTTGGACCTCGATGTCCTGCATGTAAGGCTTGGCATCCTTGTCGGGATCGTAGCGGTAGATCGAAAAACGCATGGTCCGTTTGCTTGCCATATGAGTTCTCGCGAGTCCGGAAAAAATGTGTATCGGGCCGATTGACGGCAGGGATGCAGAGCGTCAGAAGGTACGGGCTTTGGGCTCGAAGGTCTCGACAGTCAGGGGCTTCATCGATACTGCCTTGTAATCAAGGCGGTTACCTTCGCTGAAGTAAAGCGAGTGCTTGATCCAGTTCGCATCATCCCGCGTCGGAAAATCACTGTGAGCATGCGCACCGCGGCTCTCCTTGCGGGCCTCTGCCGACACGATTGTCGCTTTGGCGGTCTCGACCAGATTGTCGAGTTCGAGCGCCTCGACGCGGGCGGTATTGAAGACCTTCGACTTGTCGTTCATGTGAACGTTGGCCGCCCGATCGGCCAGAGCCATGATCTGCTTCACGCCCTCCGACAGCAGTTCGCCGGTGCGGAACACGCCACAGTGCGCCTGCATCGACTTGCGGATGCCATCAGCGACCTCCTGGGTATTTTCACCCGAGCGCGAGCCTTCGAGACGGGCCAGACGCGCCAGGGATGCATCGCCCGACTGCGCCGGCAGACTGCGATGACCCTGATCCTTGAATTTGGCATCGACGATGTGGTTGCCGGCTGCACGGCCAAACACAAGCAGATCGAGCAGAGAGTTGGTGCCAAGCCGGTTGGCGCCGTGCACCGACACGCAGGCACATTCGCCGATGGCGTAGAGCCCTTCAACAACCGCATTGTGATTGCCGCCATGCGGTGCCACCACCTGACCATGAATATTGGTCGGGATGCCGCCCATCTGGTAGTGAATCGTCGGCACGACCGGGATCGGATCCCGAATCGGATCGACGTTGGCAAACTTGATCGCAATCTCCCGGATCGAGGGCAGCTTCTTGATGATCTTCTCGGCGCCGAGGTGATCGAGCTTGAGCAACACATAGTCGCCGTTCGGGCCACAGCCGCGACCCTCCTTGATCTCCTGGTCCATCGAACGCGAGATGAAGTCACGCGGCGCGAGATCCTTGAGCGTCGGCGCGTAACGCTCCATGAAGCGCTCGCCGTCCTTGTTCAGCAGGATGCCGCCTTCACCGCGAACACCTTCGGTGATGAGTACGCCAGCGCCGGCCACACCGGTGGGATGGAACTGCCAGAACTCCATGTCTTCGAGGGGCAGCCCGGCGCGCGCAGCCATGCCCATGCCGTCACCGGTGTTGATGAAGGCATTGGTCGATGCCGCCCAGATACGACCGGCGCCGCCGGTAGCCAGCACGGTCACCTTCGACTCGAGGACCATCACCTCGCCGGTTTCCATCTCGAGGGCCACGACACCGACGACCGCACCTTCGGCATCACGGATCAGATCGAGCGCCATCCACTCGACAAAGAACTGCGTGCGAGCACGAACATTTCGCTGGTAGAGGGTGTGCAGCAGGGCATGGCCGGTGCGGTCGGCCGCCGCGCAGGCGCGCTGCACAGGCTTTTCGCCGAAGTTGGCGGTGTGGCCGCCGAAGGGACGCTGATAGATCGTGCCATCGGCATTACGATCAAAGGGCATGCCGAAGTGTTCAAGCTCATAGACCACCTGCGGCGCCATCTTGCACATGTACTCGATCGCGTCCTGGTCACCCAGATAGTCGGACCCCTTGACGGTGTCGAACATATGCCAGTACCAGTTGTCTTCGCTCATGTTGCCAAGCGATGCACCAATGCCGCCCTGAGCGGCAACCGTGTGCGAACGCGTCGGGAACACCTTTGACAGCACTGCGACGTTGTAGCCGGCTTCGGCCAGTTGCAGCGAGCAGCGCATCCCGGAGCCGCCGGCACCGACGATGACTGCATCGAAGCGCCGCCGCGGCAGCCCGTTTGCGAGTTGATTCAGGAGTTCAGCCAACTCAGTTTCTCCAGAGAATGATGACCGCCCAGAAGGCGTAACCAGCCAGCGCCACGACCGTCAGAACCTGCAGAAACAGGCGAACGCCGGTCGGCTTGATGTAGTCCATATAGATGTCGCGAATACCGACCCAGGCATGCCACATGAGCGCAAAGACCGCCATCAGGGTTGCCACTTTCATCCAGACGTTGGCAAAAAGCCCGGCCCAGGTGAAATAGTTTAGCTCGGGGGTGAAGAGCACTGCGCCGAGCAGGAGCAGCGTGTAGACCAGCAGCACGACTGCCGAGATCCGCTGGGCCAGCCAGTCGCGCAGACCGTAATGCGCGCCGACGACGATTCGATTTGTCGTCATCTCAAAACGCTCCAAAAAGTTTGAGAGCAAAAACCAGCGTCAGCAGAAGCGAGACCACGAGTGCGATCTGGGCAGACCGATGTGAGGACGCCTTTTCGATGCCAACATGCCGATCGAGCAGCAGGTAACGGATACCGGCAACAGCGTGATGAAGGAAGGCCCAGCCCAGCACCAGCAGCACGAGCTTGCCCAGCACACTGCCGACAATCGCGCTGTAGTTCATGAAGCTCAGCTCGGAGGTGAGGCTTTGCTGAAGCAGGTAGAGAAAGAAGGGAATACCGAAGAGAAAGAGAAGCGCTCCACTGATCCGATGAAGAATCGAGACGATCCCTGCGATCGGGAGCCTGTAGGACAGGATCTGGGAAACACCAATGTTGCGATACTGGGGTCGCGCCTTGCGGACGGCGAGGTCTGTCATGAATGCCTCGAATCAGACTTAAACGTGGATGACAACGCGCCGGACTCACAGACCTGCAGACCGACGCGTTCTTCGGGTTGCATTCTGACTGAAATTTCGCGGCGCACCAATTCTAGTTCAGCTCATTGGCGTAGTGATGTTCGCGAGTCAGGTACCAGCCGTGACGCACTTCGACCGGCCGATCACCGTAGGTCGATGAGACCCTCACGACCAGCAACAGTGGCTCGCCGGGATCGACTCGCAGCAAAGGCGCTTCATCAGGGCCCGCGGCGACCGCTTTGACCCGCTCGCTCGCACGAATCATGCGAACGCCAAATTCGGTCTCGAAAAGGCCATAGAGCGGACCGGTGTAGGCGTTGAGCCGCTCGGCGCTCAAGCCTCTGAAAAGTCCGCCCGGCAGCCAGATTTCTTCGAGCACCGTGGGAACACCATCAAATTCGAGTAGTCGGCGGATCACGACAACCGTTTCGCCCGGCTTCAACTGCAAGGCTCTGGCGATCTCGACCGGGGCCCGCACCCTGCGACAGTCGATGAATCGGCTCGCAGGCTGCCGCGGGTCACCTTCATCGGGGCGCAGCCTCAGGAAGCGAAACTGGGCGAGTTGCTCCTGATGGCTGGCAACGAAGGTGCCGCGCCCCTGGCGGCGAACCAGCAGATTGTCGGCAGCCAGCGCATCGATGGCCTTTCTGACCGTCCCCTGGCTGACGCCGTAGCGCTGCGCGAGCTCGCCTTCGCTCGGGATCAGTTCGCCCGGGCGCCACTCGCCCTCATGCAGGCTGTGCACAAGCCGTTCGCGAATCTGCCGGTAGAGCGGGCTGAAAGTTACCGTTGACATTGTGTCATCACACCACGCCACGCCACGCTTGTCTAGTAACTGATGTCTTATATAAGTTATAGATCTGGTTTGACAATGACGCGGGCGGCTTCTAAACTCCAGCTCGCATTCGTCAAACCATCAAGGAAACCACATGACCAAGCCTGCCAAACGCGTCGCCATCACCGGGGCCGCCGGCCAGATCGGTTACTCCCTGCTGTTCCGGATTGCCAATGGCGACATGCTCGGTCGCGACCAGCCGGTCATCCTGCAACTGCTCGAAATCCCTGACGAAAAGGCCCAGAAAGCGCTCAAGGGCGTGATGATGGAGCTTGAAGACTGCGCCTTTCCGCTGCTGGCGGGCATGACCGCGCACGGCGACCCGATGACCGCCTTCAAGGACGCCGACTATGCGCTGCTGGTCGGCGCACGTCCGCGCGGCCCGGGCATGGAGCGCAAGGACCTGCTCGCTGCCAACGCCCAGATCTTCACCGCCCAGGGCAAGGCACTCGACGCAGTCGCAAGCCGTGACATCCGCGTGCTGGTGGTCGGAAACCCGGCCAACACCAACGCCTATATCGCGATGAAATCGGCGCCGAGCCTGCCCGCCCGAAACTTCACCGCCATGCTGCGACTGGACCATAACCGCGCGCTGTCGCAGATTGCGGCCCGCACCGGCAAGCCGGTGGCCAGCATCGAAAAACTCTGCGTCTGGGGCAACCACTCCCCGACCATGTATGCCGACTACCGGTTTGCCACCATCGGCGGCGAGTCGGTCAAGACGATGATCAATGACGAAGTCTGGAACCGCGATGTCTTTCTGCCGACGGTCGGCAAGCGGGGCGCCGCCATCATCGAAGCACGGGGCCTGTCCTCGGCAGCATCGGCCGCCAACGCTGCGATCGACCATATGCGCGACTGGGCGCTTGGCACTGCCGGAAAATGGACCACCATGGGCATTGCGTCGGACGGCTCCTACGGTATCCCCGCCGGCATCATGTATGGCTTTCCGGTGACTTGCGCCAATGGTGAGTACCAGATGATCCAGGGCCTTGAGATCGATGCCTTCAGCCGCGAAAAAATGGACTTCACGCTCAAGGAACTGCTGGAAGAGCGCGACGGTGTGCAGCACCTGCTGCCCTGATCCGCGGCCCTAGCAGGCCAATCAAGCAATGATTTCAACCCTTTGAGGCAGCAGCGATGACTCCCGGCCAATTGTTCAGACAGGCACTCCTTGACGAGCGCCCGCTCCAGATACCGGGTGCCATCAATGCCAACCATGCCTTGCTCGCCAGGCATGCCGGCTACCGGGCGCTCTATCTTTCGGGCGGCGGTGTGGCTGCCGGGTCACTTGGCTTGCCCGATCTGGGCATCTCGGGTCTCGAAGACGTCCTGGTCGACGTGCGCCGCATCACCGACGTCTGCGACCTGCCCTTGCTGGTCGATGTCGATACCGGCTTTGGCGCCTCGGCATTCAATGTGGCTCGCACGGTGCGCTCGCTCATCAAGGCGGGCGCCGGCGCGATGCACATTGAAGACCAGGTCGGCGCCAAGCGCTGCGGGCATCGTCCCGGCAAGGAGATCGTCGGCCAGGACGAAATGGTCGACCGGATCAAGGCGGCCGTCGATGGCAGGACCGATTCGTCGTTTTTCATCATGGCGCGAACCGATTCGCTGGCGGTCGAGGGTTTTGATCGCGCCGTGGAGCGCGCGATTGCCTGCGTTGAAGCCGGCGCTGATGGCATCTTTCCCGAGGCATTGACCGAACTGTCGATGTTCGAAAAATTCTCCAAGGCGGTCGGCGTGCCGATCCTGGCCAACATCACCGAATTCGGTCAGACGCCGCTCTTTACGCTTGAGCAGTTGGCGGGCGCCGGCGTGGCCATCGCGCTCTATCCTCTGTCGGCATTCCGTGCTGCCAACAAGGCGGCCGAAAACGTCTACCGGGCCATCCGCGCCGATGGCACCCAGGCGGCTGTCGTGGCGACCATGCAGACCCGACAGGAGCTCTACGACACCATCGGCTACTGGGATTTCGAGCGCAAACTCGATCATCTGTTTGCCGCGAAGAAATAAGGCAATCAGGAACCGATCAGAAAAGTTTCAGCATCGGTCAGACTGCACCGACACAGACGGTGCAGCGACAGTCATACGACAGGAGAATCGACGACATGAGCAGCACCCCTGAAACAGTCGGCTTCAAGCCCAAGAAGTCGGTCGCCCTGTCGGGCGTGACCGCAGGCAATACCGCCCTGTGCACCGTAGGCCGCACCGGTAACGATCTGCATTACCGCGGCTATGACATCCTCGATTTCGCCGAGCAGGCTGAGTTTGAAGAGATTGCCTATCTGCTGGTCCATGGCACGCTTCCGAATGCAGCCGGTCTGCAGGCCTACAAGGCCAAGCTCAGGGCATTGCGCGGACTGCCGGCAGCGGTCAAGGCAATTCTTGAATGCCTGCCAGCCTCGAGCCACCCGATGGATGTCATGCGCACCGGCGTGTCGGCGCTCGGTTGCCAGTTGCCCGAAAAGGACGATCACAACGGCGCGGGTGCGCGCGACATCGCCGATCGCCTGATGGCCAGCCTTGGCTCGATGCTGATGTACTGGTATCACTTCAGCCACAACGGGCGCCGGATCGAGACCGAAACCGACGACGATTCGATCGCCGGCCATATCCTGCACCTGCTGCATGGCAGGCCGCCCTCGGCGCTGTGGGTTCGTGCGATGCACACCTCGCTCATCCTCTATGCCGAACACGAGTTCAACGCATCGACCTTCGCTGCCCGCGTCGTGGCAGGCACCGGCGCCGACATGTATTCGGCGATCACCGGTGGCATCGGTGCGCTGCGCGGCCCGAAGCACGGCGGTGCCAACGAAGTCTCCTTCGAGATCCAGAAGCGCTACCTGACGCCGGACGAAGCAGAAGCCGATATCCGCCGGCGGGTTGAAGCCAAGGAAGTCGTGATCGGCTTCGGGCATCCGGTCTACACCATCTCGGACCCCCGCAACAAGGTCATCAAGGAAGTCGCGCGGCGCCTGTCGGCCGACGCCGGCGATCTGCGCATGTTCGATATTGCCGAGCGCCTCGAGAGCGTCATGTGGGACGCGAAGAAGATGTTTCCGAACCTCGACTGGTTCAGTGCGGTGTCGTATCACATGATGGGTGTTCCGACCGAAATGTTCACCCCGCTCTTTGTGATTTCCCGTACCTCGGGATGGGCAGCGCATGTGCTCGAACAGCGTGTCGACAACAAGATCATCCGCCCGAGCGCCAATTATGTCGGTCCCGAAAACCTGTCCTTCGTTCCCCTGGAGAAACGTTCATGACATCCCCGATCACTGCTGTTCGCCTCGCCGCTGTCTCGGTGGTGCTCGTCGCTCAGACGCTGATGACACCCGCTGTCGCACAGACCGCCCAGACCGCCCAGCCGGCAAAACCCGCGGTCAAAAAGCCGGTCGCCAAACGCGCAGTGCCACCGCCGACCACCGCAGCTCAGCGCGCCGCGCTTCCGACTGCCGACGAGCAGCAGCTTGCAGCCGCTGAGCTCGTCCATTACGGCAGATATGTCTGCGACGAAAAAATCGAGATTTTCGTCGAGAAAGATCAGCGGGCGCCTGGCTATGTCGATGTCCGCCACAAGAAAGACATCTGGGTGATGAAGCCGGTCGCCTCCGCGACAGGCGCAGTGCGCCTCGAAGATGTCGACCAGAATGTGCTGCTGGTTCAGATCCCCTACAAGTCAATGCTGCTCAACGTCAAGAGCGGACAGCGGATCGTCGACTCCTGCCAGCATGACAATCAGTTGGCGACCGAGAAAGCAGACAAGGCCGCATCTAGCAAGTAAGCCCCGACCCGCGATCGTCACAAGCGATTGATGCCTTACTCACCATCACCTCCACGAAAGCAGGCATGACATGGCACATAACGCATTCAAGACCCTCAAGGACTTCAAACCGGGTGGCGGCCGCAGCGGCCAGTTCTATTCGCTGCCCGCGCTCGCCAAGACATTCCCGAACGTCAAGCGCCTGCCGGTGTCGATCCGTATCGTGCTGGAGGCGGTGCTGCGCAATGTCGACGGCAAGAAGGTGACCGAACAGCATGTCGAGCAACTCGCCAACTGGAAGCCGAGCGCCAATCGGGTCGATGAAATCCCCTTCATCGTCGCCCGCGTGGTGCTTCAGGATTTCACCGGCGTGCCGCTGCTGGCCGACCTGGCGGCCATGCGCGGGGTGGCACATCAGATGGGCAAGGACCCCAAGCGGATCGAGCCGCTGGTGCCGGTCGATCTGGTGGTTGACCACTCGGTGATGATCGACCACTTCGGTACACCCGATGCGCTCGATCTGAACATGAAGCTCGAGTTCTCGCGCAACAAGGAACGCTATCAGTTCATGAAGTGGGGCATGCAGGCCTTCGACACTTTCAAGGTCGTCCCGCCCGGCATCGGCATCGTTCATCAGGTCAACCTCGAATACCTCGCCCGCGGCGTGCACATGCGGCGCGATGACAAAAAAGAAGTTTATTTTCCGGACACCCTGGTCGGCACCGACAGTCACACCACCATGATCAACGGGATCGGCGTGGTCGGCTGGGGCGTGGGCGGCATCGAGGCAGAGGCCGGCATGCTCGGCCAGCCGGTCTATTTCCTGACCCCGGATGTGGTTGGCGTGCATCTGAAGGGCAAACTGCGTGAAGGCGTGACCGCTACCGACCTGGTGCTGAGGGTCACCGAGATGCTGCGAGCTGAAAAAGTCGTCGGCAAATTCGTCGAATTCTTCGGCCAGGGCACGGCGAGCCTGGCATTGCCCGATCGCGCAACCATTGCCAACATGGCGCCGGAATACGGCGCGACCATGGGGTTTTTCCCGGTCGATGGCAAAACCATCGAGTATTTCGAAGGTTCGGGCCGTACCAAAGCCGAGATCGATGCCTTCGAAGCCTACTTCAAGGCGCAAGGTCTTTTCGGCGTGCCCAAGGACGGCAGCATCGACTATTCGAAGGTCGTCGAACTCGATCTCGCCACCATTGCGCCCTCGCTGGCCGGCCCCAAGCGGCCGCAAGACCGGATCGAAATCGGCAATGTGAAGTCGACCTTCGCCGACCTGTTCTCAAGGTCGACCGCCGCTGACGGCTTCAACAAGACGGCCGCCGAACTCGACACCGACTACGTCACGACCGCAGGCAACAGCATCAGCAACGGCGATGTGCTGATCGCTGCCATTACCTCCTGCACCAATACCTCCAACCCTGGCGTACTGCTGGCAGCCGGCCTGCTGGCCAAGAAGGCGGTGGCCCGCGGCCTGACGGTTTCGCCGCATATCAAGACTTCGCTGGCTCCGGGATCGCGGGTGGTCACCGAATACCTCGAGAAGGCCGGCCTGCTCTCGCCGCTGTCAAAACTCGGCTTTTCAGTGGCGGCTTATGGCTGCACGACCTGTATCGGCAATGCCGGCGACCTGACACCCGACATCAACGAAGCGATCACCTCCAATGACATGGTCTGCGCGGCGGTGCTGTCGGGCAACCGCAACTTTGAAGCGCGCATTCATCCGAATCTGCGGGCCAACTTCCTCGCCTCGCCGCCACTGGTGGTCGCTTATGCCATCGCCGGCAGCATGAAGGTCGACCTGATGACCGAGCCGCTGGGTAAGGACAAGAAAGGTCGCGATGTCTATCTCGGCGATGTGTGGCCCACCTCCGACGAGGTGCACAAGCTGATGAAGTACGCGATGAACGCCAAGACCTTCCGCAGGCTCTACAGCGATATGACCAAGGATCACCCGCTGTGGAATGCGGTGCCGGCCGCGACCGGGCAAGTCTACGACTGGCCGAAATCGACCTATATCGCCAATCCGCCCTTCTTCGACAACTTCTCGATGACACCCTCGGAATCCGGCTCGATCAAGGGTGCGCGGGCGCTGGGTCTGTTCGGCGATTCGATCACCACCGATCACATCTCACCGGCCGGTTCGATCAAGGACACCTCGCCCGCAGGCCAGTACCTGCTGGCCAATGGCGTGCTCAAGGCTGATTTCAACTCTTACGGCGCACGACGCGGCAATCACGAAGTGATGATGCGCGGCACTTTCGCGAACGTTCGCATCAAAAATCTGATGCTGCCGGCCAAGGCCGACGGCTCGCGCGAGGAAGGCGGCCTGACGATCCATCAGCCGACCGGCGAACAGATGTATATCTACGACGCCGCGATGAAGTACATCCGCGAAGGCGTTCCTACGGTGGTCTTTGGCGGCGAAGAGTACGGCACCGGTTCGTCGCGTGACTGGGCGGCCAAGGGTACCCAGCTGCTGGGCGTGCGGGCGGTGGTGGCGCGCAGCTTCGAGCGGATCCATCGCTCGAATCTGGTCGGCATGGGCGTGCTGCCGCTGCAGTTCAAAGGCAAGGATTCATGGACATCGCTGGGCATCAAGGGCGACGAATCTTTCGATATTGCCTTCCCCGCCGAGATGAAACCGCAGCAGGACATCACCATGACGATCACCGCGCGCGACGGCAGCACCCGCAAGGTGACCCTGCTGTCGCGGATCGACACCCCGATCGAGGTCGATTACTTCCGCCACGGCGGCATCCTGCCGTATGTGCTGCGCGAGCTGATGACCGCTGCCTGATGTGACGGCGCCGCTTCGGGCTGTTCGAACCACGGCCCGAAGCGGCATGGTTTGCCAGATGGGCGACAGTCGCCCATCTGGCAGCGACAGGCGGATCTTTCGGTCAGTCCGGGCCCTGAGGGGCTGCGCTACACTCGACTGAACATTAGGATGACACCGCAAGTGCGATCCGGTTCAGTCTCTCTTTCTTCGCAATTGCCCGCTCCGATCAGGATTGCGGGGCTCATCGCGCTGACCTGCGCGATGTGTTTTGCTGCGAGCATCGGATCGAACGGCGACCCGTCCCGATTCCTGTGCTGGCCTGCGCTCGGCATCGCGCTGGCCTTCGCTTGGCGAGGTGGTTTTGTCTGGTCGCTGCCCGCGGTCGCCGGAGCGCTCCTTTTCGGGGTCCTGAGATTCGATCAGCCGAGCCTTGCGCTCAGCGGCGCAGTCGCCACGCTGGCGGGCGCAGTGCCCGGGGCGATTGCCCTCAGACGGCTGAGCCTTTGGAAGCCCGCTGATGACAGCCTGACTGACACAACCCGCTTTTTTCTGGTGACCTTGCTGGTCTGTGCACCAGCCTTCGCTCTGACCGCCGTCGCTGTCGCCTCAAGCACTGGGAGCCTGACAGTCCTGCCGTCATTTCCCCTGCACGCCGGGCTGTGGTTGTCGAGCGCCCTGGGCACCCTGCTTCTGGTACCTGCCCTGCTGTGTCTGATGGATGCGCCCGCTGCCCAGACCGCCTCCCCAGGCGATCATCGGCCAGGCTTCGACCTGGCTGGCATGGCGCTCTCGCTCGGTGTCGCCTTGCTGAGCGCGATGCTTGCCCGAGCCGGCCAGCCACGCGATGCGATGCTGGTGCTCTATCTCTATTTGCCGATCGTGATCTGGGTCGCCATCCGGGCAGACGAGCGCACCAATGCGCTCACCCTGCTGGCATCGGCATGCATCATCCTCTCGACCAGTCTTGTCGGAACGCCCGGTGTCGCAGATGAAGCCTGGCGTGCCATCGACGTCGGCGCCCTGGTGATTGCAGCGGTTGTCATCAGCCATGTTGTCCAGGCACTGGCCGCCGACCGCATGGCCGCGCTCAAGCGGGTTGCTCGGCTGGCTCATGAAGACACCACGACCTCCCTGCTCAATGACCGGGGGCTGCTGTCGGTTTTCGGCGACCTGCTGGTCTCGCCTGAGCGCCCGAATCTCGGGCTGGTCGGCCTGACCATCAGCAACTTCGAATCGATGACCGATCTGTGCGGCACGATCCCGGCGATTCAGCTCGAGCAGTCTGCCGCAACAATCCTGCTGGGCCAGCCGGGAGTGCGATGCGCGGCGCGCCTGTCGGCAGGCCGCTATGCCCTGGTGATCGATGCGGCGACCGTCGCCCAGGTCAGGTCGGTGGCCCGCGATATCTATGCCAATCTGAATGCCCAGCTCTTTGCCACCGCCAACGGCAATCTGCGTCTGCAGGTCTGCGTCGGCGGCCTGCAGATCGACCGTCATTCGCTCATCGACAGCGAAGACTGTCTGGCGGCACTGACCGATGCCCTGACGATTGCCGCCAGCGTGCGCGAACCGCAACTTTTCGTCGAGCCGCTGTCGCAACTGATGATCGATTCGCGCCGCGAGCTTCAGGTCAAGATCGAGCATATCCGCGAGGCACTGCACGAGTCACGCCTTGAGCTCTATGCCCAGCCGGTGGTCGACCCGGATGCGCCGCCAGGCATGGTCTCGTACGAAGTGCTCACCCGGCTTCGCGATCGGGATGGCAGCCTGATTCAGCCGCCGGAGTTTCTCAAGCTCGCCATCAAGGCGCAGATGTCGGTCACCTTCGACCGGGCGGTTGTGCAGCGCGCCTTCGGCTGGCTGGCCAGCCAGCCGCGCAACCTCGCACGCACGCACAAATGCTCGATCAATCTGTCGGGGGCCACGATGAGCGACGGTGCGTTTGCCGAGTTTGTGCGCGAGCAGCGACTGCTCAATGGCATTCCGGCGGATCGGATCGTCTTCGAGATCACCGAGAGCGAGGCAATCCGAAATCCGGCGGCCGCCTCGCGTCTGGTGGATGACCTGAAGTCGCAGGGATTTTGCATCGCGCTCGACGACTTCGGCACCGGCCTGGCGACCTTCGAATACCTCAAGCGCTTTCCGCTCGACTACGTGAAGATCGATGGTTCATTCATCCGCAATCTGACCAGCAACACGATCGACGAGGAAATCGTGATGTCGACGGTCAGGGTCGCGCGGCGGCTGAATCTGCGAACGGTTGCCGAGCATGTGCATAACGAAACCGTGCACACTCGCCTGCGCGAAATGGGAGTGGTCTATCTGCAGGGCGATCTGTTCGGCGCAGCCCGCCCGATCGATTCGATCTTCGATCAGCTTGCCGACCTCAACGCCCCTGAACCGGCTGTTGAGGATCAGGTCGCGGACGCTCTGACCTCGCGCTTGATCTGAGGCAGTCAAGACCTGAAACCGGCCTCGTAACGCGCGAGATCGGCCTCGACATCGACATCCCACATTCGACGAAGCAATGTGACGCTTGCGCCCGATGACTCAAGCCTTGCAAGGCTTTGCATCATGACCTGATCGCTGCCCCAGGGCATGGCTTCGAAAATCTGCGGCATGGCTCGCGACAATCCGACCAGCACGTAGCCGCCATCTTCGGCCGGTGCGAATACCGCATCGCTGTTTTCCAGTGCGTCGAATGCTGCGCCGATATCGGCGGTCTCGAATACCGGGCAATCGGCGCCGATCAATACCACCGCATCACCCGCATCCAGGCCAGACTCGATCGCCTGCGCCATGCGCTCGCCGAGATCACGACCGTGCTGCACCGTGATGATCCAGCCGCGATTGGCCAGGCGTCGGAGCAAGGCTGCATCCCTTGCCGGCAACATCCCCGGTGCGGCATCGAAACGCCATTCGCGCCGCTCGACCGGGCTCCTGAGCGCCAGCCGCAGCGTGGCCGCCAGCAGCCGCCGATAGACCCGCAGCGCGCGATCGCTGCCGATCGTGGTCGCCAGCCGAGTCTTGACCCGGCCGTCCTGCGCCAGCTTGGCAAAAACAATCAGCCGACGTGGCTTCACCGCTGTCCGTAATACAGACGATGCAGGCGCTCGGGCGAAGCGCCCATCGCGTAGGCGGCCCGCCAGAGCCACATCTCCAGCACAGTCCGGACCACGCCGCGCTGCTCCCAGCGACGCGCAGAAACCACCACCCGATCGCGAAGACAGGCAGGCCTGGCGATGCGGCAAAGCCGGGCACTGAGGTCGATATCTTCCATCAGCGGGATTGGGGCAAAGCCACCGACCGAGTCGAAAAGCGTGCGGGTCAGAAAAATCGCCTGATCGCCGGTGGCGATACCGCTCAGACGCGAGCGCCAGTTCATCATGGCACCCACCAGCCTCAAGGACCGGCGCGGCGAATCGAGCCTCACATCGAAGCGGCCCCATGCTGCGCCTGAGGCCATCGCGGCGCGAATACGCTGCGCCGCATGGTCGGGCAGGCGGCAGTCGGCATGCACGAACAGCAGCACATCACCACGAGCCTGATGGGCGCCGGCGTTCATCTGCAGCGCCCGTCCGCGGGGTGAGCCGATCACGATCGCGCCAGCCTCAGAGGCCAGTGCGGCAGTACGGTCGATACTGCCGCCATCGACGACGACGCATTCAGCCGCCTGCCGTCGGGCGCTTGCCACTGCTGCGGCGATCGAGGCAGCCTCGTTGAGGACCGGCATCACGATCGAGATCGAAGCCTCAGCGCCGGTCATTCAGTCGCCAGTCGTAATCGAGGAAACCGATGGGCATGCGCTGCTCGTCAAGGCGGGCACGGTCGGCGGACGGGATCGCCAGCAGATCGGCATATCGAGCAAAAAACTGTTCACGCGAAGCGATGCCGAGCCAGCCGCGCTCGAAGTCAGCGCGATACCAGTCGAAAATTTTCGAGACCTCCAGGCGGCCTTTGACTGGGTCGTAACGATTGCGACTGGCATCGCGCATGAAGCGGCGCGTGCTGTCTTCGAGTTGCGCCTGCAGACGCGCGCCGGTGATGGCTTCAGGCCGAAGCGCCGGACAGCCGATCGAGGCGCAATTGACCACGAAATGAATGCGGGGCTCGTCGAAAACACCGGGGGTTCGAATCATGCCGTGCTCGATGTCATCGAGCGTGCGCAGCTCGCCAAAGAGTCTGACGATGCGCTGCTTCCAGGGCGACCGGATCAGCGACCCCAGGTCACGGATCGACTTCAGATCGGGATAGCCGCCCAGCACCAGCTCGAGCGTTGCCGCGTTGTACAGGTTGATCAGAAAGGCCAGGCGATGGTCGCGGCTCATCGCCTCGTAGTCGGCTCGGCTCACGCCGGCATACAGATCGAGCACTTTCCCGAGCTCAGCGCGCTCAGCCGCCAGCCCGCGGTAGGACACCGAACTGGCCACACCGGCGGTGTCCCAGGCGACATGCCGACGCAGCAGCGCATCGAAGGCGCTGTGCGCCTCGTCGATAGCTGCGTGAGCGACGCTTGGCGCACCCCACATGAAGCCGGTCAGCAGCATGAGGATGAGCCGGCTCGCGACCGCCCTGCTCCACCGCCAGCAAGACGCCCCAGTGATCGGCAGTTCATTGCTGGGAAACGCCCGCATCTCAGCCGCGCTGCCAGCGATGAAAGCGCTCGACCCAGCCCAGCAGCCGCGTGGGCGCATGCGCGCGTTTCCATTGGCCGGCCGCGTATTTGTTGGCTTCGGCAAAGGTCGGATAGATCTTGATCGTCCCGAGCAGCTTGTTCAGCCCCAGCCCCCGCTTCATGGCGGTCACGAATTCGACGATCAGTTCACCGGCATGCTCGCCCACGATGGTCGCGCCCAGGATTCGGTCGGTCCCAGGGCGGGTCAGCACTTTGACGAAACCGCGGGTTGCACCGTCGACGATCGCACGATCGAGATCGTCGAGCCCATACCGGGTGACTTCGACTGCGATGCCCTGCTCACTGGCGTCTTGCTCGTTCAGGCCGACCCGAGCCACCTCCGGATCGAGAAAGGTGCACCAGGGCATGACCCGTTCATCGATCCTGAATTGCCAGACCCCCCCGAAAAGCGCATTGACCGCGGCATACCAGGCCATGTTCGCTGCCGCATGGGTGAACTGGTAGCGACCGGCGACATCGCCCGCGGCAAGGATGCTGGGATAGTTGGTGCGCAGGAATGGATCGACCTGCACCGTACCGCGCGGCGTCAGACGGACATCGAGGTCCTCCAGCCCATAGCCGCCGGTGTTGGCCACCCGACCCAGCGCGCACAGGACCTGATCGAATTCAATCAGGTCCTGCTTGCCGTCGTGCTCGGCGACCAGCGCATTGACCGCATCCGCGCCGAGCCCGTCGCGCTCGAAACGGATTGCACGGGTCGACAGCCGCAAGGTGATCCCCTCTTTGGCAAAGCACTGGGACACCAGCGCTGACACATCGGGGTCCTCGCGATTGAGCAGCCGCGATGCCTGGTCGAGCAGTGTCACCTGCGAGCCGAATCGCGCAAACGCCAAGGCCATCTCGCAGCCGATCGGTCCGGCGCCGATCACCAGCAAACGACGCGGCAGTGTGCGCAGCGACCAGACGGTGTCGGAGGTGAGAAAGCCGGTGCCCTCGATCCCCGGAATCGAGGGCACGGCCGGACGCGCACCGGCCGCAATCACGATATGGCGGGCACTGAGCGTGCGGGTGCCTTCTGGCGTGGTCACCGCTACCTCCCAGGGGCTGCGCAACCGCGCCTCGCCCTCGATGACATCGACCCCGAGGCTGCGATAGCGCTCGAGCGAGTCATGCGGCTCGATCTGGTGAATCGCCTGCTGAACCCGTGCCATGACATCGGCGAAATCGAACTCGACATGCATCGCCCGGATGCCAAGCGACTGCGAGTCGCGGGCCTGTGCCAGCAGCTTCGCACTGCGCAGCAAGGCCTTGGAGGGTACGCAACCGGTGTTCAGACAGTCGCCGCCCATCTTGTGGCGCTCGATGAGCGACACGCTCGCCTTGAGAGTCGCTGCGATATAGGCGGTCACCAGGCCGGCACTGCCCGCGCCGATCACGATCAGGTTGCGGTCAAAACGCTTCGGTCGGCGCCAGCGCCGGTTTGTCCGGCGGGCAGCAATAAAGTCGACGGCTTTTCGTGCCAGCAGAGGAAATACACCGAGTGCCACAAACGAGGCGATCAGAGTCGGTGAAAGGATGCCGCGCAACGAGGTGAGTCGAGCCAGTTCGGTCCCGGCATTCACATAGACCAGGGTGCCAGCGAGCATGCCGAGCTGGCTGGCGATGTAAAACGTTGCCGTCCGGATCGGGGTCAGTCCCATCAGCAGATTGACCAGAAAGAACGGAAAAAGGGGGATCAGTCGCAGCGAAAACAGATAGAAGCCGCCGTCTCGTCGCACGCCGGCATCGATTGCCTCGATTCGCCCGGGGAAACGGGCTCGAACCATGTCGCGCAGCAGATAGCGGGAAATCAGGAAGGCCAAGGTTGCGCCGATCGAGGAGGCAAACGACACCAGCACAGTGCCCCATGCAAGGCCGAACAGCGCCCCGCCAAGCAGGGTAAGCACCACCGCTGCACCAGGCAGCGACAGCGCTGCTGCGATCACATAAAAGAGCGAGAAGATCGCGGCGCTGAAAAAGGGACGGTCACGAACCAGCGCGAGAAATTCGCCCTGTCGCGACTTGATCTCGGCAAGCGTCGCGAAACGCCCGAGGTCGAACCCGACGAATATTGCGATCGCCATCGCAATGAAAGCAATCAGAAGGAGCTGTCGTCGGGACATCGCGGAGATGACAGCGCGCGGCGCGGCGGGGATCGGTCAGGCAGCGCGAAAACCGCCGCGTGCAGCGACATCCAGCGGATACGCCGGGCCCCACGCAAGCCGATCGCGATAGGAGACCGCGCCGGGCGAACCGGCAGGCCACTGACGGTCGAACCGTTCAAGAAAACGCGTGGCATCGAAGTCCAGTGCAATTGCCGCCACCTCACAGCCAGCCAGGCTGGTGCGATAGAGCACCCTTGCGCCGTCCGGCGGCGCAAGGCCATCGACCGCAATCCGGGTCACCACACCATGGGTGCTGCCTGTGAAGTTGGCCATGCCGGCTGCGCCGTTATTGATCACCGCCAGACGGCGCTGATCGGTCGGCGACTCGAAGGTATCGGCCACCGGCAGGCAGGTGTGACTGCAGGCAATCAGATCGATCTGCCCGGCATCAAACGCCGCAGGCAGGCCCTGTGCCCGGCTCGCTGCCAGGGCATCGTGGGCAAGGCGCCATCCGCTGAGCGACTGGTCGTCGCCATGAACGCATCCGACCCGCAAAGCCCCGACCTCAGCCCGCCTGAGCATCGGCAGCGCGCCTAGCGACGCACTGACGCGAAGGCTTCGGGCTGTCTCACGCAGCCGGCTGATCATGGCATTGGACCGGTCGACATCGGCCTGGTCGACCGAATCGGGATAGGCGCAACCGCATCCGGCATCAGCGCCATCCGCCAGCGCACGCGCCAGTTCAGTTTCGACATTCCCACGCATTGCATGCCAGCGTCCGACACCCGCCTCAATCGCCATGAATTCATCGGGATCGACGTCGAACCAGTGAAAGTCCCCGTTGA
>CAMCXH010000006.1 GCA_945883285.1 Bordetella parapertussis | reverse complement strand
GCTCGAGGCGCTGCGCCCTCGGGCCGTAAGCAGGGCTTCGCCGGCGGGTGCGGGCATCGCCACCACCGGATCGCTCTGTGTGAGCGAAGCCATGCCGACATCGGTCGACAACTCCTGCTTCGATGCGAAGCGAACCTCCAGATTCGAGTAGCCGAGCGGGCGCACCAGCAATGCCAGCGTGTTGAACGCAGAGCGTTCGACCTGCGCGCGATAGCGCTCGGCCAGCCCCTGAGCCTGCGCCAGGGCATGGGCTCGCGCCGCACCGATCAACTGGTTCTTGTCGTCTTCGGAAAAGCGCCCATCGAAAAAACCCTGCACCAGATCCGGCAGCAACCAGGGCAGCAGCCTCGATCGCTGCTCATCGTAGAAAGCCAGATCCTTGATCGACACCTCGACCTTGCAGGGCGGCAATGAAATTCGAGCCAGCGGCGGCGCCTGCGGCGTGCCGGCGCGTGGGCCGACATCAGCGGTCGGCGTGATGGTGTCGATATGGAACTGCTCGCTTTTGAGGTCGAAGCGAAAATCCATCTCGAACTCGAAGACCATCGCGAGCTTTTTCTTGGTGAAGGCCCACGAAAGGTACTTGCGCCCGAACTCGCCGAAGGTGTGATCACTGTGGGTGATGAGATCTTTGCTGACCGCCTTGAAAACCGAGAGTTCGCCGATCGCGCGCAGATCATCGATCGAACTTCGGACCACCAGCTCGCGGGGTGCGGCAGCACGCCGGCTCGCCTGCCAGAGCCAGCCGCCGCCGAATCCGATCAGCAGAAAAACAATCAGTCCGAGCAGTTGGGCGAGGTCCATGGTGTATCCCGATAGAAGTGGGCAGGCGGATCGCGGCGAGCGACCTCAGAGGCGCTCGGTCTCGCCGGAGCGCGGCTGCCAGGTCATCAGACGGCGCTCGACAACGCCCACCAGGGCATCGAGCAGCAGCGCAAAGACCGTGAGCACCAGGATGCCGGCGAACACGCTGTTGATATCGAAGGTGCCTTCGGCCTGCAAAATAAGATAGCCGACGCCCCTGGCCGAGCCGAGATACTCGCCGACCACCGCGCCGACAAAGGCCAGACCCACCGCGGTATGCAGGCTCGAGAATACCCAGCTCATGGCGCTAGGCAGATAGACATGGCGCAGAAGATCACGGCGACTGGCACCGAGCATTCGAACGCTGGCCAGCACGTTGGGGCTGACTTCGCGCACGCCCTGATAGACGTTGAAGAACACGATGAAAAACACCAGCGTCACGCCAAGCGCCACCTTGCTCCAGACACCGAGCCCGAACCAGACCGAAAAGATCGGCGCGAGAATGACCCGGGGCATCGAATTGAGCGCTTTGACATAGGGATCGAAGATCGCCGAGGCCGTGGGCGACAGTGCCAGCCACATGCCGCAGGCCAGACCTGCGATCGTGCCGATCGCAAAGGCCATCAGTGTCTCGAAGAGTGTGTAGCCAAGATGCAGAAAGATCTCACCGCTGCTGAACCATTTGAAGATCTGGCCGAGCACCTTGAGCGGCTCACCAAAAAAGAAGGCGGCCCGGTAGGGATCGTTGAAATAGATCGGCGGCAGCAGCGTCGGGCTGGTGAGCAGATGCCAGGCGACGAAAAGCGCGACGAGCAGCGCGCCCTGGATCAGACGCAGCATCGGAGCGGACAGTCGGGTGGCCATCGGATAAGCGGATCAGGACATCAGCCGGCCAGCTGCTGCTGGGCATAACCGCGAAGGACTTCTTCTTTCAGCACCGCCCAGATGTCGGCATGCAGCCTGGCAAAGCGCGGTATCGACCGGATCTCGGCAACATCGCGCGGGCGCGGCAGATCGATGACAAATTCGCCGATCGGATGGCTCGCCGGCCCTGCCGACATGACCACCACGCGGTCGGACAGGGAGATCGCTTCGTCGAGATCGTGGGTGATGAAGAGCACCGCCTTGCGGCGCGCGGACCACAATTCGAGCAGCTCGTTTTCCATGAGCTGGCGGGTCTGGATGTCGAGCGCCGAGAACGGCTCGTCCATCAGCACGATATCCGGGTCGAGGATGAGGGTCTGCGCCAGCGCCGTGCGTTTGCGCATGCCGCCCGACAACTGATGCGGAAAGCGGTCGCCGAATCCGCCCAGCCCCACGCGCCGCAACCAGTCGGCCGCCTGCTCGCGCGCCTCGGGGGTGGGCACGCCGCGAAATTCAAGCCCTGCGCAGACATTGTCGAGCGCACTTCGCCAGGGCATGAGCGACTCGGTCTGAAACATGTAACCGGCCCGCCGATTGAGGCCGACCAGCGGCTCACCAAACACCTTGACCGAGCCCCGGGAGGGCTCGAGCAGGCCGGCTGCGACGTTCAGAAGCGTTGATTTGCCGCAGCCGGTCGGACCGACCACCGACACGAACTCGCCGGCACCGACCGTGAGGGTGACGTCGGCCACTGCGGTATAGCGGCCCTGCGGCGAGTCGCGCGAAATGAAGGTGCAGGCGACGTCGGCGAGTTCGATGGCAGCAAGATCGCTCATGGACAGGACGCGGTTGCGTGACTCAACGGGTGATTCAGCGAGTAATCGCCTGGGCTTTTCTGACGAAGTCGTTGGTATAGGTACGCGACAGGTCGATCTGCTCGGGGCGGATCTTGTCGTTAAAACTGGCCAGCGCTGCCAGACTGACCTTCACGCTTGCATCACTGATCAGGCCGTCAGGCGAAATCGCGTCGCGCACCGCATTGAAGGACGCGAGATAAAGCGCCCGGTCGCCGAGCAGATAGGCATCGGGCACGGTGTTGATGATGTCGCTCGGGCCGGCGGTTTGCAGCCACTTCAGCGCCCTGACCATCGCATTGGTGAGCGCCTGCACCGTCTTGGGATTTTTGCTGATGAACTCTTCCGGGGCGTAAAGACTGGCTGCCGGCATCGGGCCGCCGAAGAGCTGCTGCGTGCCCTTGAGCGTGCGGGTATCGGCAATGATCTTCACGTCGCCCTTTTGTTCGAGCATGGTCATGACCGGATCGACATTGGAGATTGCGTCGATCTGGCCGCTGCGCAGCGCGGCCAGCGCACCCGAGGCGGTGCCGACACCGACGAAGGACACGTCACTGGGTTTGAGTCCGCCTTTGGCCAGCACGTAGTTGGCCACCATATTGGTCGATGAGCCCGGGGCCGAGACACCGATCTTCATGCCTTTGAGGTCGGCCGGACTGCGATAGGCGCCAGCCTTGGCGGTCGCGACACCAACCGCGATGGCCGGGGCGCGACCCTGCAGCACGAAGGCGCGGAAATACTGCTTGCTCGCCTGAAGATTGATGGTGTGCTCGAAGGCGCCCGAGACCACGTCGGCCGATCCGCCGACCACCGCACGCAGCGACTGCGAGCCGCCGGCGAAATCGACGATCTCGACACTCAGGCCTTCATCCTTGAAGTAGCCCTTCGCCTCTGCAATGGTCAGCGGCAGGTAGTAAATGGACGCCTTGCCGCCGACCGCGATCGTGACCCTGGGCTTTTCGAGCGACTGTGCGGCCACATCGCGCGTCCCGGCGCCGAAGGCAAGTGCGAGCATGGCAAACAGGGCTGCGACGTGATGGCGGCGATTCATGGAGTCTCCTCGACGTGAGCGGGTCGCGGCAGATTACCGCATCGGGGTGTGGCGAGTCTTGCCGGCAACCCCGGCGAGCATCAGGCACCCAGCAGGAAAATCCAGACGGTCACGGCAACGCCCGCCATCCAGACCAGCGACCGGATCGACGCTTTGTTGCCGACATAGAGCGCGATATAGACCGCGCGCAGCACCAGCCAGGCAATCGCCAGCATGTCGAGCCGTCCCTGAGCCGCGCCCGTCTGATGCGCAATGATTACCGCTGCGGCAAAGAAGGGGAGCGCCTCGAGGGTATTGTTCATGGCTGCCACCGCACGGGCGCGGTGGCCACCGAGTTTGGACTCCCAATCGCGCGGGTTGGCGTTGTCGTAGTCGCGACGCCCGCCCTTGGCGATGCCGGCGCAGATCGACGGCAGAAAAAAGGACAGCAGCAGGATCCAGTAGGCAAGGGTAATTTTCATGGTGAGCCGATGAGTAAGAGACGAAGGGACTAAGGGACTAATGGAAAAAGGGGCTAAGGGACTAAGGGAACAAGGGTCAGGAAGTCAGGAAGTCGGAAATGTTTCGGGTCGTGTCGTCGGGGCGGCTGCGCAGTCAGGAACGGTTGGCGAGGCTGCAGTCCTCAGTCGACGCTGCGGCGATCACGCAGCGCCTGCGCGACCGTGGCGGCATCGACATATTCAAGTTCACCACCCATCGGCACGCCGCGTGCAAGGCGCGAGACCTTCAGCCCGCGGGCATGCAGCATTTCACCGAGGTAATGGGCGGTCGCCTCGCCTTCGCGGGTGAAATTGGTAGCGAGGATGACTTCGGTGACGATGCCGTCGGTGGCGCGCGCCAGCAGTCGATCGAAGTGAATTTCATTGGGGCCGATGCCATCGAGCGGCGACAGACGACCCATCAGGACGAAATACAGACCATTGAAGGCCAGCGTCTGCTCAAGGGTGAGCTGATCGGCCGGGGTCTCGACCACGCAAAGCTGCGTCGGATCGCGACGCGACGAAGCGCAGGTCTCGCACAGATCGGTATCGCTGAAAGTATTGCAACGCTGGCAATGGCGGATGCCGGCTGCAGCGGCAGTGAGCGCCTGCGCGATCGCACCGGCCGCCTCGCGATCGTGTTGCAGCAGATGATGCACATAGCGCTGCGCAGTGCGGGGCCCCACACCGGGCAGGCGGCGAAATGCGGCAATCAGCGCATCGAGTGCAGCGGGCTGATGCGCGGCCAAGTCGGGCGGCTCAGAAAGGCAGCTTGAAGCCGGGCGGCAGGGGCAGGCCCTGCGTGACCGAACCCATGCGCTCGGAGGCGGTCTGCTCGGCGCGGCGCAGGGTGTCGTTGAAGGCGGCCACCACCAGATCCTCGAGCATGTCCTTGTCTTCGCCCATCAGGCTGGGATCGATCGAGACCCGCTTGACCTCATTGCGGCAGGTCATGACGACCTTGACCAGCCCGGCGCCGGACTGCCCTTCGACCTCGACGCCGGCGAGCTGCTCCTGGGCTTTCTTGAGGTTGTCCTGCATCTGCTGGGCCTGCTTCATGAGGCCGGCAAGCTGATTCTTCATCATGGTGTGGGTTCTCCGGTGGGTCGAAGCGGCTGGATCGATTCGGGCAGGATCGTACCGTCGAATGAGGTGAGCAGGGTCTGAACGAAGGCATCGCCTTCAATGTTGGCATGGGCCTGCGCATTAGCCTGTGCCTGTTCACGGTTGCGAACGGCGGCGACAGTGGTTCCGCGGACCGTGCCGACATCGACCGACACTTTCATCGGTCGGCCGAAATGCTGGGCAAGGCGTTCTCGAACCTTGCCAATCAGTGCGGGCTCAGCCAACGGCCTGACCGGCACTCGCAGCGAGAAGGTGTCGGTGGCCGTGTCAAAGCCGAGCAGTTCGCTTTGCTGCATGAACTGGCCGACCAGACCGGCGCGACCCTGCAGGCTGGCGGTGACCGCTGCGGCAAGCGAGGTCCAGTCGCCGTCGAAGGCGGCTGTTGCGACGGTGGCGGGCACGGGCCGTGCGGGCGCTGTTGTGAGGGCGGGCGAGGCTGTCGGGGCTGGCGCTGTCGGGGCTGGCGCTGTCGGGGCTGGTGCTGTCGGGGCTGGTGCTGTCGGGGCTGAGGCCATCGGTGCTGCAGCCATCGGTGCTGCGGGCCGCGCGAGCGCCGGCTGGGGCGCTGCGCCACTTGCGGACTCGGGCCGAAAAGCGAGCAGACGCAGAAGCACCATCGAAAAACCGGCGTGGGCATCGGGGGCGAGCGGCAGGTCGCGCGCACCATGAATCGCAATCTGGTACCAGACCTGCAGTTCGAGCGCATCGACTCGGGGCGCCCAGCCAAGCGCGAGCGCGCCGTCATCATCGTCGGCGGTGATCGCACCGACCTGGGCCAGGGCAATGCGCTGCAGCAGGGCCGCGAAATCGAGCAGCGCGCGCTCGAAGGGTGCATTGCCCGAGAGCATGTCGTCGGCCAGCACCACCAGCGCCCGCCCGTCAATGGCGACCAGCGCCTCGAGCAGCCGTTCGAGGTCGCGGCGATCGACCACACCGAGCATCTCGCGCACCGCGCTTTCTTCGATGCGACCGCCGCCGTGGGCGATCGCCTGATCGAGCAGTGACAGGGCATCACGCATGCTGCCTGCGGCCGCACGACCGATCTGGGCGAGCGCACCAGGCTCGAAGGGCACCGACTCGGCCTCGAGCACGGTGGCCAGATGTCGCGCAATCAGCGCCGGCGGCAGGTTCTTGAGGTTGAACTGCAGGCAGCGTGACAGCACGGTCACCGGCACCTTGCGCGGATCGGTGGTCGCAAGGATGAAGACCACATGGGCGGGCGGCTCTTCAAGCGTTTTGAGCATCGCATTGAAGGCATGCCCGCTGAGCATGTGGACCTCGTCGATCATGTAGACCTTGTAGCGACCGGAGACCGGCGAATAGACCACCTGCTCAAGCAGCTGGGCCATTTCCTCGACGCCGCGATTGGAGGCGGCATCCATCTCGACATAGTCGGGGAAGCGGCCCTGCTCGATTGCAACGCAGGCACCGCACTGGCCGCAGGGCCGCGAGCTGACGCCGGTTTCGCAGTTGAGCGCACGCGCAAGAATGCGCGAGACCGTGGTCTTGCCGACGCCGCGCGTGCCGGTAAAAAGATAGGCGTGATGCAGCCGACCGGTGTCGAGCGCATGGCTGAGCGCGCGAACCACATGCTCCTGGCCGACGAGCGACTGGAAATCACGCGGGCGCCAGGTTCGGGCGAGCGCCTGATGTGGCTTGGCGGAGGGGTTGACTGGAGAGTTGGCGGTGGCCATCGCGGTGGGCATTGCGGGTGCAGGCGCTGGATCAACCGGAAATCGTCAGCCTGAGCGGCAGGCAGACGAGTTGGGAGGTGGACGAGCCCGACCCTCGGCACTTCCGGGAAGCGGCATTGGCTGCTTCCTTCCGGACCTGACCAGGTGGACCACACCGAAATGCGAGGAGGCCCGTCCACCCCGATTGTATCAGTCGGGCGCGACCGGGCACCCGCGGCCCCTCAGAGGTCGATATCAAACTCGACCGTGCCGGCGGCGGCATCGACCAGAACCGTGCGAACCGGGCCCGGCGCATTGAAAGGTCGGGGGTCCAGCTGCCCCACCAGCAGCCGGTAGCCGGCCAGTTGTTCAATGTAATCGGCGCGCCATTCAGCATCGACCGACCATTTGTAGTCGATGATCCACAGCGAATCGTCGACCCGGGCCAGACGGTCGATGCGCCTGGCCTGGCCCTGCGCATCCAGGATCTCGAGCTCGCAGGCCGCCCGGTCGCCCTGCCAGACCGGGGCCAGCTCCGGCATCGCCAGAACGCGACCTGCCTGGCGCAGTGCCAAACGACGTTGCGCCTCGTCAAGCGCAAAGGCCTGAAGCGCCTCGAGCACGGTGTCTTCGTCGACCCCCGGCCAGCCGGCGCTGGCCGGCAGCAGCTCGAGCGCCCGATGCAGCGCGCGGCCCAGTTCGGTGGCGATATCGGTGGCCGGTTCGCTCGCCACGGACTCGGCACCACTGTCGGCAAAGCCACGGCGCTCACCGACATCGAGGCGATAAAGATCGGGCAGTCTGAGGACGAAGGTCTCAGCGGGCGAGCCGGTGTCAGCAATGTCAGCGGTCTCGCTGAAGACGGCGACCGCAGCGTCTCGAGGATCGTCCGGCACAGGCGGATCGACGCCATCGAGCATCGTGTACCAGGACTGCGACGGGGACCTCGGCGTCTGAGTCCCTGAGACGATGACGCCGCGACGGGCGCGGGTGAGCGCCACATACAGCAGGTTGCGATCCTCGAGTTCGCGCAGATCGCTGTCGCGCGACAGACTGCGCTCACGCGACGATCCGCGCAGGCCGGCAGGAAAGAGAAAGGACAGATGATCGGGGCGCAATGCCTCGGGCGGCCAGTCGACGAACAGCCCGGCCTGATCGGAACGCGTGCGGCGATGGGCGTCGGCAAGCACGACCAGGTCGGCCTCAAGCCCCTTGCAGGCATGGATGGTCATGAGCCGGATCGCATCGACGGTGTCGCTGCGCCCCTCGCTCGGACCTTCGCGCTCGTCAAGCGAATCGAAACTGCGCAACCGGGCCAGAAAGCCCGCAAGACTCGGATATCGGCCGGCATCCACATCGAGCGCCAGGCCCAGCATCGCGCAAAGGTTGGCATAGGCCACCTCGCGCTGCGCGGGCGCAACCGCTGCCGGATAGCGGGCAAAGGCATCAGCCTGCGCCAGGGCGGCATCCAGAAAATCATGCACCGGCAAACGGGCCGCGGCATCGATCCAGCCCGACAGGCGCAGCGTGAGCGCGACGGCATCAAAAGGCGCAAGGCGGATGACGCTGTTGTTGGCAGCGATGACTGCGTCGGCATCGTTATCCGAATCGGGATCGTCGCGAGCCGCAAGCGCCATTGCTCTGAGGCAGGGCCACCAGCGTCGGTTGGCCTGCTGGGCCTGCGCTGCCAGCCAGCCGAGCGCATCGGCGTCGAGTCCGACCAGCGGCGATGCGAGTACCTGCGCCAGCGCCAGGTCGTCGAGCGGGCGCCGAACGAAGGTCAGCAAGGCGCGCAGATCGTCGCCTTCGAGCGTCTTGAGCAGGCCGCCGCTGCGGTCGGACTGGACCGGCAGCCCGGCCTCACGCAGGGCGCGCTCATAGGCTTCGAACCCGGTACGCGACCGCGCGAGCACGAAAATCTCGCGGTAGGGCACGGCCTTGCCCTGAGCGGCCAACTGGATGCGAGCCGCCTTGATGGCATGGGCAATTTGCACGCCTTCGTGATGACGCAGCGGCGCCTCATCATCACGCGGCGACGCCAGCCAGTCGAAGGGCTGATTCACGGTAGCGCCAGCGCCGGAGTCGTCGGCCTTCACCAGCGCCAATCGCCAGAAGAGCCCCTCGCCTGTCGTCGCCAAGGTGGCCTGATGGCGGTAGTGGGGCATCACCGGCGGCAGGCAGCGGTTGAGCACATCGACGATCGCCGGGGCATTGCGTCGCGTGGTGTCGGTGCCGATCTCGAGCGAGTCGAAGCCCTCCCGCAGCAGGCGGGTCGCTGCCAGAAATACCCTCGCCTCGGCACGCCGGAACCGATAGATCGACTGACGAGGATCGCCGACCACAAAGACCGAAGGCCGATCGCCGGCACCGGCGTAGGCCTGCAACCAGTCGGCGAGCAGTCGCCACTGCAGGCTGCTGGTGTCCTGAAACTCGTCGAACAGCAGATGCCGATAGCGCCGATCGAGGCGGCACTGCACATAGGCTGCCGTACCCGGATCGCGCATCAGGCGATAGGCACTGGATTCGAGATCGGCGAAATCGATGACGCCACGGGCGCGCTTGATCTGCCGGTAAACCACCATCAGTTCGGCGCCGCAGCGCATCATGCGGTCGTTGAGCGCCAGGCCCGGCCACTCGCGCAGCAGTTGGCCGGCTGCCAGGACGCGCTCGGCCAGTGCGACCCAGCGGGCCTGCAACGCCGGCTCATCGTCACCCAAGCCTTGCGCCGCCTGCGCCGCGAGCTGATCCCGAAACGCCGCCGTCGTCTTCCAGTGGCGGGGCTTTTGCGAGCTTTTCGTGATCAGACTGTCGTGCAATGCGACGAACCAATCGTGCATCGCGGCCAGACGTTGGGCGTCCTCGAACCTGCGACCGTCGATCGCGGGGTCGCCCACCACCGGCAAAGGTGGTGCGGTGGCCAGCACCGCAGCGAGCTCGACCGCCATCTTGCGCAGCGCTGCGCCGCCGCCGTTCAGTACAGCCATGAAACGGCCGATCTCACTTCGCAAGCCGGGATCGGCAGCGATCGCCTGCAGCAGGTCGGTGTCGGACCCGATCAGTGCGCCGCCTGCCCGCAAACCGGACGACTCACGCCCAGTCAGGTTTGCTGCGCAATAGTCGGATGCCGACTGCTGCCATTGCTGGCGATAAATCTCGGCCGCGCGTTCGGCGCCGGCTTGCAAGGCAGCCGGCGCGGCATCCGGGTCGATGCCAAGCGCGACCGCCCAATCGGTGCGCTGATCGAGCAGCGACATCAGCCCATCGCGTGTGGCCGACAGCCCGAGCGCCGCGACCAGCGACTCGAAATCGTCGCGTCGCGCACTGCGAGCCGGATCGCCAAGGGCATCAAGCCAGCCGAACCAGGCCTGCTGGGCAAGCGCCGGCCCCTCCTCGGTCAGCTCGGCGCTCTCGGCCGAATCGAAGCCAAGCGGCCCGGCCCGGGTCAGCGCCCTGAACCAGCTGTGAAAGGTGGTGATGTCGGGGCCTCGCGGATGCGAGAGCATCGCCTCGTAGAGTCCGCGAGCCCGCCCGGCGAGTGCCCGGGCGCTTGGCTCATCGAGTGCGTACCAGTCGGTCAGGCGCGAGTGGAGGGCGGCATCGTCGGCCAGAGCGAGCAGGCGCAGATCGCCCACCAGGCGGTGACGCATCTCATGGGCCGCCAGCCGTGTGAAGGTCACCGCGAGCACCTCGTCAGGCTCCGCACCTTCAAGAAGGGCCCGAACGATCCGACCGACCAGCAGGGTCGTCTTGCCGCTACCGGCGCAGGCGTTGACGATGACGCTGGTGGCCGGATCGATCGCCGCACGCCTGAACGCATGCTGATCGACCTCATGGCCGGCGATGCGAAAGCGCCCGACATCGGTTGATTCGACATCGGCTGGACCGGTATTGGCCGTCATGACCAGTGCCCCTTGCGGCAGACACCGCGGACCGGGCAATAGACGCATTCGCTGCCGATCGCCGGCATCGGCGCGCCACGATCGATCCGCGCAAAATACATCGGCAACTGCTGGCGCCAGGGCGCGATCAGATCGTCGACCGGGTCTGCTGCGGCGCCACCGAGCGCCAGCCAATGGGTTCCCTCGCGCTGCAATGTGAGGTATCCCACCTTGTTTACCGGCCCCTGCCGGGATGCGATCAGGCCATAGAGCGCGAGTTGGGCGGCGCGTTCGGGATGGGCAGCGATGGCCTGCAGCCGTTGCGGCGACCCGAGCTTGTAGTCGACCACCCGCAGACCGGCGCCGCCCTGGTCGAGCCGATCGAGGCGACCTTCCAGGCGCACCGAACGCAGGCCGCGTTCGTCGTTCCACTGCACGTCCAGGGCGCCAGCCTGCTCTCCCGCCACAAAGCGCCATCCGCCGGCGGCATCAGTGATGGACCAGTCGAGATAGCCGTTGAGGCTTGCGCGCCACTCGGCGAGCTCCCCGAGCGTCCCGGCACCGCTCGCCATTTCGCGGTCTGCGACCTCGTCGGTGACCCGGACCAGCAGGGCCTGCAGTGCGTCGCGGGCACTCGGCTCAAAAGGGATCGCGCTGGTGCTGGCCTCGGCATGAAATCGCTCGAGGATTTCATGGACCCATTGCCCGCGCTCGCGCCTGCCCGGCTGGTCGACCGCCTCGGGCGGCTCACGCAGGCGCCAGCCGTCCTGGGCGAGGAAGCGAAACGGACAGTCGATGAGGCGTTCGATCGCACCGACCGGCAGACTGTCGGGCAGCCGGGCAAGGCTGGGCGACGGCTGTTGCGCCGGCGTCGCCGCGATTTGCCTGGCTTGGCCGGGCAGCAGGGTGCGCTCGCTCATCGGACCGTCGGCCGCGATCGCTTCGAGTCGTTCGACCCAGGGGCTCGGTCGGGTGCCGTCGCCAGGATCGGTGCGACAGCTGATCGCCGACTCGCGCGCCAGGGCCAGCAGCAGCACCAGATCGCGCTGCTGACAGGCGGCACTCGACGCCGCAGTCGGCAGCCCCAGCATCAGCCGCAAGGGCTGATTGACCAACGCGAGCGCGGGCGCCGGCGCCGGCAGCACACCCTCGGCGGCGCCCATGATCAGCACCGCGTCGAAATGCTGCCCGGCGGCCTGCGCCGGCAGCAGCAACTGGACCGGGCTGGTCGCATCGCCATGAAAGCGATGGCGCTCGAGCAAGGCGGCCAGCAGGCCTCGAAACTCGGCCGGCGACAGCACCCGATCGTGATCGGCCTTCGCACCGGCGCGGCGAAGCGAATCGAGCATCGCCAGCACTTGGCGCCCGGCCTCGTCGGCCGCCAGACGCTGGCGCGCACCGACCCAGCCCAGCACCTGCCCCAGCCGGTCGAGATGATCGCGAAGCGGCTGGTGACGGCGTTGCGCGGTGGCCGCATCCAGCAGCCGATCCAGTGCGGCCGGGGGCGCGGGAGGATCGTTGCCACGCGGGCCCTGCTCAGCGTTCGCAGTGTTGACCCCTTGCGTCCATTGAGTCCCTTGAGTCCCGCCCCGCCGCAGCCCTTGCCAGCCGCGCAGATAGCCATGACGGGTCGCGCAGCGCTCGACCCATGCACGCATCGCACCCTGATCATCGGGGCGCATATCGGGTCGCACGAAGGGCGAATCGAACCAGCCGAGCAGCGCATCGTAGTGTCCGTCGCTTGCCACCGCATCGAGCCAGCCCATCACCGCACTGGCGGCCACGGTGGTCGACAGCAACCAGCCCTCCCGGTCGTCGATCAGCACCCCGGCGCGCTCGAGCAGCGCCCGCACGCGCCGCGCCAACCACCGGTCGAGCGCCACAATCGCGACCCGACCCGGCGGCTGGCCACCGGCGATATCGGCTGCCAGGCGACGATGCACCCAGTGAGCAGCCAGCTGCGCCTCGCGCTCACGATCATCGGCATGAAGGATCTCGGGTATCGGCCCACGGGGTTGCCGCTGCCAGGCCAGTCGGCGCTCCCGCAGGCTGCGCTGCGGCAACGCGTCTTGCTGCAGCGCAGGGGACGGGTCCTGACCTTGCAGCCCACCGACAAACTCCGGCCAGGCTGCCTGAAGCAGCGGTGCCTGCTCGCCGAGGACGCCCCAGTCGGGCGCCAGCTGCCGCAGATGGCCGGGCGGCAGGCGGGCAGCAAGTCGGTCGAGCAGCATCGCCTCGAAGGGGGTCGGCGGCTGCCAGGCGATCCAGGCGACCCGCGTGCCGGCGGCCACCCAGAGATCGGCCAGCCGGCTGACCCGACCGATCTCACGCTCGATTTCCGCACTCGCGGCATCACCCAGCAAGCCCTGCAGTCGGGCGAGAAGCCTCAGATCCTCACCCAGCTGCTCATGCGCCGCCGGCGAGCCGAAGCGCGAGGCCACCTCGGCCAGCCACACAGGATCATTCAGACGCCCTTGCGCACCAGCCAGTGTCAGGGCATCAAGCACCTGCTGCAGCCCGTCAGCGAAAGCGAAGCGCTCGCCCACCGAGTGCTGGGCAAGCCGCTCGGGCAGGGCCTCGTCCAGCGCCTGCAGCAGTGCCAGGGTACGCGCCAGACCATCGAGCACCGAGGTCGGTGCCACCGGCGCCCATTGCGACAGCCACTGCTCGAGCGTGCGGATCGGCGGCGGCGCCCAGGCTCGTCCGACCCGCCCGGTCTGTTCGGCCAGCGCCGACTGCAAGGGCGCCACCAGCGATCCGCCAGGCACCACAATCGCAATCGGGGGGAGGACGCAATGGCCTGAATCGCCGATCCAGTCTGCAATCCCATCGGCAGCCGCCAGCCAGAACGCCCGTGCCCCGGGCTGCAGCGGCGCAAAGCACTGAGACTGCGACAGGCCGATCCGGGGAAACTGCGGGCGATCGATCACGAGTTGAAAATCCTTTGCGCGTTGAGCGGGCACAAGGCGACCGGCATCGAGCTATGGTAAGTTAGACGCAGCAACGAACTGCCCTGCCGCAAACCGGTACAGGGATCCCCAGGCCCCGAACCAAGGCCCAGACATGGACATCAAACACACTTCCGACGACAAATTCGACGCCGACGTCCTCAAGACGAACGGCCTGGTGCTGGTCGACTACTGGGCCGAATGGTGCGGCCCCTGCAAGATGATCGCCCCCCTGCTCGATGAGGTCTCCAAGACCTACGACGGCAAGGTTCAGGTGGTGAAAGTCAATGTCGACGACAACCCAGGCGCGGCCCAGCGTTTCGGCATTCGCGGCATCCCGACGCTCAAACTGTTCAAGGACGGCGCTGAAGTCGCCAGCCAGGTCGGCGCGGTCTCGAAATCCCAGCTGACCGCATTTCTGGACAGCCACCTCTGATTCGTCGTATTCTCCCCCGATTGCGTTTGCTGCTGCGATTCTTGCAGCAAACGCCGGGATCGCCGATCGGCTCCACACATCAGTCGTTCCGGTCGCGGCGACCCGAACCGACCAGCGTGTTCCCCCCGTTTTCTTTGGCGCTCGCTCAGGTTACCCGTACATCTCGGCTTCCCAGTTCGCCCCGTTAGTCCGTTTCCAGTTCGCTCCCTTGGTTTTCCCGTCTCGCCGGTCACCCAGACCGGCCTCCCGGCCCTGATCCGGCGTGATGCCCAAACATCCACGGCACCCCGGTCGGCCCCTCTCAAGCGCTCGCTCCCCGCACCCTCCATGCATCTTTCAGAACTCAAAGCCCTTCATGTCTCGGCACTGATCGAGATGGCCGCCGGCCTCGACATCGAGAACGCCAACCGCCTGCGCAAGCAGGAGCTGATGTTCGCGATCCTCAAGCGGCGCGCCAAAACCGGCGAGCAGATCTTCGGCGACGGCTGTCTCGAAGTGCTGCCTGACGGCTTCGGCTTTCTGCGCACCCCCGAGACCTCCTATCTCGCCAGCCCCGACGACATCTACATCTCGCCCTCGCAGATCCGGCGTTTCAACCTGCACACCGGCGACTCGATCGAAGGCGAGGTGCGTACGCCCAAAGACGGCGAGCGCTATTTCGCGCTGGTCAAGGTCGACAAGATCAATGGCGAGCCGCCCGAGGCGAGCAAGAACAAGATCCTGTTCGAGAACCTGACGCCGCTGCACCCCGATCAGCCGATGGTGCTCGAGCGCGACACCAAGTCCGAAGAGAACTACACCGCCCGCATCATCGACATGATCGCGCCGATCGGCAAAGGCCAGCGCGGCCTGATCGTGGCGCCGCCCAAGGCCGGCAAGACCGTACTGATGCAACACATCGCGCATGCGATCACCGCCAACCATCCCGATGTCGTGCTGATCGTCCTGCTGATCGATGAGCGCCCCGAGGAAGTCACCGAGATGCAACGCTCGGTGCGCGGCGAAGTGGTCGCATCGACCTTCGACGAGCCGGCAACGCGTCACGTGACGGTGGCAGAGATGGTTATCGAAAAGGCCAAACGCCTGGTCGAGCACAAAAAAGACGTGGTCATCCTGCTCGACTCGATCACCCGGCTGGCGCGTGCTTATAACACCGTGGTGCCGGCCTCAGGCAAGGTGCTCACCGGCGGCGTCGATGCCAACGCGCTGCAGCGGCCCAAGCGCTTTTTCGGTGCCGCGCGCAATATCGAGGAGGGCGGCTCGCTCACCATCATCGCCACCGCGCTGGTCGATACCGGCAGCCGCATGGACGAGGTGATCTTTGAAGAATTCAAGGGCACCGGCAATTCCGAGCTGCACCTGAACCGCCGGATGATGGAAAAGCGGGTCTACCCGGCCATCGACATCAACCGATCTGGCACACGACGCGAAGAGCTGCTGATTCCCAAGGAACAGCTGAGCAAGATCTGGATCCTACGCAAGCTGCTCCACGACATGGACGAACTGGCCGCGATGGAGTTCCTGCTCGACAAGGTCAAGCAGACCAAGAGTAACCACGAGTTCTTCGACTTGATGAGAAAAGGCGGTTGAGCTAAAGTCGAGGGCTTTTCCCAAATTCGGAAACGTGGGCGCATTGCGCCTGGGTCAATGACAGCGACCCGGGGCATTCGAATGCGTCCGGCGACCCATTCAGGAGGTTTCAGCATGAAAGATGGCATTCACCCCGAGTACCGCGAAGTCGTGTTTCAGGACATGTCGAACGGGTTTCGCTTCATCACGCGCTCGACGCTGAACACCCGCGAGAAGATCACGCTCGACGACGGCAAGGAATACCCGCTCTTCAAGCTCGACGTCACCTCCGAATCGCACCCGTTTTACACCGGTGCCCAACAGCGCATCAGCGAGACCGGTCGGGTCGAGAAGTTCCGCCAGAAGTTCGCACGCAGCAAGGCCGCCTGACGTCGTCCTGATGGGGCCGCACCCGCTGCGGTCGGTCCCTGTGCCTGATCTCTGTCTGCGGGGTGTCAGCGGCGCCGCCCTGCACCGTGGCGACGCCTGTCGTCAGGCGCCAGATCATCCGAATCGGCATCGCCCGTGAAACCGTTCACCGTCACTTCGCTGCAGGCTGTCAAGATGCCCCGGTGGCTGCTGGTGCTGCTGTGTGGCCTCTATGTGGTTCCCGGGCTGATCGGCCGCGACCCCTGGCGATTTGCCGATGCCGCAGGTTTCGGCGTGGCCTGGACGATGGCGCTTGCCCCGAACGGTCTGCTCGACTGGCTGGCGCCGAATGTTCTGGGGATGCCGCTGATACAGGGCGGCCCGTTGCCGGCATGGCTGGGCGCGGTGGCGATCAATGCCCTGCCCTTCATGCGCCCCGACCTGGTCGTGCGCTGGGTGGCAGTCGCCTGGGTGGCGCTGATGCTGCTCTGCCTGTGGTCGGCCACCTGGCTGCTGGCTCGGCGCCCGGAGGTTCAGCCTGCCGATCCCTTCGGCGCCTCAGCGACCACCACTGATTTCGGCAGAGCGGTCGCCGACTCGGCACTGCTGATCGCCCTTGCAAGCTTCGGCCTTCTCGCCCGACTGCACGAGACCACGATCGAAGCGGCGCAGGTCGTCTGGATCGGTGTCTTCCTGTTCGGCAGCGCCAGGGCACTCGAGTCGCCGCGCTCCGGCGGCGCGCTCGCCGGACTGGCCATCGGCCTGACCGTGCTGACTCGCGGACTGCCGGTGGCAGCCGCGCTGCTGCTGACGGTCTTGATCCTGATCTGGCAGGTCGGTGCCTTCAGGCTGGTGGCGCGGACCCTGCTGGTCTGGCTGGCCGCGACGGCCATTGCGGTCGCCTTGCCCTGGCCGCTCGCTCTGGGCCATATCGGCGAGGCCGGTCTGGCCTGGCGCGATGCCTGGCTCGACTGGAACGCATCGCTGGTCGGCGGACCCACCCTGGCAAGCGGACGCTACGCCCTGGAGAACATGATCTGGTTCTTCTGGCCGGCCTGGCCAATTGCAGGCTGGGCGCTCTGGCGCTGGCGTGAGCGGCGCCTGGAGCCGGCGATCGCTCTGCCGACGGTCACCGCCTTGACGCTCCTGGTCGCGGCGATGCTCGCGCCGGTCGGCACCGAAGCCGGTCTGCTGCCGATCGTGCCACCGCTGGCCATGCTGGCGGCGCTCGGTCTGCCGACCATCCGGCGGGGCCTGACCAGCCTGATCGACTGGTTCGCGGTGATGACCTTCACCCTGATCGGGCTGGCGCTGTGGGCTTACTGGGTCGCCTTCCAGACCGGATGGCCGGCGCCGATGGCCTATCGCGCGCAGCAGTCACTGCTGGGGTTCGCGCCGGTCATCGACCCGCTCGAGGTGCTCCTTGGCGCAGCGGCGACCGGCGCCTGGCTGACGCTGGTCGTCTGGCGCATCTCGCGCAAGCCACGGGCACTGTGGCGATCGGTCGTACTGTCGGCAGGCGGGGTGGTGCTGGGCTGGTTCCTGCTCATGACCCTGTGGCTGCCGGGCGGCAACTACCGCAGTACCTACCGGGATGTGGCGCAGCAGGCCGGGGTCGTCGTCTCGACCCGACACCGCTGCGTGAAAACACTCGGGCTGGATGCCGCACAGCGCGCGACCTTTGCCTACTTCGGCAAGCTGCGCCTGAACGACGAGCGGCCCGACTGCGAATGGCTGCTGGTTGCCGACCGTGCCGACCGGCCGCTGGCGGTCGTCGGCGAATCCGATCATTGGCGACTGGCCTGGCGCGGGCAGCGTCCGGTCGACCGCCGCGAACGCTTCCGGCTGCTGCGTCGTGTCGACAACTGACCGCGCCGAGGTCGGCGCCAGTCGACGCGCGTCGACCGTGCAGATCCTGTCGCTGGGCTGGCCGATGTACGTCGGTCAGCTGGCGGTCATGGCCAACGGCATCATCGATACCGCCATGGCCGGACACCTGTCGGCGACCGACCTGGCGGCAGTGGCCATCGGCGCGAGCGTCTTTTACACGGTCTATGTCGGCCTGATGGGCGCATTGCAGGCGATTTCCCCGGTCGCAGCCCAGCACTTCGGCGGCGGTCGTCCGCGCGAAGTCGGCGACACATGGCGTCAGGGTCAGTGGATGGCGCTGGCATTGCTCGGTCCGGGGCTGATCGTCCTGTGCTTCCCCCAGCCGCTGCTGTGGATCGCTGCCGCGCCCGAGGCGGTCAACGAGCGCGCCCTTCAGTATCTGCATGCACTGGCCTTCGGACTGCCGGCAGCGCTATGGTTCAGGGCCTTCACAACCCTCAATATCGCAGTCTCACGCCCGCGGGTGGTGATGGCGATCAACCTGATCGGCCCGGTCTGCAAGGTGCCGCTCAATCTGCTTTTCATGGGCGGCTGGGAGGGTATTCCCGCGATCGGCCTGCCGGGCCTGTCGCCGATGGGCGGCGCCGGGTGCGGCGTCGCGACCGCGGTGATGTACTGGGTCTCGGCCATGATCGGCTGGCTGATGCTGCGGCGAAGCGAGTTCTATCGGCCCTTCGCCATGCACGGACTCGGCCGGCCGAAGTGGCCGGCGCTCAAGGAACTCCTGCGGCTGGGCCTGCCGATCGGCGGGACCTACCTGATCGATGTCAGCGCCTTCAACATGGTCACCCTGATGGTCGCGCGCCTGGGAACCGAGACGGTCGGCGGGCATGCCATCGTCTCGAATGTGGCCGCGGTGCTCTACATGTTGCCACTGGCGCTCTCGGGCGCAGCCGGTGTGCTCTCGGCCCAGCAGCTCGGCGCGCTCAACCCAGCCGCGGCGCGGCGAATCGCCTGGCACGGAATCCAGCTGGTGGTCGGGCTCGCTGTCCTTACCGCGATCGGGCTCTACATGCTGCGCGAGCCGATCGCCCACGCCTACACCAGCAACCCCGAGGTGGCCCGCGTCGCGATTTCACTGCTGGCGCTGGTATCGGCCTATCACGTCTTCGACGCCATGCAGTGCACCGTCGCGTTTGCCCTGCGCGCCTGGAAGGTCTCGGTCGCACCGATGGTGATCTTCGCGGTGTCGCTCTGGGGGGTCGGGCTGGGCGCCGGATGGGGACTGGCCTTCGGACTGGGGATGGGCGTTGCCGGATTCTGGATCGCGGCGGTGGTCGCGGTCGCGCTCGCCGGCCTGTCGCTGATGGTGCTGTTCGAGCGGGTCGCCCGACGCCAGATCGATGGCTCGCGCCAGGTGGGCGAGGCAGGCAAAAAAGGTGGCTAGGCGCTCATCCTGAAGAAATGCTCGCGGTAATGGCGCAATTCGTCGATCGACTCTTCGATATCGGCCAGCGCAGTGTGGGCGCTGCGCTTGGCAAACGATCGGGCCACCTCGGGCCGCCAGCGCTTGCACAGTTCCTTGATGGTCGACACGTCGAGGTTGCGATAGTGGAAGAATGCCTCGAGCTCGGGCATGGTCCGGGCCATGAAGCGTCGGTCCTGGCCGATCGAATTGCCGCACATCGGCGACTTTCCGGGCGGCACCCACGGGCGAAGGAACTCGAGCAGCATTGTCTGCGCCTGCGCCTCGGTCACGGTGGATTCACGCACCCGGGCGGTCAGACCTGAGCGGCCGTGGGTCGCGGTATTCCAGGTATCCATCGCCAGCATCACCGACTCGGGCTGATGAATCGCCAGCACCGGCCCGGTGGCGAGCGGGTTGAGCGCACTGTCGGTGACCACCACTGCCACCTCGATGATGCGGTCGACTTCGGGCTTGAGCCCGGTCATTTCCATGTCGACCCAGATCAGATGGGTTTCATTCGGGGTCGCGGGCAAGGGCTGTGACATAATTTTTCTCCGCCCCGATTGTCTCATGAGGCTCAGACCGCCTCCCCCAACGCGTGACCCTATCTCCTGCCCTCACCCTGACTGTGATCTTTCTGGCCGCGCTGCTGCTGTCGATGCTCACCCGCCTGTGGCTCGCCAGCCGCCAGATTCGCCATGTGGCGCGCCATCGCAACGAAGTGCCCGCCGATTTCGCCGAGCGCATCGCGCTGTCGGCCCATCAGCGGGCCGCCGACTACACCGTGGCCCGAGTCCGCCTGTCCATGATCGAAGCGGTGCTGGGGGCCGTCGTGCTGCTGGGCTTCACCGTCTTTGGCGGCATCAGCCTGGTGGCCGAACTGCTGCGTGCGGCAATGCCCGACAGCCCGTTCTGGCGCCAGGTGATGCTGATCGGCGCGATCGCCCTGATCGCCGGTGCGATCGATATTCCCTTGTCCTGGTACCGGCAATTCGGTCTCGAAAAGCAGTTCGGCTTCAACCGTATGACCCCGGCGCTGTTTCTCACCGATCTGGCCCGTGGCACGCTGGTGGCTGTCCTTCTCGGCCTGCCGCTGCTGATGGCGGTGCTCTGGCTGATGGAGCGTGCCGGCGCGCTCTGGTGGCTCTGGACCTGGGCGGTCTGGATGGCCTTCAACCTCGCCGTGCTGGTGCTTTATCCGACCGTCATCGCGCCGCTCTTCAATCGTTTCGTGCCCCTGGAGGCGGGTTCGGTGCGCGATCGGGTCGAGCAGCTGCTTGCACGCTGCGGCTTTGCCTCGAAGGGGCTGTTCGTGATGGACGGCAGCAAGCGCTCGGCTCACGGCAATGCCTATTTCACCGGCTTCGGGCGCAGCAAGCGGATCGTCTTTTTCGACACACTGCTCGCCAGGCTGTCGGCCGACGAGATCGAGGCAGTGCTGGCCCACGAGCTCGGCCATTTCGCTCACCGCCACATCATCAAGCGGATCGTGATGAGCTTTGCGATCAGCCTGGCCGGACTCTGGCTGCTGGGATGGCTGTCCCGGCAGCCCTGGTTCTATCAGGGACTCGGCGTCACGCCGCTCGCGGGCGACGGGCTTGGCGGCTACGCGCTGCTGCTCTTTTTCCTGGTGCTGCCGGCCTTCACCTTCGTGCTGCAGCCGCTGAGCAGCTGGATGTCGCGCCGCCACGAGTTTCAGGCCGACGCCTTTGCGGCGCGACAGTCCAGTGCCGAGCATCTGAGCCAGGCGCTGGTCAAGCTCTATGAAGACAATGCCTCGACGCTCACGCCCGATCCGATTCACTCGGCCTTCTACGATTCGCATCCGCCGGCAGCGCTGCGCCTGAAGCATCTCGCCGGGCTGGGCGCTGCGGGGCACGGCGCCCTTGTCGCAAGCCCACTGCCCGGTGCGGCGACATGATGACGATCACAAGCCTCGAGCAGCTGCAGACCGGCCAATGCAGGCCACTCGGCGAGCGCGATGCGATCGGCGCCGAGGCCATCGCGGCGCAGCTGTCGGTACTGCCCGCCTGGCAACACACCGACGGCGCCATCGAGGCCCGCTTTCGATTCGACGGCTGGTGGCAGACCATCGGTTTCGTCAATGCACTGGCCTGGATGGCCGATGGCCAGGACCACAGCCCCGATCTCGTGGTTGGCTACGACCGCTGCACGGTGATCTGGCGGACCCATTCGGCGAGCGGCGTCACCCTCAACGATTTCATCTGCGCGGCCCGCACTGACGCGCTTTACCGCGAGCGCGCGCAGCGATGACTTCACTGCGCCTGCCCGACGCGACCTCGCAGGCGCACGGCGCGTGACATCAGGCCCCCTGCAGGCCAGCGTCATCGCCGCCTATGGGCGACAGTTCTGGTTGAGGGCCGATAACGGCGAGGAGCGCAGCGCGGTCACCCGCGGGCGCAATGCCGATGTGGTCGCCGGCGATCGGGTCGTCTGGACCGAACTTGGCGCCGGCCAGGCGGTGATCGACACTGTCCTGCCCCGGACCAACAGACTGCGACGCAGCGACAGCCGGCGCGAAAAGATCATCGCGGCCAACCTCGGACAGGTCGCGGTGGTGATCAGCGGCGAGCCGCTCTTTTCAGAGGAGCTGCTGCTCAGAGTCCTGATCGCGGCTGAGTGCGAAGACATCGCCTGCCTGCTGATTGCCACCAAGGCCGACATCGCACCGGCGATCGCCGCCATCGAACCCCGGCTGGCAGTCTATGAAGCGCTCGGCTACCGGGTGCTGCGGGTCGGTTCGCATGATCATCCGGAAGAAACCGTCGCGACCCTGCAGCCGGTCCTGGCGGAGCAAACCACCCTGCTGCTGGGGCAAAGCGGCATGGGCAAGTCAACCCTGGTCAACCTGCTGGTGCCGGGCGCCGATCTGCGCACGCAGGCCATCTCGCAGGCGCTGCAGACCGGCCGACACACCACCACTTTCACGCGCAGCTTCGATCTAGCCGGTGGCGGGCGAATCATCGACTCACCCGGCTTTCAGGTCTTCGGGCTGTCGCATCTGTCGATCAGCGAGCTCGAACACGGCATCCGTGAATTCAAGCCGCTGCTGGGGCAGTGTCGCTACTACAACTGCAGCCACCGCCACGAACCGTTTTGCGCGATCAGGAACGCCCTGGAGCAATCGCAGATCGATGCGCGCCGCTATGCGCTGTATGGGCAACTGCGCGACGCAGCGCAGCCCGGCTGATCACCGTCTCAGCGGCCCAGCCAGTTGGCGATGGTCAGCATCGAGAACAGCAGGATCCACAGCACCACCGAGCGCCAGACCAGACCGACCGCACTGCGCAACGAGCTGGCATCGGGCTCGACACCCGACCACTCGAAACCGCCGACATTCGGCGATCCGGCCCCCTCATCGGCCTCGAGCATCGTGTCATCGCCGCGCATATCCGCTTCGAGCCTCGGATCGGCCAAACGCACCCCGAGCGCGCCACTGCCGGTCATCAGCAGAATCCGACGCTGCGCCTCACCGGTGTGCACCGCCGATGCCGCCCGCCAGCAGTAGACCGCATCCTCGAAATTGCCGACGATTGCAAAACCGGCGGCCGCCAGCCTGACCGGCAACCAGTCGAGCCAACGATAGGCCTGATCGGCAAACCAGCCATACGGCACGCCCCCGGTGTCCGACCCACCAGGCTCGCGCGCCGCAGCACTGAGCGGCGGTCCACCCGCGACCACCACCAGCCTTTCGGAGGCGCCGGATCGACCCGGATCGCAAGGCCAGTGCTCGGCCAGGAACTGTGCGCCGCGGTAGAGGATCGGGCCGATCGCCCCCGGCAGCAGGATGTACCAGAAGAGCGGGCCAAATACATGGCGATGCGCCTCGATCAGTGCATGGGAAATCGCGATCCGGCACAGCTCAGCCACCGACAGATCGGCGGCGACGAAGCTCGGATTCTGGCGGCGAATCCAGCGCTGCAGTGCGCCGCGGGCACCCTCCGGATCATTGGCGGCCAGCCCGAGCTGGATCTCGGTGAAGGCATGACTGAATTGCCGGAAACCGATCGTGAAATAGACCACGACAACATGCAGTGCCAGGACCAGCACCGGATGGATCGCCTCCAGCAGGACTTGAGCCAGCACAACCGCCAGCATGGCCGCCCCGATGACCAGCAACCAGCCGAACACGCCGTGCTGACGGCGACCGGCATCGGTGGTGGCAGCGATCCAGTCGGCAAAGCCGGAGGCCGCGCGATGAACGACATTGTCGCGGGGCAGCGGACGCAACTGCTCCAGCGTCAGCGCCAGGATGAGTGCGATGAAGCCCATGGCCGATTATGCCGAGACGAATCGATAGAGATTGCGAATCATCGCAGCGGTGACGCCCCAGATGAAATGCTCCTCGCCATCCGGGCCCGTCCAGGGCATCGCAAAGAAGCTCCGCTCACCGCCATCGGACCAGCGATAGAGGCGACGCTGATGATTGGCCGGATCCATCAGGAAGACCAGCGGCACCTCGAAGGCCTGCGCGACCTCGTTGTCGTCGAGCCTGAGGGTATGGGCGGCATCGACCAGCCCCACCACTGGTGTGACCACGAATCCGCTGCCGGTGAGGTATTGCGGCATGGCACCCAGCACTTCGATGTGCGAGCGATGCAGCCCGATCTCTTCTTCAGTTTCACGCAGCGCGGTGGCGACCGGCGAGGCATCGCTCGGCTCGGTGCGCCCGCCCGGAAAGGCCACCTGCCCGGCATGAGCGGTCAGGTGGGCAGTGCGTTCGGTGAGCAGGACCGACAGGCCGGCAGATCGGCACACCAGCGGCACCAGCACGGCAGCCGGTCGGGGCAGATCGGGGGAGGTCCGATAGCGATCGTCGATGACCTCGGGCGCCCAGTCGGGAGGCTGCCGAAATCGTTGACGGATCGCCTGCGGGCTCAGTCGGGCGAGATCAACCGCTGGTAACAGCGGCGCGAGATCATCGACCGGCGCCAACCGAGGGTCGATGATGGACCGGCGTTGCGTCGACCGGTCGGACCCGCTCAAAGCGCTGACCGTCCGGCAGGCAGATTACTTCGCGGCCGGAGCAGCGGCCACGGCACGCGTCGGCAGCTTTTCCTTGATCCGGGCCGATTTGCCCGAACGCTCGCGAAGGTAATAGAGCTTGGCGCGGCGCACGTCGCCACGACGCTTGACATCGATCGAGGCGATCAGCGGAGAGTAGGTCTGGAAGGTACGCTCGACGCCCTCACCCGAGGAGATCTTGCGCACAATGAAAGACGAGTTCAGGCCACGGTTGCGCTTGGCAATCACGACGCCCTCGTACGCCTGCACCCGCTTGCGCGTGCCCTCGACGACATTCACGTTGACCACCACGGTATCGCCCGGGGCGAAAACCGGAATGGTGCGCCCGAGGCGGGCAATCTCTTCCTGTTCGAGCTGCTTGATCAGATCCATGGGATCGCTCCTTAGCCATCGTTCACCGGTGTCTTGGACGCAGGCCGCGAACAATGCCGTGTGGCACTGATCACCGAGCCCGAAATGGTTGTCCGGCCAGAGGATGGATGTTTATCGACAACTGCCCGCAGGCAGCAAAGCCCATCAGTTTAACTCAACTGCCGCAGAAATGCTTCATCGATATCGGACAGGCGACCAGCTTGCCGAGCCTTCTCGATCAGATCGGGGCGTCGCTGCGCGGTCACCCGCAACGACGCCTCCCTTCGCCAGCGGATGATTCGCGCATGGTGGCCTGACATCAGCACCTCGGGCACCGATACCCCACCGAACACTTCTGGGCGCGTAAAATGGGGCCCCTCGAGCAGGCCGTCAGAAAACGAATCCTGTTGCGCAGACACCGCATCGGTCATCACCCCCGGGAGCAGCCGCACGACCGCGTCGATCAGTGTGAGCGCTGGCAATTCGCCGCCCGACACGATGAAATCGCCAATCGAAATCTCTTCGTCGACTTCGGTATCGAGCAGGCGCTGATCGATCGCTTCATAGCGACCGCACAACAGTACCAATGCGGGCAGCGCGGCGAGCTCGGCCACCTTGCCCTGCGTCAGGGGAACACCGGTCGGCGACAGATGAATGACCCGCGCTCGCGGCAAGCCATCGGCCGCACGGCGCCGATGCAGCGCCGCCAGGCAAGCGGCAAGCGGCTCGGCCATCATCACCATGCCTGGCCCACCACCGAAAGGCCGATCGTCGACCCGCCGATACCCATCGGACGTCTGATCGCGGGGATTCCAGCAGCGCAAGCGCCAGATACCGCGCTCGATCGCGCGTCCGGTCACGCCAAAGCGTGCGGCTGGTTCGACCATCTCCGGAAAGAGCGTGACAAGCTCGATATCCATCGGCTGCCTTGCGGAATCAGCGCGACCAGTCGGCCTGCCAGTCGACCACGATCCGCCCCGCTTCCGGCACAACCTCGACCAGATAGGCATCGACGTAGGGGATCAGCAGCCCGGCATCGGTTTCGATGATCGGATGCGCACCATGATCATCGATGGCGCTGACGCGACCGAAGGACTCGCCGGCCGGATTCGATATCTCGCAGCCGATCAGGTCGACCCAGTAGAACTGGCCCTGCGGAAGTATCGGAAAATCGCAGCGCCGCACGCCGACCTCTGCGCCCCTGAGGGCGAGTGCCGCATCGCGATCGTCGCAGTCGGGAAACTTGGCCACGACGCCGGAACTGTGTCGACGCGCCCGAAGGACGTCGACCCATCGATCGATCGCCACCACCGCCGGCCCGCCTGACCGGATCAGATGCCAGCTCGGGGCTTTGATCAGCGCGGTGTCGCCGGCACCGGCAAAGGGCTCGACTTTCACCCAGCCGCCAACGCCCCAGGCACCGATGACCCGGCCCAGCGCGATCGTTCGCAGCGGATCAGCAGCCGCCAATCGATTCACCCGACCGGGAGCGTGCGACGCAGAAAGCGCCTGTGATCCGGAAAGATCGATCAGACAGTTGCCGCAGCAGCCTTCTGCTTGACGGCGAAGTCGCGAATCAGACGCTGGACGGTCGGCGACACTTGCGCGCCATGGCTGATCCAGTATTCGATCCGATCGAGCGACAGGCGCAAACCGCCCTCGCCTTCGGCCGCGATCGGGTTGTAAAAGCCCAAACGTTCGATAAAGCGGCCATCGCGCCGGTTACGGCTGTCAGTCGCAATCACATTAAAGAAGGGCCGGGCTTTTGCGCCACCCCGCGCCAGACGAACAACGACCATTGGGATTCCTTGCGGTTTTACTTACAAAGCCTTCGATTATATCTGCTTTCGGCAGTTTTGGGCCGCAGCGTTGGGCAAGCTAACGAGAAAGACCGCCCGGGCGATAGGGCAAGCCGAAGGGGACCGCACTGCCCACCGTCACACGGTCAGCCGGCGCATAGCTCAAACCGGGCACGAACTGCGGCTGAAACGGCGGTGCCAGCGGTCTGCCATGGATGTAATAGACCGCTCTCGGCAGCAGCTCGGGATCATAAGAGGACACCCTGACAGGCGGATTCACCGGCTGAGCTCGGCGCGCGGCGGCGATGAGCTGCGCTTCACGAAGACGGTTGCGTCTGTCGAAGTCCTCGGCCTGTTTGCGCCAGTAATCACGCTCGACTTGCGCCCGCTTCAGCGCATCGGCTGCATCCGGTACCGTATAAATCGACTGATCGACACTGGTCGCATCGGCGGCCGATGGCCGATCGCTGAATTCGACGCTGCCGTCTTTCAGGGTCGTGCGATAGACAGTGATCGCCGAGCTGTTGGCAGGTGGCCCGGCGGCCGGTGCGGGCCGGTCGGATGACGGAAGACCGGAAGACGCAGCCCAGCCAGAAATCGGCCAGAGCACGCCGGCAAACAGGGTAAGCAACCCGATCAACCCGGTCATAACCGCTGTCAATCGCCACCCCGACGATCTCGACAAGCCCGACACCAGCAGTGAATCGGCAGACATTGGTCGACTCCCCTGTCTCAGATGATCCGATGCGTCGACTCGAAGGCCTCGCCCTAGAACATCGCCTCTTCAAGCGCGAGTGTTCCGGCAGCCCCCGCCACGATCGCGGCGCAATAGCCACCCGACCGGGACAGGACATGGTCGGCATAGAAACGTGCCGTGCCGATCTTGGCCTTGAGAAAGGCGGTATCGGCATCGCCGTCGGCCAGCAAGCGCTGCGCTGCCAGCGCGGCCCGAGCCATCTGCCATCCGGCCAGCACCGTGCCGCTGAGCATCAGATAGGGCACGCTGCCGGCATACACCGCCCGGGCGTCACCCTTGCCCTGAGCCACCAGATGATCGATGGCATCTGACAGCGCCTGCGCGCCCTCGGTCAGTCGCGCGGCAATCGCCTGCAGATCGCCGCCATCGGCGGGCATTTCGGCGATCGTCTGGCGCACACGGGCCAGCACCGCCCGCGCAGTCTGGCCGCCGTCTCGCACGGTCTTGCGTCCGATCAGATCGTTGGCCTGGATCGCGGTCGTGCCTTCGTAGATGGTGAGAATGCGAGCATCGCGGTAGTACTGAGCCGCACCGGTTTCCTCGATGAAGCCCATGCCGCCATGCACCTGAACACCGAGCGAGGTGACCTCCAGGCTCATCTCGGTCGAGAAGCCTTTGACGATCGGCACCAGGAACTCATAGAAGGTCGCGTTCGCCTTGGCGGTGGCCGGATCGGGCGAGGCGTGCGCGGCATCAAAGGCCGCCGCACCCACATAAGCCAATGAACGGGCGCCTTCGGTCAGGGCGCGCATGGTCATGAGCATGCGACGCACATCCGGATGCTGGATGATCGCAACCGGCCCGGATGAGCCTTCGACTGCACGGCTCTGAACGCGATCGCGGGCATAACTCACCGCCTTCTGATAAGACCGCTCGGCAATCGCCACGCCCTGCATGCCCACCGAAAAGCGCGCGGCGTTCATCATCACGAACATGTATTCGAGGCCGCGATTTTCCTCGCCGACCAGCCAGCCCAGGGCGCCAGCCTCTGGCGTCTGACCGGCAGCACAGGCCACCGGAAACTTGCCGTCGCCATAGAGCAGCACCGCGGTCGGGCTCGCCTTGATGCCAAGCTTGTGTTCGACCGAGGTGCAGAACACATCGTTGCGGGCGCCAAGCTTGCCCTGCGCATCGATCAGGAACTTGGGCACGATGAACAGCGAGATACCCTTGACGCCTTCGGGCGAACCCGGCGTGCGGGCCAGCACCAGATGGACGATGTTCTCGGCCATGTCGTGCTCGCCGAAGGTGATGTAGATCTTCTGGCCGAAGATGCGAAACGAACCGTCTGCCTGCGGCTCGGCCCGCGAGCGCACCAGCGACAGGTCCGAGCCGGCCTGCGGCTCGGTCAGGTTCATGGTGCCGGTCCATTCGCCGCTGATCATTCGCGGAATGAAAGCCTGCTGCTGAGCCGGGGTGCCGGCGGTGAGCAGCGCTTCGATCGCGCCATCGGTCAGCAACGGGCACAGCGCAAACGAGAGGTTGGCGCTGTTGAGCATTTCACCGCAGGCGGTGGCCACCAGCTTGGGCAGGCCCTGGCCGCCAAAGGCTTCGGGATGCTGCACACCCTGCCATCCGCCTTCGGCGAACGCGCGAAACGCTTCGCGAAAACCCGGGGTGGTGGTGACAACCCCATCGGCCACCGTGGCCGGCTTCAGGTCGCCCGCCCAGTTGAGCGGCGCGAGCACCTCGCCATTGAAACGCGCGGCCTCTTCGAGCACCGCCTCGACCGTATCGTCGGTTGCGTCCGAAAAGCCGGGCAACTGGCGCACCTGCGCCAGACCCGCGAGTTCACGGATCGTGAACATCATGTCCTTGACCGGTGCCAGATAGCTCATGCCGCGCGCCCTTTGTTCAATGGAGTGACTGTGCTCTTGCCGGGTCGGGTCAGATCTTGCCGGCCAGCTCGGGCACCGCCTCGAAAAGATCGCCGACCAGACCGTAGTCGGCCACGCCGAAAATCGGTGCCTCGGCATCCTTGTTGATCGCCACGATCACCTTGGAGTCTTTCATGCCGGCCAGATGCTGGATCGCGCCGCTGATGCCGACGGCGACATAGAGCTGGGGCGCGACGATCTTGCCGGTCTGACCGACCTGCCAGTCGTTGGGCGCATAACCCGCGTCAACCGCTGCGCGCGAGGCGCCCATGGCTGCACCCAGCTTGTCGGCCAGCGGCTCAAGGACCTTGAAGTTCTCGGCGCTGCCCATGCCGCGCCCGCCCGAGACGACAATCTTGGCGCCGGCCAGCTCCGGGCGCTCGCTCTTGGCGACTTCGCGCTTGACGAAGGTCGAGATGCCGGGGTCGGCGGCCGCAGCCACCGATTCGACAAGCGCCGAACCGCCGATGGCCACCGCCGGATCGAAAGCCGTGGTGCGCACCGTCATGACCTTGACCGGATCAGCCGACTGCACGGTGGCGATTGCGTTGCCGGCATAGATCGGGCGCTGGAAGGTGTCGGGTGACTCGACCATCGTGACATCCGAAATCTGCGCGACATCGAGACGCGCAGCCACGCGCGGCGTCACGTTCTTGCCGAAGGCGGTCGCCGGGGCAAGGATGTGGGTATAGCCGCCGGCCGCCGCGAGCACCTGCTCGGCAAGCGCTTCGGCGAGCTGCTCGGTGAGGTGGGGCGCATCGACCAACAGGACCTTGGAGACACCGGCGATTGCGGCCGCGGCAGCACCGGCGGCAGCGCAACCGCCGCCTGCCACCAGGACGGTGACATCGGGGCTGCACTTGAGTGCCGCGGTGACCGCATTGAGCGTGCCGCCGCGGATCGCGTGGTTGTCGTGTTCAGCAATAACGAGAGCAGCCATGTCAGATCACCTTTGCATCGTTTTTAAGTTTATCGACCAGTGCCGCGACATCGGGCACCTTGATGCCGGCTTTGCGACCGGCGGGTTCAGCGACCTTCAGGGTCTTCAGACGCGGCGTGATGTCGACGCCGAGATCGGCCGGCTTGAGGACATCGAGCTGCTTTTTCTTGGCCTTCATGATGTTGGGCAGCGTCACATAGCGCGGCTCATTCAGGCGCAGGTCGGTGGTGACCACCGCCGGCATGCGAATCGAAAGGGTTTCGAGACCGCCGTCGACCTCGCGGGTCACGACCGCGCGGCCATCGGCGAGCTCGACCATCGAGGCGAAGGTGGCCTGCGGCATGCCGGTGAGCGCGGCCAGCATCTGGCCGGTCTGGTTGGCATCGTCGTCGATGGCCTGTTTGCCGAGAATGCACAGACCGGGCTGCTCACGCTCGACCACCGCCTTGAGCAGTTTGGCGACTGCCAGCGGCTGCAGGTCGTCGTCGGCACCGACCTCAATGAGGATGGCGCGATCGGCGCCGATCGCCATGGCGGTGCGCAGGGTCTCCTGACAGGCTGCGACACCGCAGCTCACTGCGATCACCTCGGTGGCCAGGCCTTTTTCGCGCAGACGAATCGCCTCTTCAACCGCGATTTCGTCGAAGGGATTCATCGACATCTTGACGTTGGCGATGTCGACCCCGGTGCCGTCGCTCTTGACGCGCACTTTGACGTTGTAGTCGACCACTCGCTTGACTGGCACGAGAATTTTCATGAAAGACCTGGAAAAGTGGAAAGGGGTGTGGATGAAGATCTGAATCAGACGGCTAGCCTGTGATTATACCCGCCAACCCTGCACCAACTCAGGCGGCGAGCAGTTCCAGGATCGCCGCTTCGCAGGCGGCGGCTCCCTCGTATTGCACCCAGTGGCCCGCCCCCGGGATGCCGATCAGACGGGCCTCGGGGCGGCGCTCGCGGATCACCGATTCGACCAATGCCAGATTGCCGTCACAGGTGGCATCGAACTCGCCATAGATCGCATCGAGTCGCTTGACGTCGAGGGCATCGAGCAGATCGAGGAGCCGGGTGCTGAAGGCGAGCCGGCGGCCGTTATAGCGGGCACGCTCGACATTGCGCGAATGCAGTGCCAGCGCTGCATCGTCGGGCTCGGAGCGGGCCAGCATCAGAATGTGAAGATTGGTCCGGTGCAGGGCCATGCGCTGCACCGGATCGGTGGCCTTGCGCCAGACCTGCAGGGGCGGATGGTTGCGGGGCACGCCGAGCGAGGCCGCGCCCACCAGGATGAGCTGCCCGACCCGGCCCGGGCGATGATGCGCAATCAGGGTCCCGACCATCGCTCCAAAGGAAAAGCCGGCGATGTCGATCGGCCTCGAAAACAGCTGATCGACACCATCGGCGGTGATCTGCGCGATCTCATCGACCTGCCCGGGCGCCGGCACATCGCCGGAATCGCCGAAAGACGGGAAGTCGGGGCACCAGATCTCGCGGTGCTGCGACAGTGATTCGATATTGGCCGCCCAGTGCTCCCAGCTGCCGCCACCGCCATGAAACAGCACGAGCGGTTTGCCCTCGCCCCAGCGGCGCCAGACCATCTGCCCGTCGCCGCAGGGGGTGTATTCGATGCGGGCCGAGTCGCGCAGCGAATCGACCGCGGCCTGAAGATCGGCTGCCGGCATCGCGCTCAGAGACCGCCGTTGACGACCAGGGTCTGACCACTGACATAGTCGCTGTCGGGGCTGCAAAAGAGATAGACCGAGCCGGCCGCCTCTTCGGGCGTACCGCCGCGACCCAGCGGAATCATCTGCGACATTGCCGCGATCCGGCCGGCCTGCACGCCGATCTTGACTTCGCGACCCTGCATCTCGATCGTCCCGGCCTCGCCTTCCTGCAAGGGCTTGGTCAGACGGGTCTGGATGTAGCCGAAGGCCACCGAATTGACGGTCACGTGATAGCGCCCCCACTCCTTGGCCAGCGTGCGGCTCAGCCCGGTGATGCCGGCCTTGGCCGCCGAATAATTCGACTGGCCGGCATTGCCATTGACACCCGAGGTCGAGGAGATATTGACCACCTTGCGGACGATGCGCTGGCCGGCGGCGGTCTCGCGCTCGACCGCCGGCTTCAGGTGCGCAAAAAACGCGCGCAGGATCCGGAAGGGCGCCTTCAGATGGACATCGAGAATCGCATCCCATTGCTCGTCGGTCATCTTCTGGATGACGCTATCCCAGGTATAGCCGGCGTTGTTCACCACGATGTGGGCATCGCCGAAGGTCTCGACCGCGGTCTTCACGATGCGCTCGCCGAAGTCGACTGCAGCGACGTCACCGTTGCAGGCGACTGCCTCGCTGCCTGCTTCGCGGATCAGCGCAATGGTCTCGAGCGCCGGTGCCTCATCGATGTCGTTGACCACGATCTTTGCGCCGGCCCGCGCCAGTCTGAGTGCGATCTGCTGACCGATGCCGCGACCCGATCCGGTGACGATGGCCACGCGGCCGTCGAGTTGTCCCATGCCAAGCTCCTGTCGGAAAATTTCGGGTGGATTGAATGTGGTCGAAGGACCAACACTGTGCGACCATTCTAAGGCAAGAACGACATTCGCCAGGCCGAACGCCGGCACACCATCCCGTCAACAGCATCGAGCGAGACACCATGACCCGAACCCTCTTCGAAGAAGAACACGAGCTCTTTCGCGAACAGGTTCGCCGCTTCGCCGAACGCGAAATCGCACCGTACTTTCGCGACTGGGAAAAAGCCGGCATCACACCCGGTGCGTTCTGGCGCAAGGCCGGCGAGGCCGGCGTGTTGTGCACCACCATCCCGACTGAATACGGCGGCGGCGGCGGCAGCTTCCTGCACGCCTGCGTGGTCACTGAAGAGATGGCCCGCGTGGGGGCAAGCACCGGCATCCCGGTGCACTCCGACATGGTCTCGCCCTATCTGATGCACTACGGCAGCGAAGCGCTCAAGCAGCATCTGCTGCCCCGACTGTGCCGTGGCGAGATCATCGCCTCGATCGGCATGACCGAACCCGGCACCGGCAGCGACCTGAAAAGCATCCGTACCAGCGCGGTGCGCGATGGCGACCATTGGGTCATCTCCGGCCAGAAGGTCTGGATCACCAACGGCGCCAACTGCGGCGTGGTGCTGGTGGCCTGCAAGACCGACCCTTCAGCCGGCGCCAAGGGCGTTTCGCTGATTGCGGTCGAGGCCGGCACACCGGGCTTTTCCAAGGGCCAACCCATGGACAAGATCGGCCTGAAAGCCCAGGACACTGCCGAACTCTTCTTCGACAATGTACGGGTGCCGATCGGCAATCTGGTGGGCGAGGAAGGCCGCGGGTTCGTCTATCTGATGCAGCAGCTGCCGCAGGAGCGGCTGGTGATCGCGGTGCGATCGTGCGCAATTCTCGAGGCCAACCTCGAGGCAACCGTCAAGTACGTGCGCGAGCGCAAGGTCTTCGGCGCACCGATCGCCGAGTTCCAGAACACCAAATTCAAGCTCGCCGAGGCCAAGGCCTACATCACGATGCTGCGCAGCTTCGTCGACGACTGCATCACCGAGCACATCAACGGCGGCATCACCAGCGAAAAAGCGGCCATGGCCAAGCTCACCTCGACCGAGCTGCTTGGCCGCTATCTCGACGAATTCCTGCAGCTGCACGGCGGCTACGGCTATTCGAACGAATATGGCATCGGGCGCGCCTGGGTCGATGCACGCGTGACCCGTATCGCCGGCGGCACCTCCGAAGTCTGCAAGGACATCATCAGTCGCGGGCTCTGAGCATGATCAGCGGCGTTGGCAACACCCGGGTCGGCGAGCTTGCAGGCTCGAGCTGCCTGAGCCTGCATGAAGAGGCCGCGCGCGGCGCACTCGATGACGCCGGCCTGAAATGGTCGGATATCGACGGCGTGCTGTGCGCCTATTCGCTGGCCGAGCCGCATCCGATGCTGGCCTCGGCGTTTTGCGAATTCGTCGGCATCCATCCCAATGTCTGCACCGCCCTGCAGTCAGGCGGCACCACCGCCTGCATCATGGTGATGCTCGCCGAGTCGCTGGTAGCCACCGGCCAGTGCCGCCATGTCTTGTGCGTGACCGGCGACAACCGCGCCACCGGCATGTCCCGCGACGGGGCGGTGGCGGCTCTCGCCGAGTTCGGCCATGCGCAGTTCGAGCGCCCTTACGGCATCGGCATTCCGCCAGCCTATGGCCTGGTCGCACAGCGCTATCTGCATGAATACGGCGCCACCCTCGAGCAGCTGGCCGCGATCTCGGTCGAACACCGTCGCCATGCCGCCCGCCATCCCGATGCCCACAAGCGCGAGCCGATCAGCCTCGACGATGTGATGCGCTCGCGGGTGATCAGTTCGCCGCTGCGCCTGCTCGACTGCTGTCTGGTGTCGGACGGTGGGGCTGCGGTGATCGTGAGCGCGGCCGATGCCGGTCGCGACACACGGGCGCCGCTGAAAGTGCTCGGCATGGGCCAGGGCCACACGCATGAACACATCGTGGCTGCGCCCAGCCTGACCGACTTCGGCTGCAAGCAGTCCTCGCAGCGGGCGTTTGCGCAGGCCGGCCTCAAGCCCGCCGACATCGATGTCGCGCAGATCTACGACTCCTTCACCATCACCCTGCTGGTCGAGCTCGAATCGATGGGCTTTTTCGAGCGCGGGCAGGCGGGCGTCGCGGCACTCGCCGGCGAACTCGGTCTGGGCGGCAAGCTGCCCTGCAATACCCACGGCGGCCTGCTGTCCTTTGGACACTCGGGTGCGGCTGGCGGCATGTTCCATATCGTCGAGGCGGTTCGCCAGTTGCGTGGTGAGGCCGACGCACGCCAGGTCAAAGACGCCCGAACCGCCTTCGTCCATGGCGACGGCGGCATCCTGTCGGCGCACTGCTCACTCATCCTGGGACGCTCATGATCATGACGCCCGCCAAACCGATTCCCAGGCCCACCGCCGAAACCCTGCCCTTCTGGCAGGCGGCAGCGCAAGGCAGACTGGTTTTCCAGCATTGCAAAAACTGCACGCGCGCCCAGTTTCCGCCGGCCAACCACTGCCCGAGCTGCGGCAATGACTCGCTGACATGGCAGGAATCGGCGGCATTCGGGAGCATCCACTCGCACACCACCGTGCATCGTGCGCCCACGGCTGCGTTCAAGGAGGACGTACCCTATGTCATTGCGCTGATCGATCTGGATGAGGGCTTTCGCATGATGATGAACTGGCACGGTGATGATCCGGCCACCGCCAGGATCGGCGATCGGGTCCGCGTGATCTTCGAGGCCAACGATTCGCCCTGGCCACTGCCGCAAGCCGTGCCGGTGCAACCCCGATGAGCGAGCCCCGCGCCTTATCGCCCCCGAAACTGGTGGGTGCCCTGGTGAGCGGGCTGGGGGTACTGCGCTACCTGGCTCGCAACCGCGGGCCAACCGGCGTCACGCGCATCGCCCGTGACCTCGACCTGAATGCCAGCACCTGCTTCAACCTGCTGCGCACGCTGGTGCATGAAGGGCTGGTGACGTTCGACGACGAAACCAAGTCCTATGCGATCGGGCTCGGCGTGGTCGAACTCGCCCAGGGGGCGCTCGATCGCGCCTCACTCGTCAAACTCGTCGAGCCCCATCTCAATGAGATCGCGGTGCGCCATGAGGTGACCGTGGTCATGTGGCAGACACTCAACACCGAGCGAATGACGCTGGTGCACGTCTCCGAGAACCACAATGCGATCCGGGTGCAGATGACGGTAGGCACGCGCATTCCGACCTTCGCCGGCGCATCCGGCCGCTGCATGGCCGCCTTCAGCGGCATGACCAAAGCCGAGATCCGCAGCCGCTTCGGCGCCCTGCGCTGGGACAGCGCGCCGAGCTTCGAAGACTACTGGGCGTCGGTCGTGAAAACCCGTGAGCGCGGCTATGCCATTGATGACGGGCAATACCAGCGCGGCGCAACGATCCTGGCCGTGCCGGTTTTCGATCCGAGTCGCAAACCGACCATGACAATTGGCGGTGCGTCCTTCAGCGCCCAGCTCGATGCAGCCCGCATCAAGGCACTGGCCAGCGACCTCGGCGCCCTGGCCGAGCGGGTGACCCGGGCGCTGTCGGGCGGGGCGTCTTAAGCCCCGCGCCGAGATCAGGCGTCGTCGGCGACCTTGAGCACCAGCTTGCCGAAGTTCTCGCCCGAAAACAGCTTGAGCAGCGTCTCGGGGAAATGATCGATGCCCTCGACGATGTCTTCGCGAGAGATGAATTTTCCCTGCGCCATCCAGCCGGCAATCTCGCGGACCGCCTCGGGATAGCGTTTTGCATAGTCGAAGACCACGATGCCTTCCATGCGGGCGCGATTGACCAGCAGCGACAGATAGTTCGCTGGCCCCTTGACCGGTGCGGTGGCGTTGTACTGCGAGATCGCGCCGCAGATCACGATGCGCGCCTTCATGTTGATGCGGGTGAGCACGGTATCGAGGATGTCGCCGCCGACATTGTCGAAGTAGACATCGACCCCCTTGGGGCAATGGGCCTTCAAGCCGTCGCGCACGCTGCCGGCCTTGTAGTCGATGCAGGCGTCAAAGCCGAGTTCCTTGACCACGAACTCGCATTTCGCCGCGCCGCCGGCAATGCCGACCACCCGACAGCCCTTGATTCGGGCGACCTGGCCGACGGTCTGGCCGACCGCGCCGGCCGCCCCCGAGACAACGACGGTCTCACCGGCTTTGGGCTGACCGACATCGAGCAGCCCGAAGTAGGCGGTCATGCCAGGCATGCCGAGTGCATTGAGCCATTTTGGCAGCGGTGCCATGCCAACGTCGATGCGCGACAGTCCGGTCAGCGCCAGCGCTTTGGCCTCGATTGCACAGAACTGCTGCACGCCCAGCATGCCGCTCACCGGGTCGCCAACCGCAAAGGCCGGGGTATCGGAGGCGATGATGCGGCCGACGCCACCGGCACGCATGACATCACCGATGCCGACCGCCTCGATATAGCTGCGTCCCTCGTTCATCCATCCGCGCATCGCCGGATCGAGCGACAGCATGAGATTTCTGACGAGAACGCCGCCAGGCGGCAGCGCCGGCATCGGCGCATCGGCGATCTGCCAGTTGGCAGGCGTGGGCAGTCCGATCGGCCTCGATGCAAGCAGGACGCGGCGATTGAGTGTGGTGGTGGTCATCATTAGCTACTCTCTGGAAAAAAAATTTTTTGTCTTGAACCTTAAATCAACTCACCAGTTAGGCGGTCGCTTCTCGATGAAGGCCGACACGCCCTCAAGAGCGCTGTCATCCATCATGTTGCAAGCCATGGTCTGACCGGCCAGCTGATAGGCCGCCTCTGAACCCATCTCGAGCTGTCGATAAAAGAGGCCTTTCCCGGCCGCGATGGCTTCACGAGGCTTGGAGACGATGCGTGCAAGCAAGGCCTCGATCGCCGCGTCGAGCTCGGCGGGTGGCACGCAGTCATTGATCAGACCGTCGTCGCGCGCCCGTGCCGCGTCGATGAAATCGCCGGTCAGCAGCATTTTCATGGCCGCCTTGCGCGAAAGATTGCGCGACAAAGGCACCGCGGGCGTCGAGCAGAACAGACCGAGATTGACGCCCGACACCGCAAAGCGGGCATCGTCAGCGGCCACAGCCAGGTCGCAGGCGGCCACCAGCTGGCAGCCTGCGGCAGTCGCCAGGCCCTGCACACGGGCGATCACCGGCTGCGGCATGCGCTGCAGCGTCATCATCATGCGGCTGCAACGCGCAAAGAGATGCTGATAGCTCGCCAGCTCCGGCGCGGCGCGCATCTCGCGAAGGTCGTGTCCGGCGCAAAAAGCCTTGCCCCGTGCAGCGATGACCACCGCTCTGACCGCGTCATCACGCGCAATCGCATCGAGCTGATCTTGAAGCGCGGTCAGCAGTTCCTCCGACAAGGCGTTGTAGGCCGACGGGCGATTGAGCCACAACCAGGCCACCGGCCCCCGATCGATGCGCTCGAGCGGCTCGACGCCCGCTGCAGGCGACAGGGTGTCGGAGGCCGCCAGGGAATGCCCGGTTGCCGCGAGTTGACTGGCCATCGGAGTCTCCTGTTAGAGGGGTCGCAAAAGCGTCCCGTTTGCGGCCACGACACCACAGGATGTGACGTAATGCCGCGATTTCCGCCGACCATCGGGCGACGGTCAGTCGTATTCGAACCCTAGATTACACTGCGCTCCAAAGGATGAACCGCAATGCTCGAACGTATTCAGGCTGTCGCTGCGCAGGTTGGCAGTGTCGTGGTCGGCAAGCAACCGCAGATTCGCCTGGCGCTGGCGTGCCTGCTGGCACGCGGCCACCTGCTCATCGAAGACCTGCCCGGCGTCGGCAAGACGACGCTTGCGCAGGCGCTGTCGATTTCGCTCGGACTGGCCTTCAAGCGGGTGCAGTTCACCAATGACCTGCTGCCCGCCGATATCGTCGGCGTGTCGGTGTTCGAGCGCGATAACAACCGTTTTACCTTTCATCCCGGTCCGGTGTTCTCCCAGGTGCTGCTCGCCGACGAGATCAATCGCGCCTCGCCCAAGACACAAAGTGCGCTGCTCGAGGCAATGGAAGAAAGACAAGTCTCGATTGACGGCGCACCGCGGCGCCTGCCCGATCCCTTCTTCGTGATCGCCACCCAGAACCCGCAGGATCAGATCGGCACCTTTCCCTTGCCCGAGTCGCAGCTCGACCGCTTCCTGATGTGCATCGAGCTCGGCTACCCTGACCCGAAAGCCGAGCGAACCCTGCTTGAGGGTCATGACCGTCGCGAACTGCTGTCGTCGCTCCAGCCCCAGATGACCGCAGGCGAGCTGGTCGATGCACAAGCCTCGCTCAGGCTGATCCGGACCGCACCGGCGCTGCTCGACTATGTCCAGAACCTGCTGACCTACAGCCGGCGCTCGCCGCTCTTTTCGGAAGGACTGAGCCCGCGTGCCGGACTGGCACTGCTGCAGGCGTCGCGTGCCTGGGCCTTGCTCGACGGGCGCAACCATGTGCTGCCCGACGATGTACAGGCGGTGCTGACCGCGGTTGCGGGTCATCGCCTGAAGCCGGCCAAGGGCGCGGCAACAAGCCATCGGGCCCGCGCCGAGATGGTCGCCGAGCTGTCGAAGTCAGTGGGCGTGCCCTGAGCGGCGCAGGCTGATTCGCGATGCTCGCAGCCGCCATGAACTGGGTCGAGCGGATCGCGCCAGTGATCCGAATTGCACGCGGCCCGCATAACGGCGACCTGCGCCTTGACCGGCGCAAGATCTTCATCCTGCCGACCCGTGCCGGGCTGATGTTCGGTGTGGTGCTGATCATCATGCTGCTGACCTCGGTCAACTATGCACTGTCACTCGGCTATGCGTTGACCTTCCTGCTGATCGGGGTCGGTCTGGTCTCGATGCTGCACACCTGGCGCAACCTGCTCGGCCTGACATTGCGCGCCGGTCGCGCCGAACCGGTCCATGCCGGCGAACTCGCCGAGCTCGGCCTGATCCTGCAAAACGCCAGGGGCCGGGCACGCTATGCGATCGAACTGACCGTGCCCGGCAATGCGCAGTCGACCCTGATCGACGTTGCGGCCGGCGTCGATCAGCTGATTGATGTGGCCTTGCCCACCGATCGACGCGGCTGGCAGACCGCCCCGCGCATGCGACTGTCGACCCGCTGGCCGCTGGGCTTGTGGCAGGCCTGGGCCTGGTGGCATCCCCAGGTCCGGATGCTGGTCCTGCCGCGACTCGAAACGCCGGCAGTACCGCTTCCCGAATCCAGTTCAATCGGCAATGAATTTAATGGACGCGGACGAGGCGAAGATGATTTCTCGTCAATCCGCGCCTTTCGCGAGGGTGACTCGACGCGACGGCTGGCCTGGAAGGCGATGGCGCGAAGCGGGCGGGACGACCTGCTGGTGCTTGAATTCGAAGGCGGGGGCGGCGGCCAGTTGTGGCTGGAGTGGTCGGCGATGTCGGCATCGCTGTCGGCCGAAGATCGCCTTTCGCGCATGGCCCGCTGGGTGGTCGATGCCGAATCGGCCGGCCTGAGCTATGGACTGAAGCTGAACTCGGTCACCATCGACCGCGCCTCGGGTGCAAGCCATCAGGCCGAGTGCCTGCAGGCGCTGGCGCTGGCGCAGGTCTGAGCGAAGGCAGACCGATGGCAGGTTTTCGCGACCGGGGCGTCATGTTTTCGATGCGGGTGATGGGCGGCACGCTTGGTGGCGTCTGGGAGCGCGAGCGGCGCGACACCCTCTTTTTGCTGGGATCGATTGCCCTGGCCGTTGCACCGCAACTCTTCTATCTGCCGCTGTGGTGCGCGGCCGGTTTTTGTGTGCTTTTCCTGTGGCGAACCGGCCTGGTCTTCGCGGGCCGACCGCTTCCGGGCAAGGTGCTGAGCATCGCAGCCGCGGCCGCCTGCACCGCCGGCGTCCTGGCCCAATACGGCACCTTGTTCGGGCGCGAAGCGGGCGTCGCGCTCCTGGTGTTGTTCCTGGGGCTCAAGCTGATGGAGATCCGAGCCAGACGCGATCACTTCGTGGTCGTCTTCCTGTGTTTTTTCATTCTGGTCACCGGCTTTTTCGAGTCGCAATCGATCTTTGCCGCTGCCGCGAGCCTGCTTGCGGTGGTGGGGCTGCTGGCCACCCTGCTCACCATGCAGTTCGGCCAGCGCGAAGTCAGCCTGCGCCGACGACTGACGACAGTCGGCGTGATGCTGCTGCAGGCACTGCCGCTGGCAGCCGCACTGTTCGTGCTCTTTCCCCGGATCAATGGGCCTTTGTGGGGACTGCCCAACGATGCGCATTCAGGCAGCACCGGCATGTCGGACACCATGTCGCCCGGACAGATCTCCAATCTGGCCAACAACGACGACGTGGCCTTTCGGGTGCAGTTTGAAGGGCGCGCGCCGGCACAGTCGCAGATGTACTGGCGCGGCCCGACGCTGGGCCACTTCGACGGCAAGGTCTGGCGTGCGGTGCGTGCCGACATCGGCCCGCGCCCGGCAGCACAGACCACCCTGCCCGAAGGCGGGGCAGCGCTCTATTACCGGACCACGCTTGAGCCGCATTCAGGACGATGGCTTTTCGCACTCGACGTACCGGCCTCGGTCCCGAACGCACCCGACCTTGCGGTCTCAGTGTCGCCGGATTTCGACATGCTCGCCGCCGACCCGCTGACCGCACGGACCCGTTTCAATGCGAGCGCTCGCCTTGATGCCTCGATCGGCTTGAACGAAACCCCGCTGTCCCTGCAGAACTGGGTGCAATTGCCGCCCGGATATCATCGCCGCACGCTCGAGCTTGCCGCGCGCTGGCGCAATGAAGAGACCGACAACGGCGCGCTGGTCAAGCGGGCGCTGTCGATGTTTCATGACGCCGATTTTCGCTACACGCTCACCCCACCGCTGCTTGAAGACAATCCGGTCGACCGGTTTCTGTTCGAGACCCGAGCCGGCTTTTGCGAACACTATGCAAGCGCTTTCGTCGTGCTGATGCGGGCGCTCGACATCCCTGCCCGCGTGGTGACCGGCTATCAGGGCGGCGAAGCGAATCCGGCCGACGACTACTGGATCGTGCGGCAGTCCGATGCCCATGCCTGGGCTGAAGTCTGGCTCGCGGGCAAGGGCTGGGTGCGGATCGATCCGACCAGTGCTGTCGCGCCCGAGCGGATCGAGAAGGGATCAGCCGCCCTGAACCGTCAGCGCGGCATTGCCAATGAA